>NZ_CP071462.1:318624-637248 GCF_017352155.2 Haloterrigena alkaliphila
AGAGCGAACACGCCGCCGTCGAGGCCGCGCTCGCCCTGCTCGAGGCCGGCGTGGATTCCGGACCGTTCGCCGCCGTCGCCGACTTAGAGCGGGAGCGACTCGAGGAGGCCGCCGAGGCGCTCGCGGCGCTCGACGACGGCCGCGTGCGCGAGGGCGCCGACGAGGAACTCGACCGCTACCGGGCGGCGCTGGGGACGATCGAGGACATGGACGCCAACGCCCTCGAGTTGATCGAGGAGTTGCGCGACGATGGCGTCCGCGACGTCGGCCAGTTCCGCGAGGCCTTCGAGGATCACCTGCTGACCGAGACCGAGGTGACGATCGATCGAGTGCGCGAGGCGATGCCGACCGACGCGACCGACGCGACGGACTTCGTCGGCGCCACGCTGCGAACCCTCCGGAGCGATCTCACCGCCGCGATCGACGAGCGCGAGGTGCTGGTCGCGAGCGACCTGAAGGGGACCCTCGCGGACAACCGCGAGGCCGTCGATCAGGCGGTGTCGGCGGTCGACGACATCGCCCTCCACCTCTCGCTGGCCCGGTTCGCGCTCGAGTACGACTGCACGCGGCCGGTGTTCCGCGACGGGCAGGACGCCGCCGTCTCCGTCGTGAACGCTCGCAACCTCACGCTCGCGGTGACCGACGAGGAGGCGGTCCAGCCGGTCACCTACGCGCTCGGCGAACACACGGTGACCGACGTGCCGGCCGGCGTGAACGCGGTGCCCGGCGAGGAGCGCGTCTCCGTCCTCACCGGGGCCAACAGCGGCGGGAAGACGACCCTGCTCGAGACGCTGTGTCAGATCGTCCTGCTGGCGATGATGGGGCTGCCCGTCCCCGCCGACCGCGCCGAGATGACGCCGGTCGACGCGCTGGTCTTCCACCGCCGCCACGCGAGTTTCAACGCTGGCGTCCTCGAGTCCACGCTGCGCTCGATCGTGCCGCCGCTGTCGGCCGGCGGGCGCACCCTGATGCTGGTCGACGAGTTCGAGGCGATCACCGAACCCGGCAGCGCGGCCGACCTCCTGCACGGCCTGGTGACGCTGACCGTCGACCGCGAGGCGCTGGGCGTGTTCGTCACCCACCTCGCGGACGACCTCGAGCCCCTGCCCCCGGAAGCGCGGGTCGACGGCATCTTCGCGGAGGGACTGAACCCCGACCTCGAGTTGCTGGTCGACTACCAGCCACGCTTCGACACGGTCGGGCGGTCGACGCCGGAGTTCATCGTCTCGCGACTCGTGGCGAACGCGGACGACCGCGGCGAACGCGTGGGCTTCGAGACGCTCGCGGAGGCGGTCGGCAACGACGTCGTCCAGCGGACGCTGGCCGACGCCCGCTGGAGCGGGACGGAGAGCGACTAGCGGCGGTCGTCCTCCTCGTCGGACCGCCGCCGTCCGGCGTCTGTTCCGTCGTCGTCGCGGCTCAGCGAGCCTTCGCCGTCGCGGTTTCGCGGACCGGTACCGTCACGGTTCTGCCGGCCGTCGCCCTCGAGCCACCAGTCGGGTGGGGGCTCGTACGTCCCCTCGTCCGAACCGCGGCCGTACGTGTAGACCGTCCCGTCCTCGTCCTCGCAGACGCGCGCCTCGAGGTACGCCTGGGCCGCCCGTCGCGAGAGCGCCCCCATCTCGATCACGTCGGCCAGCGCCGTCTTGGTCGCGCGAAACCACGTCCGCACGCGACGGTCGGCGGCGTCGTTCGCGACGGCGACGATCGCCCCGCGGCCGTCGTCGCGACCGTCACCCCACTCGAGCCAGCAGACTCGGTAGGCGGACACGTGGTAGTCACCGCCGGGTTCGACGAGATACAGCGCTTCATGGACGCAGGGGTCGAGGTACTCGGTCAGGATCCGGTCGCGATCGATCCCGGACGCGAGCACCTCGGCGTCGACGGTGCCGTCGGCCAGCGGCGTCTCGGCGGTGATCCGCTCGCCGAGGGACGCGTCGCCGCCCCAGTGGCTGTATCGCAGGTCGTACCGGCGGTCGGGTCGTCGGTAGGCGACGAGCGCTCTATGCCCCATCGCCCACCCGACTTGGACGCGACGAGCGATCGTGGACGGTCCTCGGGGGACGGGGGCGGCTGGGCTGGCACTCCATCGCCGGTGCTGGCCGCCCGTCCGTACTTGAACCTCCGGACTACCGGGATCGGCGAGATTACTCGAGAAAGCGATTTCTGGACGCTACTTCGGATGAAATTCGAAACTCCCCCGTTCGCGAACGTCGAGTTCGCCGCACTCCTGGCATCGGTGGTGTGCCGTATCGAAAACGGTTCCGCACGCGGGACACTGATATTCGAGGCCGCGTTCGCCGAACGGCAGCGTCTCCGTCAGTCGATCGGAAAATCCTATGCCCCTCGTGGGAACCACGTCACCGAGAGCAGCGGCCATGCACACGCCACGGCTTCTCCCCCGTCGGATCCCGGAACTGCCGTCGGGTTCCCTACTCCGCCGCCGCGACGCGGCGCTCCGCCCGCTCCTTGACCGCGGCGTTCATCGCGGCGAACCCGGCCTCGAGCGAATCTCGGTTCAACAACAGCGGGACGAGCGCGCCGCGGAACGTCTCCCGGTGGAGCAGTCGCGTCCGCTCGCCGTCCCCGACCGGCTCGAGGCGGAACTCGTGGTAGCCGTCGAAAGCGAAGGGGACGACCAGTCGGCCGAGCCACGCGAGCCGGCGGTTCTCCTCGACGGCGACGACTTCGGGTTTGAAGGTCATCCCGCGGGAGTCCGGCGGGTCGATCCGCACCCGGAGGTGTTCGCCCTTGGTCGGATCGCCCTCGATCGCGCGGACGAACGGATTCCACTCGGGATAGCTCTCGAACTCGAGGAGGACATCCCAGACGACCTCGGGCGGGGCGTCGATCTCCGCGAACACCTCGATCTGATTCATGCTAACAGACAAAACTGTCCAGTCGCTTGCCTGTGTTGCCGTCGTTAGCTGGTACCGCGGACAGCAATGACACGGAGAGTCGGTCGGTCGGCCGCCCGACGTCGAATCGTTGAAGGCGCAGACGACGTAGACAGCCGTATGGAACGAACGGGGACCATCCTCAGAGGCCGCGAGTTCGAACCCGTCGAGGGTCGCGTCGTGATCGACGACGACGGACGGATCGAAGCGATCGAAGAGACGGCGGTGGAGAGCGACGATATCATCCTCCCGGCGTTCGTCAACGCCCACACGCACATCGGCGACTCGATCGCGAAGGAGGCCGGCGGCGGCCTCTCGCTCGAGGAACTGGTCGCGCCGCCAGACGGGCTGAAACACCGGCTCCTCCGGGCGGCGTCGCAAGACGAACTCGCCGCCGCGATGCGCCGGTCGCTGCAGTTCATGCAGGAATCGGGGACCGCCGCCTGTCTCGACTTCCGCGAGGGCGGCGTCGAGGGCGTCGAGACCCTCGAGCGGGCCGCCGACGGCCTCGCGATCGACGCGCTCTCGTTCGCCCGGGGCTCGATCGACGCGATGCGCGCCGGCGACGGGTTCGGCGCGAGCGGCGCCAACGACTCCGAGTTCGGGGCCGAGCGGGCGGCGACCCGCGAGGCGGGCAAACCGTTCGGCATCCACGCCGGCGAGGTCGATTCCAGCGATATCGATCCCGCGCTGGACCTCGAACCGGAGTTTCTGGTTCACATGGTTCACCCGGAGCCGGATCACCTCGAGCGCGTCGCGGAACAGCAGGTTCCGATCGTGGTCTGTCCGCGCTCGAACCTCGTGACCGACGTCGGACTGTCGCCATACGAGGAACTCAGTGAGCGTACGACGCTGGCTCTCGGGACCGACAACGTGATGCTCAACTCGCCGTCGATGTTCCGGGAGATGGAGTTCCTCACCAAGCTCTCGGAGCTGCCGGCCGACGAGATCCTCCGGATGGCCACGGTCAACGGCGCGGAGATCGCCGACCGCGAGTACGGCCTCGTCGAACCCGGTCGAGAGGCACGCCTACTGGTACTGGACGGCGACTCGCACAACCTCGCCGGCGCGCGGGATCCCGTCCGCGCCGTCGTCCGACGGGCCGGCGTCGACGACGTCCGCGAGGTCGTGTTCGGAACCGAGACGATCTGACCGGCTCATCCTCCTATCGCTTCGGTTGACGGTCCGCTCGAGCCGTGGAAACGTTATTGTAACTCCGTGTTGTATGATCACATATAACATGTACGACTGCATCCTCGTTCCGACCGACGGGTCGCCGGAGGTCGAACGCGCCGTCGACTACGCGTTCGATCTGGCGCGCACGCACGACGCGACGGTCCGGACGGTCTACGTCGTCAGCGTCGCCAACTACGGCGGCCTCCCCATGGAAACCGCCATGGAGGGGATCAGCGGCGCGCTCCGGGACGAGGGCGAGCAGGCCGTCGAGCGGGTCGAGGAGCTCGCGCCCGACGACGTCGACGTCGAAACGAAGGTCCTCGAGGGGGCGCCGAGTCGCGTCATCGTCGACCAGGCCCGACCGGGCGAGTGCGACCTCGTGGTCATGGGAACCCACGGCCGCGGCGGCATCGATCGCCTCCTGCTGGGCAGCGTGACCGAGCGCGTCGTCCGCAGGGCGGACGTACCGGTGCTGACCGTGCAGGTCGAACCGACGGAGCGCGAGGAGCAGCGGGACCGCGAACGCGTCGCTGCCGAGTGATCGGCAATACTCTCCTTAGACGGGGCGCAAGTGCTCGCAGTCGCCCGCCGACACCGTCTCCCGGCCGTCGTCGGTCTCGACGACGAGCGCGCCCGACGCCGTGACGTCGACAGCCTCGCCGACCAGTTCGCCCGAGGGCCGGTCAACCCTGACTCGCTGCCCCAGCGTCAGCGCCAGGTCGCGCCAGGCCGGGAGGACCGACTCGAGGTCGTTCCGGGAGCCGTCGAACTCCTCGAGCAGTCGCTGGACGAACAGTCGGCGGTCGACGTCGCCAGCCTCGTCCCGAACGCTCGTCGCGCCCTCCGGAAGCGCGTCGGCGTCGAGGTTCGCGTTGACGCCGATCCCGACGACGAGCCAGTCGACGCGGTCGGTTTCGCCCTCCATCTCCGTGAGGATCCCCGCGAGCTTCCGGTAGTCGCCCTCCGACCCGACCGGGACCACCACGTCGTTGGGCCACTTGATCCGAGCGTCCACCCCAGCCTCGCGGGCCGCCCGCGCCGTCGCGACCGACGCCGCGAGCGTGTATAGCGGGGCCCGTGCGGGCGCGATCTCGGGTCGGCTGACGACGCTCACCCAGACGCCGCCCGACGGCGCCGACCACTCCCGCTCGAGGCGGCCGCGGCTGCCCGTCTGTTCGTCCGCCACGACCGCGACGTCCGCGGCCCCCTCGCCGGCGAGTTCGCGCGCGCGGTCGTTGGTGCTCCCGATCGAGTCGTGGTACTCGACGGTAAACGGCGCCTCGAGGCCGAACTCGACGGCGGGGCCGTTGTACGCCTCGACGGCGACCAGTTCGTAGCCGTTCGGTCCGCTCTCGATCTCGAAATCGGCCTCGCGCAGGCCGTCGATGTGCTTCCAGACCGCCGCCCGCGAGATATCCAGCGAGTCGGCCAGGTCCGGCCCCGAGACCGGCCCGTCGGACAGCGCCTCGAGGATCGCTCGTCGCGTCTCGTTCATGCCCTCGAGAGGGGCGCGCTCGTACTTCAATCGGCCGGGATCGACGCCGTCGTGGGTCCCATCCGTCGGCGGGATCCTCGCGGCTGCGCATCAAGTCTCGGGAACGTCCATCGCGACGCCCGGCGCCGCCTGCTACTGCTGGTATCGCGGCTCCCGCACCGACCGCTATAGCAACTGATCCGCGACGATGTTCTTCTGGATCTCGCTCGTGCCGTCGTAGATCTTGGTGATCCGGGCGTCCCGGTAGAACCGCTCGACCGGGTGGTCCGAGACGTAGCCCGCGCCCCCGTGGACCTGCAGCGCCTCGTCGGTGACGTCGACGGCGTTCTCGCTGGCGAACAGTTTCGCCATCGCGGCGAGTTTCGTCGCGGTGGCGTCATCGCCGGACTCGAGCGCGCTCGCGGCGCGATAGGCGAGCGACCGTCCCGCCTCGATCCCCGTCGCCATCTCCGCGATCTTGTGTCGGATCGCCTGAAACTCCGCAATCGGTCGGTCGAACTGCTCGCGCTCGCCGGCGTAGTCGATGGCCGCCTCGAGGGCCGCCTGCGCCACGCCGGTCGCCTGCGCTGCGACGTCGACGCGGGCCGGCGCGAAGAACTCCATCAACTGGTAGAAGCCGCGGTCGACCTCGCCGACGACGTTTTCCTCGGGGACGCGGAGGCCGTCGAGGACGATCTCGGCGGTGTCCTGGGCCTCGATCCCCAGTTTGTTCGTGATAGGCGTCGC
Organism: Haloterrigena alkaliphila; assembly: GCF_017352155.2. Taxonomy (NCBI): domain Archaea; kingdom Methanobacteriati; phylum Methanobacteriota; class Halobacteria; order Halobacteriales; family Natrialbaceae; genus Haloterrigena; species Haloterrigena alkaliphila. The sequence continues at coordinate 324,919 of NZ_CP071462.1, forward strand.
CTCGTACCCCTCGACGTCGGTCGGCGTGAGGAAGGCGGTGACCCCGGCGTGGCCCTTCTCGGGCGAGGTCTTGGCCATGATGATCGTCACGTCCGCGACCGTCCCGTTGGTGATCCACATCTTCTGGCCGTCGATGACGTACTCGTCGCCCTCCTTCTCCGCGGCTGCGCCGCTCCGTTCCGAGGCGCGCTGCGCCTCGCTCTTTTCGGCGCGCGTCTCCATCCCTGCGACGTTCGATCCGTGGGCCGGCTCTGAGATTCCGGTCGCGATCGGCGTCTCGCCAGCGGTAATCCGGGGCAGCCACTCCTCGCACATCCACTCGTCGCCGTACTCGACGAGCATCCCGGTCCCGAAGTCCGCGGCGGCGATCGACCCGCCGACGCCGGGATCGGCCCGCCACAGTTCCTCGGTGACGATCGCGGTCGAAATCGGGTCCATGCCGGCGCCGCCGTACTCTGTCGGGACGTGCGGCGCGACGAAATCGAGAGCGGCCGCCTCGGCGAGCAGTTCCGCCGGATACCGTTGTTCGGCCTCGTACTCCGCGGCGACCGGTCGGATCTCGTTCTCGCCGAACGTCCGGACCGCGTCGCGGATCGCTTCCTGCTCCGGCTCGAGGTGGAAAGACATACCACGATACTCGAGAGCGAAGCCCGTCAACCCATCGACGAGCGGCGGCCGGCGAGCCAGCGGTGACCGAACGCGGCGACGAACGAAATACCCCCTGCTATGGACTGCGAAAGAGAACAGTGCCGAGGGGGCGAAGGGCGAGCACCGATGAGCCGAAGCCGTAGCGAGAAGAACGCCGTCGAGGTCGAGTTTCGGGTCGACGACCCGTCGTATCCGTTCGTCGACGCGTCGCGGACCGAGGACTGTCGGCTCGACCTCGAGGTGATCTTTCCGCACTCCGAGGACGGGTTCGTCGAGTACTTCACCCTCGAAGGTGGACACCCGGAGCGGATCCTGAACGTGGTCGACGGCTGCGACGACGTCGACGCGGAACTCATCGCGCGCCACGACGACGGCGGCCGGCTCCGGTTCCACGTCCGCGAGCGCTGCGTCGCGATCACGACCGTCGAATTCGGCGCCATTCCGCGAGTCGTCGAGGCCAAGGGCGGGAGCGGCCGCGTCGTCGCGGAAGTGGCGTCGCCGTTCGCCGCAACCAAACTCGTGGATCGGTTCGAACGGGAGCACCCGACGGCCACCGTCGAGGGCTATCGCAGTCGGTCGCGGTCGACGCCGCTGCTCACGCACCACGATTTCACGCAGACGATCGTCGATTCGCTCACCGACAGGCAGCGGGAAGTGTTCCTGACCGCGTACATGAACGGCTACTACGACTGGCCGCGGAAACACGAGGCCGCCGAACTCGCCGAGAAACTGGGAATCTCGCCGGCGACGTTCTCACAGCACCTCCGGACCGCGCAGGGGAAGATCTTCAGTCGCCTCCTCGGTACGAACGACGAGGGCGTCTTCGTCGAGTGAGTCGACGCGCGAGGCGTATCGACCGACCTATCCCCGAATCTCGAGCAGTTTCTCCCGACCCGGCGCGATCAGTTCGTCCAGGTAGCTCGCCAGCGTCCCCTTCGCGTCGGCGGGGTGGAGTTCGCCCGACTCGAGGTCCGCGGCCAGCGACTCGTAGTCGTCGTAGCGCAGATCGCCGCCGTACTTCTCGGGTCGTTCGACGACGACTTCCTCGAAACGGGGGAAGACGTGGTACTCGAAGAGTTCGAGCACGGGGTTCTCGAGGTCGCCCTCTGGATCCCGGGTCGGCGGACAGAACGCCGAGTTGACCTTCTCCTCGAGGTCGTCCGTCGAGTCCTCCATCGAGATGGTGACGCCCTCGCTCGAGGACATCTTCCCCTCGCCGCTGGTGAGGTCGGCGACGATGGGCGTGTGGAGGGCGGGCCGCACGTCGTAGCCGAGTTCGGGCAGTTCCTCGCGAGCGAGCATGTGGACTTTGCGCTGGTCGAGGCCGCCGACGGCGAGGTCGAGGTCGAGGTACTCGATGTCCAGCGTCTGCATCAGCGGGTAGACGACGTGGCTCACCTTCGCGGTCTCGCCGCCCTGAATCTCGGCCATCGCGCGCTGAGCGCGGTTGAGCGTCGTCGAGAGCTCGAGTTCGTGTAAGTCGAGGGCGTACTCCTCGTCGAGTTGGAACTCGGAACCGTAGACGAACTCCGTCTGCTCCTCGTCGAGGCCGTAGGCGACGAACTGCGCCTTCATCTGTTCTGCGGTGTCGCGAATCTCCTCGAAGGTGCCCTTCCCGTTGAGGTAGGCGTGGACGTCCGCCAGCAGGACGACGACCCCCATGCCCGCCTCCTGCAGGTCGATGAGCTTGTTCGCCGTCAGCAGGTGGCCGAGGTGGAGCACGCCCGAGGGCTCGTAACCGACGTAAGCGCGCTTGCCGTCGGGATCGTCGGCGAGTTCGCGCACCTCCTCGTCGGTCACGACCTCCTCGGCGTTTCGGGTGATCAGGTCGTAGGTATCCATTCCTGTCGAAGTGAAATCAGCGGACGGATTTATGACTTTGTGAACGCGTCGGCCGCTCTCAAAACGGTTTCAGCGACTCGACCCGCTCGCGGGCCGTTCCCGCGAGGTAGCCGGTCGCCGCACCGACGCCGACCCCGACCGCTCCGCCCGCGGGTCCGGCAACGCCGCCGACTCGTCCGCCCAGTTTCGCTCTCTCGGCCGCGCCGCGGGAGGCGTGTTCGGATCGCAGACACGGTGGCTCGAGCGATGGCATCGGTCCGCGATTCGACCCGTGAGGGAATAGTAGTTACCGATTCGAAAGAAATCGAGTCACTTCGAACCCAGTCGGCGGGTGAGGAGCACGTCACGAACCGCCACCGCGAGGCGGCTCAGCGAGCGTTATGCCGATTCCGCCAGATCCCGTCGAACCGTGACGGTCCCATCTTGCTGAACGTGGATGCGATAGCCGTGATAGGAAAATTCGAGTTCGGCGTCGGCGTCCGGCTCCGGCGGCGACGTGAAGAGATCGGCGACCAGATCGTCGGCGCGGTCGTAGATCGGTGCGAGGTTCATTGCGTCGGTCTCCTCGAGCTCGGCGACGAGCTCCACGAGCTGGACCGCCGGTGCGTTCCGGGTCGTCTCGAGTTCGCGGCGCGCGACGATATCGTCGTCGTCCGGCGGATCGATCGACTCGGTCATCGGTCAGACTGTCGGCAGTGATCCCCCTAACGTTTCTACCGGCTGTGGCAGGCCCGGCCATGATAGCCGCGGGAGCGTCCCGAATACACTTGCCGCTGGCTCGCGTACTCGGCCCGACGATGACCTACAGAGAGGACGCCATCAACGCCCTCCGGCGAAGCCTCCTGCCCCAGCTTCACTACCTCTTCGAGGGCAGCTTCGGCGGCTACGCCGTCAGCCACACCACGGCCGACGAGTACGCGCTGACGGCCCACTGTTCGGAGGCCCGACTCGAGTCGATCCTCGAGGACCTCGGCTTCTCGCGCAACCCCATCGCGTCGCTGTAGGTCCGGCTGGACGGCAACACCTCGGAGGGATCGTGGGTGTGGCGGCCGTCGCCGCTCGCGGACGACCAGCTCCACGTCGTACTCCACGCGATCGAGGACGCCGAGAAGGTGGACGTCTACGCCCACTGGGAGCACTCGTGGATCCGGCATCCGTACAAACACTACGTCGCGCGGGCGTACGACGCCGAGAAGGGCGTCAGGCTGGCGCGGAAGTGGCTCGTCGACTACGAGCGGCGGTGTCTCAACGGCTCCGACGGGATCGCCTACGAGATCGACGACTCCCTGTCGCGGGCGGCCAGCGAGTACCTCTCGCTGTCGTACTATCGGGTCGAAGAACGCATCGCGTCGATAAAATCGCGACTCCCCGGTATCGACGCCGAACGGAACTACGTCATCGATCGCGAGGACGCGCGCGACGCCGTCTCGCCGACGATCACGGACCGATTCTGAGTCCCGATTGGGGCGGGTCGCACCTCGAGTCAGTCGCTATAGCTCACCCGACCGAATCCGGTCCTCGGCGGCCTCGAGGGCCGCCTCCCGATCGAATTCCTCGATGATCGCTCGCAACGACGTCTCGTCGGCGTCGGCGAGTTCCCGCGCGTGCTCGGTCATGTTCGGGACGGCGCGGATGATGTTGTCGACGATCGGCACGTCCGCGACCTGCGGCGACCGCGAGAGCGGGTTGAGGTCGATCACGATTTCGACCTTGTCCATCTCGTCTAACGCCTCGGCGCGGTCGCCGTCCTCGAGGGGGACGAGCACGACGTCGGCCGCGTAGATCCCGTCCGCGTCGACCTTCGCGCGCTGGTGGTCCAGGTTCGGAATCCGCGCGTCGGCCTCGAGCCCCCTAACGTTCTCGGCGCCGTGCTCGCGGAGGTGGTCGGCGATCGCCTGAATTCGCTCGTCGGTGCGGTTGAAGAGGTTGACCTCGAGGTCGGCACCGGTGGCCTCGGCCAGGTCGACCATCTCGCCGGGGACGAGCGCGGCGACGTTGCCGTTGATCGAGAGCACGGGCCGCTCGGCGAGCAGCAAGTGCGCGGCGGCCGCCCGCTCGGCCTCGTCGGCGCTGGGGATCGTCTCCTCGCCGAGCAGGTAATCGAAGGCGCTGCCCCGGCCCTCGGCGTGCATCCCCTGCAGGTGCGTGATCCCCTTCTCGACGCCCTTCTCGATTCGGTGGCGGGTGAGCAGGTCCTGGTATCTCGGGTGGTCCTCCGGAATCTCCTCCTCGTGCTCGACGTCGGCGGAGACGGTGTCGTAATCGGTCACGATCGATCACTTGGTTCGATCGATAAAAAACGGCCCGATCCGGCGACTGCCCGCGGCCCGGTCGAACGGCGCCGGTCCGATCGCACTCGCGAGGATCCCGTTTAGATCGGGGGAATCGATCCTGTCGCCAGTTCTACTCATAAAGCCCCGATAGGTTTCGCGTGAAGCTACTCACTCGAGGCGACGCATCTCCACGTATGGTCACGGACCGACGAGACCGAACCCCGACAGCCGATCCCCCCGCCACGGACGACGACCACGCCGACCACCTCGAGCGCAGTCGGACGGTCTGGGACCGCTGGAGCGACTGGTACGGCATGAGCGAGAAAGATTTCGAACCGATTCGCGAGGCGGCCATCGACCGACTCGACCTGCAGCGGGGCGACCGCGTGCTCGAGATCGGCTGCGGTCCCGGCGTCAACTTCGAGCGGGTTCGACGCGATATCGGCGCGGAGGGCGAACTCGTCGCCGTCGACTACAGCCCCGGAATGCTCGAGAACGCACGCGAACGAATCGAGGCACACGGCTGGGAGAACGTCCGGGTGCTCCGGGCCGACGCGACGACGGTCGAGTTCGACGAGCCCTTCGACGCGGCGCTCGCGACGCTCTCCCTCTCGGTTATGCCCGACGTTCGCCGCGCCGCGGAGACCGTCTCCCAGTCACTCGTCCCCGGCGCGCGCCTCGCGGTCGTCGACGTTCGGCCGTTTCCGAGCGGCCCCGCTCGAGTCCTGAACCCCTTCGTCCGACGGTTCTTGCGCTGGTACGCGAACTGGAACCCCGACGATGACGTCGCGGAGTCGCTGGACGACGTCTTCGATACGTGCGAACTCGTCGACACGCACTTCCTCGGCACCGCGTACACGGCCGTTTGCGGGAAGCGAGACGCCGCGTGATCTCCCGTTACTCACAGTAGATCGGTTCACGGTTTCGTTATCCGCAGTTCCCGTGAAAGCCGCGTTCAGTATCGGCTGAGAACGTACCACGCTCGGCTGAGAAACCGGCGTGCGGTGGCGCGCGCTGTCGGCCGACCGAGCGATAGCGAGGGCGGCTGACGATTTCGTGCGAGGGATGAGCGAACGGAGTGAGCGAATCGGTTGGGGAGGGCGTGGCGATTCCCGGTTGCCACGATAGCAGGACAGTTTTCTTCACCATCCATTCCTATCGAAGCGTCGATCCATCCGCCGAGCGACCGAGCGCAAGGGGAGGAGCGTCGTTCGAGACGCCTTCGGCGTCTCGTGATCACGAAAGACGCGAAGCGTCTTTCGAACGACAGAGAAAGAGGTTGGTGGAACTATTCACCGATCGACGAGGGCTCATCCTCGAGCACCCGGTCGACCGCGTTCGCCTCGCCGCGGCGGACGAGTTCCGACGCCGTCGAGACGGCACACTCGAGTTCGTCGGCGACCGCCTCGATACCCGATTCCCGTGGAATCTCGTAGTAACCGACCGCCCGGGCCGCGCGAAGGGCCGCTTGCTGGCGGTCGGTGATCGACGTGCCGGTGACCGTCACGTCGCCGCTCACCCAGCGGACGTCCATGGTCATCCCGTCGGGCACCTCGTCCATCACGGCGGTGAGGGCGGCCGGGTGGCCGACGACGGTCAGCCGAAGCGTCCGATCTGAACGGACCTCGATCGGCGGTACGACCACGACGGTCTCCTGTGCGAGAGCGTTCAACAGCGACAGGCCGTCCGCACCGAGCCCCCGTCGAAGGTAGAGGAAAAATCCGTCCTCAGTCGGCGTGATATCGTACTCGAGAACGGTCTCCAGGTCCGCCAGCAGCGCCTCGTAGGCCTCGGGATCGCCGTAGACGAACGACGTGATCGTCTCGACGCCGTCGACCGCCTGCCCGCCGACGATGACCTCCCGCTCGAGGTCGGGCGACTCGCAGAGCCCCTCGTGAAGCGGCGGCACCGCCTCCGGGGCGTACTGCAGCCGGATGCCCATCGACTTCATGGCTCGAGCGTGTCGCCGAGAGCGCATAAAACCCCGATAGGTATCGGGAGTAGTTCGAGGACGGCGCCGCTGCAATCGGCGGTATGGACCGACGACTCGGACGGTGGCTGCGTTACGGACTCCCGCTCGGCGCGATCGGCGCCGCCGCGTACGCCGCGTCCCGCTCCCGCACGGAGCCGTCCGCGAGCGAGCAGCGCGAGCCATCCGGGAACGCGCAGCGCATCATCACCGAACGCCACGGGGCCGCGTTTCTCGTCGGCCGGCGGATCGACCCGGGCCGCGTCGACGCGGTCACCGAACACGTGGTACGGACGCTCACCGGGAGCGACTCGCGGCGGTTGCTCGGCCTCGAGGGCGCGAGCACGGCCTCGCTCTTTCTCGATCGACGCGGAGACGAGCCCGAACTCGTCTGGTACGTCGAAGTCCCGCGCGCCGTCGTCTCGGAGTGGACCGATCCCGACCGGACGGTCGCCGACGCGTTTCCGATCGCTCACGACGCGCTCGAGGAACCGACCCGGCCGACCGATCGATCGCTGCTCGTCCACGCCGCGAATCCGACGCGACCGCGGACGCTCGCGCCCAGTGATTCGAGCGCCGGCGAGACGCGATCGCTCGCGGTGGCCGTCGACGGCACGGTCCCGGGCATCGACGTCGATCTGGCTCGAATGCGGCTGAGACCCGGTCTCCCCGAACGGTTCGCCGACTGGTTCGAGCGCGTGAGCCGGCGCGTGATCGACGGCGACCTCGACCTCGGCCGCATCGAATCCCGGAGTGCGGAGATGCTGGACGCCGAACGGATGTACACGGAGTCGCTCGTGCTCGAGCGCGGCGAGGACGGCTACGCGTGCTATCTGTACATGGAAGCCGCGGACATGCGGGCCGTGTACGACGCGTACTACGACACCCGGAATCCGGTCGCGCGGGTGTCGGAACCCCTGGTCGGATGGCTGCTCGAGAATCCCGAGTGCGTCCTCGAGTACCCCCTCGAGTCCGCCGCAGAACTCCTCGCGCACGCGGTGAATCCGAATCGACCGCGTCGGCCGGACGACCGTCCAGAACGAACGCAGTGAAACGACGAACGCAGTGAAACGTTCGGAACGAACGGGGGAAAACGAGCGTCGATCAGCGAGCGATTCGAACCGCTGCGGCTGCCGCGGCCGTCGGCGCGGTTACTCCGTGAAGGTGATCCAGCCGTCGGGCGCGTGGGCCTTCACGTCGTTCATGGCCTCGCGGGCCTCGGTGCGGCTCTCGTAGGTCTGGGTGCTCTCGGCCATCGTCGTCCCGTACTCGTCGATCAGCTGCCAGACCCAGCCCTCGCCCTCGTCGGCCGTGTGGAGTTCGAAGGAGACGCCGTCGATCTCGAGGATGCTCGCCTCGGCGATCAGTCCGCGGACGTCCTCGAGGGCCGCGCGGGCGGCCTCGCTGGACTCGTGGGTCTCGGTGCCGGTCGCGATGGTGTGGCCGTCCTCGTCGATGAGCCGCCACTGCCAGCGGTCCTCCTCGTCGGCGACGAGTTCGAACGAGGCCACGTCGAAGTCGACCCGGCCGGCCATCGGCGCGAGCTGTCGGACGTCCTCGATGTCCGAGAGGATCGCCGACTTGGACGCGACGGCGCCGACCGAACTCGCGATGACCTCGCGGTCGCGGTCGACGAGGTTCCACGTCCAGCCGTCCTCGTCGTCGAGTCGCACGACCGCGTCCTCGACGGTGAACACCGGCGCGTCGGCGACGGTCGACTTCAACTGCTCGGCGCCGTCCATCGCGGCGTCGCGGTCATCGTAGGTGACGGTCGAGTCGGCGATCTCCTCGCGGTCGCGGTCGAGCAGCCGCCAGTGCCAGCCGCCGCTGTCGTACAGTTGCACCGCGACGTCGCCGATCGTGTGCGTCTGGGCGGACGCGGCCGCCTCGCGCACGTCGTCGACGCTCTCGACGAGTTCGTCGCGGGTGGGGTGGGCCTCGCCGGCCTCGGCGACGGTCTCGCCCGTCGGCAGGACGAACCGCCACTGCCAGTCCTCGTCCGCGTACGTCTGGAAGATGGCGCGATCCATCGTCCGCACGTCGGAGTCGAGGTGCTCGAGCAGGCGGTTCATCGCCTGTCGGGCGGCCCCGCGGGTCGGGTGCGTCGCGGGGTCCTCGGCGACCAGTTTCCCGGCCTCGTCGATGAGCCGCCAGCCCCACTCGTCGTCCTCGTTGACGAACAGTTCGAAGGCGGCGGTCTCGATCTCGAGCAGTTCGGCCTCGGGGGCCTGCTCCTTGAGCGTCATCATGGCCTCGGCGGCCTCGCCGCGGGAGGTGTGTTCCTCGCCGCTGTCGGCCAGCACGTTGCCGTCCTCGTCGATGAGCCGCCAGCGCCACTCGCCGGAGTCGGCCTCGTAGACCTGGAACGCCGCGTGCTCGAACTCGATCAGGTCGGCCTCGCCGGCCTGTTCGCGGACCCGCTCGATCGCCTCGGCCGCCGACTCGTCGTCGGGGTGGGGTTCGGTGCTCGCGGCGACGATCTCCCGGTCCTCGGTGACGAGTCGCCAGTGCCAGTCGGGACCGCTCGGCCCCTGCTCGGTTCCCTCGCCGAACGTGACTTCGGTGCCGCCGTCGGCCATCGCCTCGTCGACCGTCGCCGGGAGGTTGTCGTCGTCGTCCTCGCCGGCCGGCGGCTGGCTCGCGGTGGGGTAGACCTCGTACTCCGCGTCGTCGATCTCGACGACGTCGGCCTCGAGCGCGTTGTCGCCGAACTCGTCCGCGCCGGATTCGACGGTGTCGTGGGCCGTCGCCGCGTCCGGGCTGCGGGCGATGACGTGCTCGGCCTCGTCGACGAGCCGCCAGCGCCACTGCTCGCCGGACTCGTACAGTTCGTAGGTGGGGTCGCCGGCGACGGTCACCGACGCCTCCTCGAGTGCCGGGAGCAGCGCCTCGGCGGCTTCCTCGGCGTCCCGGCGGCCCTCGAACGAGTCGGAGGCCGTGGCGATGGCCTCGTCGTCGGCGTCGACGAACCGCCACGTCCACTCGCCGTCGCGTTCGACGAGTTCGACCCCGACGTGCTCGATGTCGAGCAGTCGGGCGCGGTCGAAGCGCTCGGCGAACGTCTGGGCGGCGTCCTCGGCCGCTTCCTGCGTCCGGTACCCCGTGTCGCTCGAGGCCAGCGGGTTGCGGTCGTCGTCGACCAGTTGCCAGTACCACTGGTCGCGCTTCTCCTCGTAGGTGAACGCGGCGCCCTCGATCTCGATGACGTCCGCGTCCGGGCCGCGGTCCTTCATGAAGCTGACCGAGTTCTCCGCGCCGTCGCGCTGGTCGAACTCGGCGGTGCTCGAGCCGACGACGCTGCCGTCGTCGCGGGCGAGCGTCCACTGCCAGGTGCCGTCGCGGTCCTCGTAGAGGCGGAACGCGGAGGTCGTCAGCTCCATCAGCCCCGCGGAGCTGATCTGAGACTGGACGCGCTCGATGCTCTCGGTCGCCTCGGGGCGGGTCGCGGCGCTGTGATCGCTGCCCGCCAGCGCCTCGAGGTGGAGCACGTGCCACTGCCAGTCGCCGTCCTCGTCGCGGAAGACGGCGAACTGGGCGCCCTCGAGCGAGTCGCCCGTGAGAATATCCGGATCGTCGGTCGCGCCTTCCTCCTCGACGAACATGCCTTTCCGTCCCGTGAGGATCGGAACGAGCGCCGTGACGCCCGCGATGAGGCCGATACCGGCCGCGTAGACGGCGACGACCTGCACGCTGTAGTCTGTACCCAGATCGCGCCAGTTGTACGGGTACGCCCAGCCGAAGAAGACGACGCCCCCGATCGCGATGAGCAGTCCCAGCGCGCTCACGTAGATCCCGATCCTGCGTACCGGCAACATCAGGACGATCCCGAACAGACAGAGCGCGAGTCCAGCCGCGGCCGTGACTCCCGAGATCTTGATCAACGCGTACGACTCCGCGTTGCCGGCGTAGCCGACGACGAACGTGAAGATTCCGGCCGCACCCAGGAGGTAGCCGACGATGAAGACCCAGTAGCCGTAGACGTCCTTGCTCGAGTCGGGTTCCCCGACGTAGTGTTCGTACAGCCGAAACAGTTTCCGATGAATTTCACTGGTTGAAGACATTCGTAAACTTGAGCTGATAACTGGAACCCATCATAATAAACCTCCGGCCAATATTCTGAATTTTGATATGTTATGAATCCCACAATACCCGGGCGGGCTGGAGTAAATGAGACGAACTGAAGCGAGCGATCCGGCGAACGATCTGACTCGTTGGTTTCGATTCGCGGGACGATCTGTGGGGATCGCTACAGCTGACAGATCACTTGAGCATCGCGCCGGCAGGATGGGTCGCGCAAACGCTCGGGTCGTATCCGGCGTCGGAGAGCCCCGTCCCGAGCGCGAAGACGGTCTCGCCCAGCATGGCCATCGACGCCTGCCCGCCGGCGTCGGTCACGTCACCGATGGTCCGCGCGACCTGATCGGTCAGCAACTCCGCCTCGCGAGCGAACAGCCGCGAGGCGTACATCAGGGAGAGCAGCGTCGGCTCCTCGACGACCCGGGAGAGCGCCTCTTTTCCGGCCGCCGAGAGGCGGTCGGTCTCCCCCGAGAGCACGTCCGCCGTCGAGAGTTCCCCGAACGAGACGTACTCGACGCGCGCTCGCGCGGGAATCGCGTCCAGCTTGTTCACCTGCGGGCCGCCCGGTTCCAGGCGAATCGGAACGCCGCCGGCGGCCTGGGCGACCACGTCGCCCAGTCCCGTCCCCGCCTGTACCTCCGCACCGTGTGCGATCGTGACGAGTTCGTTCCACGAGAGTTTGCGCTCGAACACGTGGTTGGCCGCGAGCGCGGTTCCCAGCGCCATCCCCCCCGAGACGCCGAAGCCCGACCCGAGCGGGAGCGCCGACTCGGCCTCGACGCGGGCCGTCGCCTCGAGCGTCTCGAGGACGGTGTCGACGGGTTCGATGTCGATCTCCTCGCCGTCGAGAACGATCGTCGATTCCGCGCCGTCGGCGGGTTCGACCGTCACCTCGACCCCGTCGGTGAGGGTCAGCCCCGCACCGCGAGAGCCCGCCTTCGTCGGATCGTCGTCTGGGTGAGCGCTGAAAAAGCCCGTGATGTGCCCCGGTACGAACGCCGTCGCCTCCTCGCGCATTGCACCACGGTTACGACTCGGTCGGTATAACCTTGTAGATTCCGTCGTCGCGGAGTCGGCCCGCGACCGAGGCGACGGCGACTCGCCGAGCCCGAACGTCTCGAGCCTCCAGTGGAGTCGCCACGCGATCCTCGACAGCGCGTACGCTATTCCATAGATCGTCCTGTATAGAGCCGCACCGTCCGGATCCGTCGGAATTGTCGGGGCAGTGCATGTGAGTTAATATAAATGAACGCAGAAGTGAGCGGATACGACTAACGTACATTCAGGGATAGTAATTAGTACAGTATGACGGACACTAATCGCCAACAACGCCAGAATTCGGCAGCAGACCGGACCGTCACGACTCGACGAACGCTCCTGAAGGCGACCGGGACGACGCTCGTCGGCGGCGCGGGACTCGCCGCGACGTCCGGTTCGGCGTCCGCACAGTGGGGCGGCCCGGACGTGATCGAAATCGACGACGGCGGCTGGTTCGGTGGCTGGAGCGCCGACGGCAGCCTGCCGGTCACCGACGAACTGCTGATCTTCATCCACGGCTGGTTCGGCGACACGACCGCCTCGAGCCAGGCCTCCGACGTCGAAAGCTCCCTCGAGTCGGGCGGCTACTCGCCCGACGAGACCGTCGCGATCGAGTGGCCCGGTACTACCCTCAATTTCGCCGGTGCCGAGGCCGACACCGAAGACGTCGGTGACGTCGTCGCCGGTCTCGTCGAGGAGTTCTACGACAACGGCGGCGGCAACATCCGCCTCGTCGGTCACTCGCTGGGCGGCCGCTGCGTCTACTGGACGGCGACCAAGCTGAGCAGCGGTTACGAGATCGAGACCGTCGCCGGCCTCGGCGCGGCCGCCGACGGCTCCGAGATCTGTGGCGACCCGTGGAACCCCGGGCTCGGTAACGCCTGCGAAGTCCGCAACTACCACTCGAATAACGACTCGACGGTCGGCGGGGCCTACGGCGGCTTCGGTGACACTGCACTGGGTACCGAAGGTGCCGGCTGCGATCCCGGCTCGAACTACACGGACGTCGACGTCACGGGCAGCGTCGGGGGTCACCTCGAGTATCTGGGTGACGGCGCCGTCGGTTCGGACCTCGCCGACGCCATCAACAGCGGCTCCTGTGACAGCAGCGGCGGCGGTGACGACGGCAGTGACGGCGACGACGGCTGGGGTTGGTTCTAACGACCGACTCTCGCCAACCGCGGACTACGTACCGATTCTGCCGGTCCGAGCGCCGCTTTTCCTCGCCACTCGGGGCAGGTCACATCCCTCCCGCTTGGTCAGCATCCGATCCCGTTCTCGGTCGTCTCTGGGACCATCGAACGACTACCGATTCACGCCGCGCGCCGATCCGCGAACCTGATCTGATCAGTGGGAGTTAGACCAAATATAAATAAACGCAGTATCGAGTGGAAAGGAATAGTGCCGGGCGCAGCGATGAATTACTCGGAAATGAACGACGACACCGACCGGATCGACTCCGACGACGAATCGATCGAGACGAACCGACGGACGATACTGCAGTACGGCGGCGCGGCCGTGGCCGGTGTGGCCGGACTCGCGGCGACGACCGGATCGGCCGCCGCGGACACGGACGAGATTATGGAGGTCGACCTGCGGGGCGGGATCTCGCCGGTCACCGACGCCCCACAGGGCGAGGACGAGGTGATCTTCAACGTCCACGGCTACACCGGCTCGTCGGCCAGCGTCAGCCAGTCGGAGACCCTCCAGTCGACGCTTCGCGAGTTCGGCAACACCGAGACGGTAACCGCGGTCACCTGGGACGACAGCGGGCTTCCCAGTTCGGCCGAGTCCAGCGCCCGCCAGCAGGGCGCGGACTTCGCCGACTGGATGGAGGAGTATATCCAGGCGAATCCGGGAACGACGATCCGGGTCCTCGGCCACTCGATGGGCGGTATCGTCGCCTTCGAGTTCATGGCGGCCGCGGCCGGCCGCTTCCAAGTCGCGAACGTCGACTCCATCGGCTCCTACGAGGTCAGTGACGCGCCCTGCGAGGGGACGGAGTTCCACGACGCCATCGACCAGGTCGCGACGTTCGCCGGCAACTACTACTCGACGAACGATTCCATCGCGCGGCTCGGGAACGGGCCGGCGGACTGTGGCTTCGGCGGCGGCTCGCTGCCCGACAACTACGCTGACGTCGACGTCAGCGACTCCGTCGGCAGCCACACGACCTACAAGTCGAGTACCGGCTTCGGGCAGGCGTACATCAGCAACTTCCAGCCCGGCGTCGACCGGAACGGCGACGGCGACGACGGTGACAACGGCGACGGCGGCGAGGACGCCGCGCCGACCATCGACTCGCTGTCGGTGGACCAACGGAGCTACTGGGGCAACGACATCACCGTCGAGTGGTCCGTCTCGGACGCCAACGGTGACCTGTCGTCCGTCCAGTCCGTCGTCTTCGGCTCGAGCAGCAACCGGCTGGACAGCACGCGTACGAGCGTCTCCGGCCCGAGCGCCTCGGGGACCCACGAACTCGACCCGCCGTTCTACAACGACGGCACCTACGTCAGGGTCCGGGTCACCGACGCCGCCGGCAACGATTCGACCCGTCGCGTCCGGCTGTAAGCGACGGCCAACCGGACCTCGTCCTCGTCGGCCCGTCGATTTTTCTTCGAGGGATTCGCACTACGGACTCAGACGGTGGCGATCACGCGGAAACGCGCTTCGCGTACGCTCGCGGTTTCCGCTTGCTCCCAGAGATTTCGCCCCATGGGCTCAATCTCTGGCGATCCCGCAAGACTCTCGAATTGCTCGGTCTTGCTGGCTCTCAGGTCTGTCGCCTACGACGACAAACGCTGGCGATCTCGCGGGAACAACGCGGGATCGGAGATCCCGCGAGCTCCCGATCGACGAACAGCCACCTCGCCTACGGCGAGAGTCGTTGCCGGTCTCTCGGGAAGAGAACAGCTTCCCGAATGTTGTCCAGCCCGAGGATCGTCATGATCAGGCGCTCGCCGCCGAGGCCGAAGCCGGCGTGGGGCGGCATGCCGTACTTGAACATCTTCGTGTAGTACTCGAACTGGTCGGGGTCGAGTCCCTGCTGCTCGAAGCCCTCGATGAGTTTCTCGTGGCGGTGTTCGCGCTGTCCACCGGAGACCAGTTCCATCCGCGGGTGCATCAGGTCGAAGCCGGTCGAGAGCTGTTCGTCGTCGTCGTGGTCCTTGATGTAGAAGGGCTTGATCTCGCTGGGCCAGTCGGTGATGAAGTAGTGGCCGCCGACGTCGTCGCCGAGGGCCTTCTCGGCCTCCGTCGAGAGGTCGTCGCCCCAGACGAGTTGCTCGTCGAGTTCGCCCGTCGCGTTGATCCGTTCGATGGCCTCCTCGTAGCTGATCCGGGGGAAGTCACCCTCGGGCGCCTCGAACTCCTCCTCGAGACCGAGCGCCTCGAGTTCCTCCTGGCAGTTCTCGCTCACGGCGTCGTAGGCGGCCTTGACGACGCCTTCGACGACGTCCATCGCGTCGGTGTGGTCGCAGAAGGCGCCCTCGAAGTCGATCGAGGTGGCCTCGTTGAGGTGGCGGGGCGTGTTGTGCTCCTCGGCGCGGAAGATCGGGCCGATCTCGAAGACGCGCTCGACGTTCGAGCCGGCGATCAGCTGCTTGAACAGCTGCGGCGACTGGTTCATGAACGCCTCCTCGCCGAAGTAGGTGATCGGGAAGAGTTCGGTGCCGCCCTCGGTGCCGGTGGCGACGATCTTCGGCGTGTTGATCTCCGTGCAGTCGAACGCGCGGAACTGCTCGCGGACGGCGCGCAGGATCTCCGAGCGAATCTCGAAGATGGCCTGTACGTCGGGCTTACGAAGGTCGAGCGTACGGTTGTCGAGTCGGGTCGAGAGTTCGGCGCCGACCTTTCCGGAGGGGTCCAGCGGCAGTTCGGGGTCCGCCGGGGCGATGACCTCGACCGACTCGGGCGTGACCTCGACGCCCGTCGGCGCGCGCGGTTCCTCCTCGACCGCGCCCGAGACCTTGACGACGCTCTCGCGGGCGGCGTCGAGACCGGTTTCGACGAGGTCGTCGTCCATCTCGTCCTTCTCGAACTTGATCTGGATCTTGCCCGTCGTATCCCGGAGAATCAGGAAGGCGATCCCGCCGAGGTCCCGGATCTCGTGGACCCAGCCGGCGACGGTGACGTCGTCGCCCGGCTCGGCGTCGGCAGTGTAGGTTCTGTCCTGCATACCACCCGATTCCGGTCGCCGGAACTTAAGCGCAATCGTTCGAGACGGCCAGCACTACTGTTCTCAGTACGGAGTGACCTCGGCATTCGTCCGTTGGAACTCGTCGATATTCCTGGTTACCACGGGTTTATTCGCCTCGATTGCCGTTGCTGCAATCATCGCATCGAGAGCACCGATTTGGTCTCCCCGCTCTCGGAGCCGTCTCTGTTCCGCTATCGCTCTCCGCGATTCGGCGAGTCCATACGGAAGAACGTCCGCTCGTTGAACGATCGTCTCGAAACGCTCCCGGTCCGAATCTGACAGTCCGAATCCGACTTCTGAAACGGTAAGTGTAGAAACCGACACTTCTCGCCAATCGAACTCGTCTAATTTCGCGACCGCGGCCGCATCTTCGGTGAAGAGATCGATGAGAAAGCAGCTATCTAACAACACCATTTATGGATTCTCGTCTGACCGTCCAGACGTACCGAACCGCTTGTTCACGTCCTCGCGGAATTCGTTCGATCGCTTTCGGACGGTCTCGAGTTCGTCTTCGTCGACTAATCCAATTAATTCTCGAAGCGGATTCTCGTCTTCTTCAGCGAGCAGTCGGTCGATCGCATCACTGAAGCTCTCGTCCTCCCGTTTTTCTCTCCGGAGCCTGCGATAGGTTTCGTCTTTTAGACTAACCGTTTTGCTACTCATCTGTGTATCTATAGTACTGATTCTGTGTATGTGTATGTTACGCTAATCGTAACCACCACGGCGAATTTTAACGTTCGCCACGTGCCACCGGTATGGACGACCTCGAGTCACTCGCCGACGAGATCCGCAGCGCAGCGACCGTCGTCGCCTTCACCGGCGCGGGCATCTCCGCGCCCTCGGGCGTGCCGACCTTCCGCGGCGACGACGGCGTCTGGGAGCAGTTCGACGAGGGCCAGTTCACTTACGGCCGTTTTCGGAGCGATCCTGAGGGATTCTGGGCGGACCGCGTCGAGCTCCAGCGGGTGATGTTCGACGAGGATTATCAGCCCAACGCGGCCCACGAGGCGCTGGCTGCGATGGGCCGAGACGGCCACCTCGAGGCAATTCTCACGCAGAACACCGACGGCCTCCACGGGAAGGCCGCCGAGACGGTCGCGAAATCCGATGGCTCGACCCACGAGGGCAACGACACGACCATCCTCGAGCTACACGGCAACTCCCAGCGAGTCCGCTGTACGGACTGCGGCAAGCGCAAGGAGGGGGGTCCGGTCTTCGAACGCGCCGCTGACGGCGAGATTCCCCCGACCTGCGACTGCGGCGGCGTCTTCAAACCCGACGTGGTTCTCTTCGGCGAACAGCTCCCGGGCGCGGTCATCCAGCGCGCCCAGTCGCTGGCCCGCGAGAGCGACGTCTTCCTCGCGATCGGCTCCTCGCTGGTCGTCGAACCGGCCGCGTCGCTGCCCCGACGGGCGGCCTCGGCGGGCGCGACGCTCGGGATCGTCAACCTCGAGTCGACGCCGGTCGACGACGTCGCCGACGCGATCTACCGCGAGGACGTGACCGAGGTTTTGCCGCGGCTTCGGGAGTTAGTCGAGAGCCGATAACGAGCGCTATCGAGTCGAGAACGGATCGGGGACGGTCCCGTCAGCCGGAGAGCCCCACGAGATCGCGGACGAGAAACGCCTCGCAGATCGACGGCGTCGTCGGCCGCCCGACGGAGTCGCTCGAGTCGATGGAGTGCCCGGTCTCGAGGAAGTGCTCGAGTGCCTGTTGCGAGCGCTCCCGTTCGGTGGCGCCGTCCTCGACGGCCGCGAACCAGTCGCAGTTATGACAGAACTTCATCGGGATCCACCTCGGTCGATCGGCGCGTTCGGGTCGATCGTGACCTCGCCGTCGCTGTCGACGGTGACGCGTTTGCCGTCGTAGGTGAACGTCACGCGGCCGGACCGGGGGCCGCCGCGACCGGTCTGTTCGAACAGGTCGTCGAGCGCAGCGGGGTCGAGACAGTGAAACAGCGGCGGTGACAGGTCCATGGGATCGACGCCGTCGTGGGCCGCGATCTCGCGAACGACCCTAACCGAAAGCGGTTCGCCGTCAGCGGGCCGTGAGGGTGACTGGGTTGCCATCATCAGTGTAAGGCCGGATATCAGTATAAGAGTGACGGAGCGTAGCGTCTCGAAACGCCTGTATCAAAGCTCTATTCTGGCTACTGGCCACGAACGAAAGGGGGGCCGGTGGCGTCGATATCCATGCGGGACGATACGGGGGATCGACGAATCAGTTCCCTCCCTACGGGTTCGGTCGCGTGAGTGTCGACTCGAAAGGACGGTTTCGAGTCCAGTCAGGCGTCCCGCGCCGCCTCGACCGTCTCGCGGACGGCCTCGACGCCCTCGTCGTGGGCGAGGTCGCCGACGACGATCACGTCGGCGTACTGCGCCATCGACGCGGCCGAGTCGTAGTCGTGGATGCCGCCGCCGTAGAATAGCGTCGTCTCGTCGATCGCCTCGCTCGCCGCCTCGACGACGTCCTCGTCGCCGAGCGTCCCGGAGTACTCGAGGTAGACGATCTCCTGGCCGAACATCCGCTCGGCGACCTCGGCGTAGGCGGCGACGTCCGCGGGCTCTAAGTCGCAGTCGGCTTCGGTGTACTCCGCGACGTCCGCCTCGGGGTTCATCACGACGTACGCCTCGGTCCAGGTTCGGTCCCAGTCCATGTCGTCGTCGGTTCGCACCCAGTCCTTGTGGGCGCCCGTGATCCAGAACGGGGAGCCGGCGTTGAAGACGGTCGGGATGAGGTAGCCCTCGAGCGCCCGGTTGTCGATGACGACGTCGGGGCTCGAGGGTTCCTGATAGAGCGGGACGTCGTGTTCGGCGCAGGCGTCGACGACGGCCTCCATCTTCTCCTCGGTGATTCCCATGGTGCCGCCGACCTCGATGGCGTCGGTGCCGGTCGCACAGAGGTCTCCGTAGGTGACGCCCTCGGGGAGCTCCTTGTCCGGGTCGATCTTGAGAATATGGTTCCAGTCGTCCCAGGGGCCGGTAGTCATACCGCGTCGTTTCCCGACAACCGGCAAAAGCGCTGCGAAACGCCCGTGTCCGGAAATCGGACTCGAGCGCCGCCTACGCGCCCCGTTTCCCGACACGCTCCGAGACCGTCAGGAGATCCCGGACGGTCTCCAGCGTCTCGTCTATCGCGGGCGCGACGTCGCTCGAGTCGGGGTCGAGCGGCGGGACCGACAGCCGAAGGACGAGCGCGTCGCCGTCTGTCACCAGATCGGTCGCCGGCGGGATCGCGGCCGCGTGGCGAGCGGCGAACGGCTGGAGGTGGTCCGCTGCACCGGGGATACGGAGGTCGACGGTTCCGCGCTCGAGGTCGTGAACGAGTCGGTGGTCGTCGGCGAGCGACGGTGCCTCGATCCCGACCGTCGCGGCGTCAGTACGCGTCGGAGCGCCGGAACGCGTTATGTCGTCGCTCCCGGTCTCGAGATCGGGACCGACGCGGAGTTCGAACGCGGGTTCGCGCTCCGTCACGAGCGACTGATACTCGTCGACGATCGACGGTGGCCCACCATCGGTCGTATCACGGGCCCCGCGCTCGATCGCGGCGTCCACCAGTGCCGCCCGGTAGTCGCCCCGGTCGGTGTCGCGCGCAGCCAATCGGTCCCGGAGCGACTCGAGTGCGATCGTCGCGTCGAACGGCGATTCCGCGCTCGGGCCCGGGGTCGCCCCTGTCTCGGCGGGTGCGAGCAGAACCGTGTGGCAGGCGTCCCACTCCGCTTCGAGCGCGCGCTCGCGACGCGTCCGGATTCGATCGAGCTGGGCCGTCGGGCGCGAGAACGAGTCGGCGCCGTCGATGGCTACGGCCGTGGCGAGGACGACGAGCGTTCGCTCGCCGTCGCACTCGAGATCGATCTCGACGCCGCCTCGAGCCGTTGCCGGATCGCCCGCCCCTGCACGGACCTCGGCTATGGAGTCCCGCGAGCCGAGTAGCGCCGCCGAATCCGTCGAAATCCCCACTTGCTCGAGCAGCCACGATCGAAACGACGACGAGACCGCCAGTTCCTCGCGGACGAGCGCATCGACGTCCCGGGGACCCACCGCCTCGAACGGGTGTTCCGCGCGCATGCTCGAGTGCTGGCGGCCCGGTTACAAGAGGATTCGGCTCGCGACGGAGTGATCAAACGGACGGCGGTCGATTTGCCCGAAACGGAAGCAAGGAAGAGCGGCTCAGACGTACTCGAACCACTCGTCGTACGCGTCGGTCTCGCGCTCGACGATCTCGAAGAACCGCTGCTGGATCTCCTCGGTGACCGGACCGCGGGAGCCGTCGCCGATGACCACGTTGTCGACCTTCCGGATGGGCGTGACCTCGGCCGCGGAGCCGGTGAAGAACAGTTCGTCGGCCGTATTGAGTTCGCCGCGGGAGATCGAGACGCTGTCGTGGACCGTGTAGCCCAAGTCCTCGGCGATCTCGATCACGGTGTCGCGGGTGATGCCGTCGAGGATCGACTCCGAGAGGCCGGGCGTGTGGATCTCGCCGTCCCGGACCAGAAAGAGGTTCTCGCCGGGGCCTTCGGCGACGTTGCCCTCCTTGTTGAGGACGATGGCCTCGGCGAACCCGTTGCGGCGGGCCTCCTCGCCCGCGAGCATGCTGTTGACGTACAGTCCCGTCGTCTTCGCGTTCGTCGGAATCTGGCTCGAGGCGTGTTTCCGCCACGAGGAGATCATGACCTCGATCCCCTCTTCGAGGGCCTCCTCACCCAGATAGGCGCCCCACGGCCAGACCGCGATGGCGGTGCGGGTCGGGCAGTCCTTCGGACTGACGCCCAGCGAGTTGTAGCCGTAGAAGGCGATCGGCCGGATGTAACACGACTCGAGGTCCTGACGCTGGATCAGTTCCTTCGTCGCCTCGGTGAGCTCCTCCTTCGTGTAGTCGATGTCCATCTCGTAGGGCTTGGCGGACTGGAAGAGCCGCTCGAGGTGTTCCTCCCAGCGGAAGATCGCGGGGCCCTCCGCGGTGTCGTAACAGCGCGCGCCCTCGAAGACGCCGCTCCCGTAGTGGAGCCCGTGCGTGAGCACGTGGATCTGCGCGTCGTCCCAGTCGACGAACTCGCCGTCCATCCAGATCGTGTCGACGTCCATCTCGTCGAATCCCATGGTCGAGAGTGTTACAAGCCACCGTACTAAGTGTTCGCGGTTCGACCCGCGGGACGGCGCCCGAACGGGCCGATCACCGCGACTCGGTCGCGTCCTCGAGGACGCCGTCGACGAGGCGGGTGAACCGGTCGACCAGTCGGTCCGGAACCGTCGGGGAGACCTCCGAGAGCAGCGCTGCGGTCCGATCGGGCCGGGCCAGCGAGAGCGTCACGCGGTTGCGCTCGCCGTAAGCCTTCGCGACGACGTCGCACTCGACCAAGTTGTCGAGGTGGTACTCGAGCGTGCTCCGGGCGACGTCGAGGTCGTCGGCGACCGCGGCCGGACGGCTCGGGCCGTGCTCGAGGAGGAAGACGACGATTTCGCGTGCCGTCTCGCGCCGAAAGAGGGCGAGCGCGGCCCGCTCCCACTCGTCGTACTCCGGGGGATAGTAGTGGGTCTGCCCGTAGCGTTCCTCGCGGACGAGTTCGTCAGCCTCGATCAGCCGGCGGACGTGATACTGGATCTGCCCCGGCGCGAACGCCGACTCCCGGACGAGTTCGTTGAAGTGAATGCCGGCGTTCGCCCGAACCTGTGCCCTGATCTGGTCTCGAGTCTCGCTCATTGTGAACCTGGTCGTCGTGGCTGGAGACCCCGCGATACTGGGGGCGTTACTATCGGCTAGCGCCGCTGCCCTGATAACGGCTTCCGCTCGTTCCCGGCCGGTGGGAACGGGCCGGACGGAATCGAGGGGTGAGAACGGGTCGAACGGAACCGCGGGTGAGAACAGGTCGGACTGAGCCGCGGGTGAGAACAGGTCGGACTGAGCCGCGGAGCGCTGGAGGCGAGAGGTACGCGACCGAAGCACATACGGTGCTCTCCGACCGAGCTAGCGTATCGCGGATGGATTACACGAGCCCCCTCGACGTCCCGTGGCTGGACCCGCAACTGGCGCCGGTCCTGCTGGCCGTGATCGTCTTCGCCGCCGCCGGGACGGCCGTCCTCTTTTGCTGTGGAGTCGTCGCGTACTCGCGGCGCCGATCGACGCGCTATCTGCTGATCACGGCCGTCCTCGGACTGCTCGTGGTACGCTCCGTCGTCGGCCTCGGAACCGTGTTCGGACTGGTGCCGATGACGGTCCACCACCTCGTCGAGCACGGGTTCGACTTCGCGATCGCCGTGCTGGTCCTCTACGCGGTCTATCGGAGCGGCCCCGGGGCCGGCACCGAGACGAATCGTGAAACCGCGTCGTCCGGACCCGATGGGGACTAGCCGTTACCGATCGACCCCGTGCGAACACCCAATTGGACAGGACAGGAGAGAGGAGTAACAGTACATACGGTATCAGTATCAACTATGAATCGGCTTCGCCGGTGGTACTCGCAGCAGAGGTTTGCAATCACCATCGGTCTTATTTTGGCTGCCACCACGCTCTTCGTCCATCTCTACATGGCGCGTTTCGAGTACGGTGACGGACTTGCTCCGGGGATACTACTGCCGTTCTGGCTAGTTGTCGGGTCATTTCTCCTCGGGGCTATTTCGGCGTTCACCCCCGCACGATACCGAGTCATCTCATCCGTTCTTATTGCCGTCGGGGTATACGGATGGACGCTTCTCATCTCGTGGTCTGCCACGGTTGATTCAGCACAGTCGCAGGGCGCAGGTCTCACACCGACCCTGTTCGACCTCATCGCTCCATTTTGGGTTCTCCTGCTGCTTATCGGTCTGATCGTCGGTGGAATTGAATACGGAATCCGACACCTGCGTAATTCGCAGCGATAGTGACACCTGCGTAATTCGCAGCGATAGTGTTCAGTTCGCGCGTCTACAATCTCGCCGAGTCAACGAAACACAGCCGAAAACCGCTGTTCCGGTCGCTCTCGAGCGTCGACTCTTATCCCAGTCGCTCGAGGACCTCGCTGCCCTCGAGGTAGGTGAAGCCGTGTCGATCGGCGTACGCGCGGGCGTCGACGGGCGAGAGCGCCTCGCCGGTCTCGTCGTCGAGCATCTCGCAGACGACGACGGCCGCGGAGAGCGCCGCCGCGTTCGCGAGCGCGACGCCGAGTTCGGTGTGGCCCTCCCGCTGGGCGAGCAGGTCGGGCGCTGCTTTCAGCAGGTGGACGTGGCCCGGAACGCGGAACTCGGCGGCGAACTCCGTCTCCGCGGGCGCGGCGGCGGCCTCGCCCAGCGCTCGAATCGTCGTCGAGCGGTCGTTGTCGGTGATCCCGGTGTAGGTGTCGCGGTGGTTGACCGTCAGCGAGAACGACGAGCGCTCGTCGTAGCCGAGTTCGTGGTCGCCGCTCGCGGGGTGGTCGACCTCCTCCGTGTAGAAGGGCAGGTCGAACGCCTCGGCGACCTCGTGGCCCAGCGCGACGCAGACCAGGCCGCCCGCGTCGTTTCGCAGGCGCGCGACGGCCTCGGGCGTGACCGCGTCGGCGTGGTAGATCAGGTCCGTCTCGCCCTCGCGGTCGGCCGCGTCGTGGACGAGTACCGGCTCGCCGACTCGCAGCGCCTCGAGCGCGCGGTCGACGGCGTCGGCGGTCGTCGCCCGGTTCGTTCCGCCGTCGGCGGTCGCGTTCGCCTCGCCCTCCGCCGTCGCGTTCGCTTCGCCGTCCGTCGCCGCGTTGGACCGCGGGCCCGCGTGGTGGCCCGTCATTCGCGATCACCCACGTAGACCGTGACGTGGTCGTCGTCCTCGAGGTCGAGTTCCTCCCGCAGCTTGTCCGGCGCGATGACCTCGAGCTGGTCGTCGTCGTGGTGGGTCCGTTCGGGCGCGATGGTGTAGGCTCCCTCGTAGCGCTCGCCGTCGGCCGTCTCGACCGTCGCGGGGTGACACACCGCTGGCCCGTAGGTGCGCTCCTCGTCCTCCCAGCCGTCGATCGGGACGGGCTCGAGCGAGGCCATGGCGCTGCGCCGGCGGACGCTGTCCTCCCGCAGATCGACGTTCAGGGTTCCCGGGAACGGCTCGTACCCCAGCCGGTCCTCGAACTGGCGCTGGTAGCCGGGCAGGGAGATGTAGTGGCGACCCTCGCCCATGCCGCTGGTGACGGTCCCCTCGAGTTCGATCTGGGAGTCCGTCTCGAAGATGCGACGGTAGTCCTCGTACTCGGCGTGGAGCGCGCGCTCGCCCTCGTCCGTGATCGCCACCCACTGGCCGTCGCTGACGGTGTCGCGCTCGAGAAGGTCGGCGCTCTCGAGGCGCTGGAGCCGTCGCGAGGCGGTCTGATTCGAGGCGTTCAGTCGATCCGCGAGGTGAGAACAGGAGATCTTGACGTCGCCCTCGAGGCCTCCCTCGAGCGCGAGCAGTTTGAGCACGGCGAGTTCGTCGTGCCCGACGGCGGACGCAGCTGAGACTGACATACGCGTGGGTATGGGCGGACTCCCTAAAAGCATACCGAATGTGGCATGCATGCCAAAACTGTGATGGCGTTGTCGAGCGTTTATCGCGTATCCGGATGTTCCGGGCAGTGTGCAAAAAGCCACCGGTCGTCGGGGGTGTATCGGCGCTCGGGTCGTCGGGGGTGCATCGGCGCTCGTGTAATATACAGTCCCGATGGCGAAATCTCACTATACCGATTCTCCAGTGTGCGTTCTGCCTAACCTGGCAACTAGGGGTATCCACACCCTCCCCAGCCGATTCGCTCACTCGCTCCGCTCGTTCGCTCATCCCTCGCGCGCATTTGTGCGGCGCCTCGCTGATCGCTCGTCGCCGCGCCGCACGCGCCACCGCATCACGTCCCGACGATGCGCGTACCCGTGGCTGAGCGCGGATTCGGCACCAGCCGACGCGGGACGGGATCAGTAGGGGAGGGGGAGTACCCCTTGCACAATGCAAGCCGTCTGGCTATCATGCGGTCTGTTGAGCGTACACCCGTACTCTCATGAAGCGGCTCCTCGAGGCCCTGTTCGGGCTGATCGCACTGACTGGCATTCCGTATCTGATCTACCTCGGGGTGTACTACCTCCGACGACCGTCGGGGACGCCCGCCGACGCGTGGCCCCGGGAACCGTCGGTGAGCATCGTCCTGCCGACGTACAACGAGTCCGGAATCGTCGAATCGAAACTCGAGGAACTGGTCGAACTGGACTACCCGATGGAGAAGGTCGAAATCGTCGTCGTCGACTCGAGCGACGACGGAACGGCGGATCTGGTCGAGACCTTCTTCGCCGGCCGATCGGAACCGAAGCTCACGCTCATCCGCGAGGACGAACGGCGAGGCCTGGCGACCGCGCTGAACGAGGCCTACGCCGCCGCGGCGAACGAGGTCGTCGTCAAGACCGACTGCGACTCCCGAATCGCGTCCGACGCCGTCCGGAGGGCCGTCGCGAACCTCGCCGATCCGGCGGTCGCCGCGGTGACCGGCCGCAACGCCGAGGTCCTCGGCGGGAGCGACGTCGAGCAGAATTACCGCGACATCCAGACGATGATCCAGATCCTCGAGTCCCACATCGACTCGACGCTGATCTTCCACGGCCCGTTCTCGGCGTTCGAGCGCGACCAGATCGTCCCGATCGACGAGGACTCGATCGCCGACGACACCGAACTCGCGCTGAAGATCCGGCGCAACGGGGGCCGGGTCGTCTTCGATCCCGAGATCCACTACAAGGAGGCCGCCCACTCCGACTTCGGCAAGCGCCGCGAGCAGAAGGATCGGCGCGCGATGGGACTGCTGCGCCTGCTGTGGCGCCAGCGCGACGCGCTCGGCAGCCACGGCGCCTACGGTCGCGTCGTGTTGCCCTTCAACTGGTGGTTCATGGTGGTCTCGCCGTGGCTCGTCGGCGCCGGCGTCGCGCTCGCGACCGTCGGCTCGCTCGCCCTGCTGGGTCCCGCCGGACTGGTTACCCCAGCCGGCGTCCTCGCCTTCACGGCGCTTGGCTCGCGCGACGCCCTCGGGCCGCTCCAACCCCTCTACTCGCTGTTCGACGCCCAGATCTCGCTGCTGCGCGCGAGCGTCTCCCTGATCCGGGCCCGCGCCGACGGCGACGAGGATACCCACGACGGCACCTGGGCGCCCGACGACGAACTACGGGAGGTGTTACAGTGACCGACGCCAACGTCGCGATCCTCCACGATCGGTTCCCCGGCATCGGCGGCGGCGAGGAGTTCGCCATCGAGGCCGCCCGCGTCCTCGAGGCGCCGATCTACACGGCCTACGTCGCCGACGGGACCGAGATCCCCGACGACGTCGAGGTGATCCCGTTCCAGCAGGCCAAGTACACCTCGCTGCCGTGGCGTCCGTTCCTCGAGTGGAAGAACGAGGGGATGAACCCCCTCGAGACGCTCAACGTGGCGCTGGACATGACCGACGCCCACCCCGCGTTGACGGAGTACGACGTGATACTCGAGAGCGCGCCGCTGTCGAAGTACTACGTCCCGGACGTCGGCCAGCGGATCGTCCACTACCCCCACAGCCCGCCGCGGTGGCTGTACGACCTCTACCGGGACCGCCTCTCGGGCTTCACGGCCCCGTTCGTCGAGACCGGGCTCAAGGCCTACGCGAAGGGGTGGCGGGCGCTGGACAAGGAGGCCAACGACTACGTCGACCGGTTCGTCGCGAACAGCGAACTGGTCCGGGACCGTATCCGACGCTTCTACGACCGCGACGCGACGGTCGTCTACCCGCCGGTCACGGGCGACTGGCGCGACGACGGCGACGACGGCTACTTCGTCACCTGGTCCCGGCTCGCTCCCGAGAAGCGGATCGACACCATCGCGAAGGCCTTCGCGGGGCTCGACGAGCGGCTCGTGATCGCCGGCGACGGAGAACAGCGCGAGCAACTCGAGGCCTTCGCGAAAAACTACGACAACATCGAGGTGCGGGGCTACGTCGAGGACATCGAGTCGCTGGTCGCGCGGGCCACCGCGGTCGTCTACGCCCCCAAGCAGGAGGACTTCGGCCTCGTCGGCGCCGAGGCCATGATGGCCGGGAAACCCCTGCTCGGCGTGAACGAGGGCTTCACGGCCTATCAGGTACAGGGCGGTCGAACGGGGCTGCTCTTCGAACCGACCGTCGAGTCGATCCGCGAGACGGTTCGGCGGTTCGATCCCGCCGACTTCGACGCGAACGAGATCCGCGCGGAGGCCAGACGGTACGAGTACGACCGCTTCGCGGCGGGCCTGCGCGAGGTTATCGAGGATGTGGCGGCACCCGAGACCGCCGCGCCGGAACCCGTGCCAGTGACGGAGCGGAAACCGGAAGCAGAGCCGGCGTCGCAGTCGACAACGGAATCGGACCGCGCAGACGAGGATCGACGCGCCGAGCAGCGGCGCGAGGACGAGCGCGCTGAGGGGGTGGCCGATCGGTGACGGCGAGCACGACCGCTCGCGGCGAGGGCGGCGACTCGAGGGGGTCCCGGGGCCGGACGGACCCCGATCACGCACGTCCCCGGGAATCGGAATCCGGTAATCGGTGTCTGCTCTACCAGAACAGCGACGCCCACCCCGCCCACCGGGTGTTCGCCGACGCCGTCGGCGCCGATCGGCGCCACTTCGAGACCGGGCGACCGCCCGGATCCGGGGGGAACACCGAACGAATCGCCGATCGGCTCCGAACCGCCGGGACCCTCCCCGCCTACGACACCGTCATCGCGGAGGGGAGCGCGCCGCTCCAGACCGGGCTCGCGTACAAACTGCGCCACCCGGGGACGACCCTCGTCTACCTCGCCGCCGACGAGACGTTCTACACCCTGTCCGAGCGGCCGACGCGATTCTTCTGGCGCGGACTGAAGCCGCTCTCGAGTCGACTGCTCGACGGCGTGATTGCGGTCGGTCGGGACGTTTACCGCTGGGGGCGACCGTACCTCGGCGACGTTCCGGTCGCGTACGTCCGGCCGCCGATCGACGACGGGAAGTACGAACGGCTCGCGTCGCTCTCGCCGAACTCGCCGCAAGATCCGTTCACGATCCTCTCAGCTGGCGAGGCCAAACCGGCCAACGGCTACGATCGACTGACTCGAGCGGTCGAGCGATTCGCCGACGCGGTCGAAAGCGACGTTCGACTGGTGATACTCGGCGAGGGTCACGAGAGGGAAGGGTACGCGGATCGATCCCGCGTCCTCACGCCCGGGTTCGTCGATCTGGATACCTTCGCCGACTGGTTCGAGCGCGCGAGCGTCTACGTCCAGTCGTCGCGCGGCGACGCCTTCCCTGTCGCTGCGCTCGAGGGGATCCTCTCGGGGACGCCGACGGTGGTCACCGAGGCGACCGGCGTTCGGGAACTCCTCCCCGCTCGGCAGGTCGTCCCGCCGACCGAACGGGGGCTGCTCGAGGGGCTGCGGGACACCTTCGAGCGGTCGCCGGCGGAACGGGAGGCCACCGCGAACGACCAGCGAGACCTCGTCGCCGATCTGACCGAATCGAATCAGGGCAAACGCTTCGGCGCCGCGCTGGAGGCACTCGCATGACCGAAACCCAACGACCGAATATCGTCGTCCTCTGTCTCGACACCGTCAGGAAGGACGTCTACGACCGGTACGCGACCCGACTCCGGGAGCGGGCCGCCGTCCGCTTCGAGGGGATGCGGGCGCTCGGCGGCTGGAGCGTCCCGAGCCACGCCGGGATGCTGACCGGCTCGGTTCCCTCCGAGACGGGCGTTCACGCCCACCAGCGGCGGTTCGATCCGATCGACCGCGAGGACACGTGGATCGCGCCCCTCGAGCGGCAGGGGTACGAGTCGGTCTGCGTCACGTCGAACATCTACGCCAGCCCCGTCTTCGGGTTCGACCGGTTCTTCGATCGGACGATCCCCATCTCGCCGAGCCGTAGGCTGCCCGAGGGGATGGACGTCCAGGAACACATCTCCGATCGGTCGACCGACGGCGTCGAGGCCTACGCCGATTTCGTCCGCGAGGCCCTCGCCCACGACTACCCGCTGCGGTCGCTGGCCAACGGCGTCCTCCTCAAACTCGACGACGTGAGCCGGAAGCTCCCGATCGAGAAGCCGACCGACTTCGGCGGTCGGGCGATCGCGCGGACGCTCGAGCGGGAAGTCACCGAATCCGACGGGCCGGTGGTCGCCTTCGCAAACCTCATGGACGCCCACGGGCCCCACACCGCGTTTCGCGGGCTGGACGACTCGATCCACGGCGTCTCGAGCGACTTTCACTCGAGTTCGTTCCGCGATTCGGACGTCAACGTCGCTGACGGCCTCGGCGAATATGAGTCGGACGTCGAGCGCGTCCGTCGACTGTACGCCGCGACGGTCGACTACCTCGATCGGGTCGTCGACGACCTCCTGTCCGCGCTGGCGGCCGGCGACGACCGCGAGTCGATCCTGCTCGTGACGGCCGACCACGGCGAGAACCTCGGTTACGAGTCCGAGGGCTACCTCATGAACCACATGAGCAGCCTCTCGGAGGGGCTGTTGCACGTCCCCTTCGACGTCGTCCCCACGAGCGACCGCGCCCTCGAGCTCGCGGTCGACGATATCGACGCCGCCACCGGCGCCGACGAACGGAGCGCGACCGCCGACGGTGCTACCGGCCCCGTCGACGTGACCGGACTCAGCTCGCACGCCGACCTCGGCGACCTGGTCCGGTCGATCGCGAGCGACGACCCGTTCGATCCGTTCGCCCTCGAGCGCGAGCGCGCCCGCGCAGAGATCGTCGGCTCCGGCTCCGGCATCCCCGAAGGCGGGGACGAATCGTACTGGGACCGCGGCCAGCGGGTCGTCTACGAGGGCGAGCGGAAGTACTACCGCGACCAGCTCGGCGCCGAGGCGGTGTACGACGTCTCCGGACCGCCGTCGAAAGGGGTCGAACTGCCCGACGAGACGGTACCCGACGGGCTTTTCGAATCCGCCTTCGGCGACTGGGTCGCCGACGACGAGCGCGACGGACGTGGCCACGCCGAGGAAGTCGACGCGGCGAGTCGCGCGCGACTGGAGGATCTGGGATACCTGTGAGCACGAACTCGATTCGAACGATGAACACGAATACGAACCCATGACGGACACCACACTGCTAGTCACGGTCGATTCCCTCAGGACCGATCACGTCCAGTACATGCCCCATACCCTGGAGTTCCTGGACGACACCCACGACGCCGCCTTCGCCACGAGCACCGCGACGCCCGGCAGCTTCCCCGCGATCATCGGCGGGGAGTACCCGACCGGGAGCGGCCTCGAGCCCGAGGCCAGCGTCGCCCACGAGTTCGACGCCCGCTGCGTCGGAATCACGACGAACCACCTGCTGTCCGCGGAGTACGACTACGCGACCGGCTTCGACTCGTTCACGTCGCCCAAGGGCGGCGGCGAGTCGCTGAAGGACAAGGGCGCGATCCTGCTCGAGCGCGGCTCGCTCCCCTACAAGGTCGCCAGCTGGGGGTACAACCGCTACCAGCAGCTCCGGAGCTACGTCGAGGAGACCGAGAAGTCGTTCCGCCCCGCGGACGACGTCGTCGACCAGTTTCTCGGCGAGGTCTCCGGCCGCGACGAGTGGTTCGGCTGGCTGCACTTCATGGAGCCCCACCATCCCTACGACCCCGACGGCGCGGATATCGACCGAGCGGAGGCACAGCGGATCACCCGCCGCGTGCTCTCGGATCGCGGCTCCGACGAGGACGAGGCCCTCGTCCGGGACCTCTACCGACGGGAGGTCGCCGAACTCGACGCGGCCCTCGAGTCCCTCTGGGACGCGATCCCCGACGGAACGCGCGTCGTCTTCTGCGGCGATCACGGCGAACTGCTCGGCGAGGACGGCCTCTGGGGCCACCCCGGCGAGATGCGCCCCGAACTGCTGAACGTCCCGTTCGGAACGCGCAACGCCCCCGACGTCGGCGAGGTCGTCTCCCTGATCGACGTCCCGACGATCCTGACCGGCGCCGAACACCGCCAGGGGACGCTCGACCGCGAGATCGCATTCGCCGCCTACGGGGACCGAAAGGCGGCGATGACCGCCGACCACATCGCGACGGAGGCCGGCACGTATCGACTCGAGGACGGCGAGCGGGTGGAAGACCCCTCCCTCGAGCGGGAACGCGAGCGGTTCGATCCCGCCTACGTCGTCAAGGAGGACGCGCTGCAGGAAGACCTGGAGGATCTCGGCTACGCATGACGGTCGTCGTACTGGCGCTCGACGCGCTCGATGCCGGGTTGATCGACCACTTCGATCTCGACGCCTACCGCCTCGCGTCCGGCGGCGAGATCGAGACGTTCGCGAACACCCAGGACGTCCCCTATACCCCGGAGGTCTGGGCGACCGTCGCGACCGGACTCGAGCCGGCCGAGCACGGGATCACCGGCGGCGGCACGAGCGAGTGGGAGAATCCCGCGCTCGACCTCGCGTCGACGGTCACGGGCCACCTCGACGAGTCGACGCGGGGGACGCTCGGGAAGCTCGTGCGGTCGCGAACCGGCACGCGCGAGCGCATCGGCGAGACGGACCGCGAGTCGATGTTCGACGCCGACGACGCGGTCGTCCACAACTGGCCGGGCGTCCACGACGGCCAGCCGCTCCAGCGAGCGTGGGACCTGATGAACGCAGTCGCCGAGGGAATGTCCCGCAGCGAGTTCGAGCGCGAACTGTTCGGCCTCTGCGCCCAGCAGTTCGGCTGGGCCCGCGAGATGCTCGAGCACCCGGTCTCGATCGCCGGCGTCCACGTCCACACGCTGGACGCGGCGGGCCACGCCTACGCGGATGACGAGGAGGCGTTGCGTCGCGCCTACGAACGCGTCGGCGAGTACGTCCAGGAAATCGTCGCCGCCCTCGGCGAGGACGACGAACTCCTCGTCGTCAGTGACCACGGCATGCGAACCGAGTTCTACCCGCCCGACGCCGGCGAGAAGCCGGCGAGTCACTCCTGGCGCGCGTACGCGAGTTCCACGGCGGACACGTATCCGAAATCGGTCTACGACGTGCGCCGGTGGGTGGAGGAGCGCGCGGCGGCGTCCGAAACGGGCGCATCCGACGACGAGGGGATCGACATGCCGACCGAACGCCTGCGCGAACTCGGCTACCTCGACTGACCGCGACACCGAACCGCTCGGCCGTCAGTCGGTGTCTCGATCGGTATCAATGACTTCCATGTTGTTCCTGCTGACCGACCGATACGCGGTGGCGCGCGCTGTCGACCGACCGAGTGCTAACGAGGGCGGTCGACACACTGCGCGAGGGATGAGCGAACGAAGTGAGCGAATCGGCTGGGGAGGGTGTGGCTATTCCCTGCCGCCACGATAGCAGGCTGTGACTCGTCGCATTTCTCCGGTACCGCTTCGCTGTCTTCTTTCCACGTCCGCGTAGCAGTTGCCTCCCGTTTGCAGACGGGATGGTCGCATTCGACCCTCTGATGTCCGACTTCAGAGCGTTATGACCTCGAGTCCGGAATTTCCGAACAGTCACACGAGTTCGTGGCCGCCTCGAGAAGAAGGTTGGCGCGATTTGACGATTTGAACCACGCCGAGACGTGCTCGCTCACGGCGCTTCGCGCCGTTCGCAATCGCGGTCGCGTTTGCGACCGCGCTCTCGCTGCGCGCGTCTCGACTGGTTCAAACTACCACCGTGCTATACTCGCCGCTCGCGGATTTGCTCGCGGCAAAAGTATAGCGGGAGGTAGATTTGAACTACCGATCTGCGGGTTATGAGCCCGCCGGAATCTCCTGGCTATCCCATCCCGCTGTCCTCTACTCTCTGCTGGCCACGATTAAGGCTTGATATTCGCTTCCCGTCTCAGAGAGACTACCAAACTCTCGGAACGTGATCCGTACGGAGTCGTCAGCGGCGGATTACCGTATACGATCATCACGGATCGCTCCGCTCGACGCAACTCGACTCGAGATCGGCATCTACAATCACCATTCGGTACCGAATCGAACTGTTGTCTGTCCGTAGTCGCCCCATAATTATGGCCCGTTCCGGTGGAGACGGGCGTAATGAGAATCCTGCTTTTGCGGACGTGGACGACGAACATCGGAAACGGATTCATCGACTACGGGGCGAGGGCGATGCTCGAGCGGGCGTTTCCCGACGCGGACATCGTCGAGACCGGCGGCTACCCCAACCACGCGGCGGACACCGCGGCGCTGTGGGGCGGCACCCGGAAGCTCGCCCGGATGACGGGGTTCGGGCAGTCCGACTACGAGTCGCCGACCCACCGGATTCGGCAGAATACGATGAACGTCAGCGAACTGATCGACGCCGATCTGGCCGTCCTGCCGGGCTGCGTGCTCTCCCGGCCGACGTTCCGGAAGTACTTCGACACCCTCCGGAAACTCCGGGAGCGAGAGATTCCGATCGTTATTATCGGCGGGGGCGGCGAGGAGTACGACGAGGCCGAGCGGAAGGACGTCGAGGCCGTCTTCGACGCGCTCGACATCGAGGTCCTGCTCACGCGGGATCGAACCGCCCACGAGGAATACGGCGACCTCGTGGAGTACCTGTACGACGGGATCGACTGTTCGCTGTTCCTGGGCGACGCTCACCAGCCGCCCGAAGCGAATCAGGAGTTCGACGTCCACACGTTCGACAAGGGCGAGGAACCGGACGTCGACGGCGCGTCGACGATCATCCGGCCCGACCACGCCCCCTTCGACGAACCGTACCACTTCCCGGTCGGCGAGCGAGCGCGGGAACTGGTCGGCCTCGAGACGCCGCTGTTCGAGGAGGAGAACGTCTTCGTCTCCGATCTGGTGACCGACTACCTCTTCCTCTACGCCAACGCGGACGTGGTGCGGTCCGACCGGATCCACGCCTGCCTCCCCGCGCTGACCTACGGCAACCGGGCCCAGTTCTACTTCGACACCCCGCGAGCGAACCTGTTCGACCGGGTGCCGATCGACGGCGACGTCACGAGCGAACCGGTCCGGTTCGACATGGACGGACTCGAGCGCGAGAAAGAGGCGCAGGTCGAGGCCCTCGAGGAGGGGGTCGCGACGGTCCTGTGAGCGGAACTGTGACGGGGACTCGACGCCCTCCGGCGGCCGGTTCCATTGCCGGGAGTAGGTTCTTTACCGGAGGTATGGAACGATGAACGGAACCGCGACCATGGGAGACGAGCCATCAATCGCCCTCGTCGTGCTCGATACGCTTCGAGCCGACTCGTTCGACGAGCACTTCGACTGGTTGCCGGGCGTGCAGTTCACGAACGCGTGGAGCACGACCCACTGGACGGCCCCGGCCCACGCCTCGCTGTTCACGGGCCGCTACGCGGTCGAGGCCGGCGTGACGATCAAGTCCCAGGACTTCGACCGGGAGACGACTCGCCTCCCCGAACTGCTTCAGGACGAGGGGTATCGGACGCGGGCGTTCAGCTGCAACGTCAACATCTCGGAGCAACTGGGCTGGCACCACGGGTTCGACGAGTTCGACGGCGGCTGGCGGCTCAGCGGCCTCGGCGAGGACGTCTTCGACTGGGACGAGTTCATCGCTGAACACCGGTCGGACGGCCCCGAACGCTACCTCCGGGCGCTCTGGCGCTGCGTCGACGGCGACTGCGATACGACCCAGTCGCTGAAGCAGGGGGCCCTCATGAAGCTCCGCGATATGGGACTCAAGGGGCGCCACCCCGACGACGGCGCGGCGGAGTTCCTCGAGTACGTTCGGGACCGGTCGTGGAACCGAGGTCAGGAATTCCTCTTCGCGAACCTCATGGAGGCCCACCTGCCGTACGATCCGCCCGACGAGTACCGGACCTACCCGGACGAGGAGTCGCCCCACTTCGACAGCGTGAAGGCCACGCTCGGGGAGCCCTCGGCCGATCCGGACCGGATCAGGACCGCGTACGACGACGCCGTGCGGTACCTCTCGGACATCTACCGCGACATCTACGCGGAACTCGCGGCGGAGTTCGACTACGTCGTGACCCTCGCCGACCACGGCGAGGCGCTCGGGGAGTACGGCGCGTGGCAACACGGCGCCGGGCTCCACCCGCCCGTGACGGAGATTCCGCTCGTCGTCTCCGCGCCCGGGCCGAACGCCGACCACCGGACCCCGAACGCGGACGGCGCGGACCGGCCGACGCGGGACGCCCTCGTGAACCTGCTGGACGTCTACGCGACGGTGCTCGACATCGCCGGAATCGAGTCCGACCACCGCCGCGGCGTTTCGTTCCAGCCGCTGCTCTCGAGCGACCCGCTCGCGTCGGAGCCCCGGTCGAGTGGGCTGCTGGAGTTCCACGGCATCTCGAAGCGGCGGGCGATCGCGCTCGAGGAGGACGGGTACGACGTCGGGCCGGTCGACCGCGAACGCCACGGCATCGCGACGGCCGACTGTTACTACTTCGAGGGCCTCTCCGGGACCGAACTGCTCGGCGACTGCGACCCGGCGGTCCTCGAGGCCGAACTCGAGGGCTTGATCGCCGACCTCGAGACGCGGGAGGGGCTCGCCGAGGCGGATCTGTCCGGTCTGGAATCACAGCTCGAGGATCTGGGATACCTGTGACGGTGGGCTCGAGTCGATCGACGGTGGACGGCCGAGCGTGCTCTCCGTCCGCGGCGGCGCTCGAGCGCCGTCAGCGGCCCACGGGAGTGAGTCGAATACCTCGCCGCACGCAGCCGCCACGCCGGAGGTCCCGCGACCCATGAGCGACGCGACCTCGGTCAGCCTCGGGGGCGAGACCGTCAAGGCGACGGCCGCGAAGTTCACGATGGCCGCGATCGGGTTCCTCGGGACGATCGTCTTCGCGCGGGTGCTCGGCCCGTCCGGGTTCGGCGGCTACTACCTCCTCTTCTCGCTGGTGAAGATCGCCGATCGGGCGGTCAACGGGTGGGGAACAGCGGTGAAAAAGCGGTTCTCGGAGGCCGACGCCCCGACGGGCGAACTGGTCGGCAGCCAGGCCCTGTTCACGCTGGTCTGGATGGGGCTGGCCGTGGCGGTCGCGCTCGTCACGTCCCGCTGGCTCGTCTCCTACACGGGCCTCCCCGAGGCGCCGGTGTTGTTCGTCGTCCTGCTGCTCGCGGTCACGCTCTTCGAACCGCTCGATCTGATGGTACAGGCGCGGGGCCGCGTCGGCGCCTCGATGTGGACCGATACGCTCCGGTCCCTGCTCACCTTTCCGCTCCAGTTGGGACTGATCCTGCTCGGCCTCGGCGCCGCCGGCATGGCCTACGGGCTGGCCGGCGCGACCTTCCTGACGGTGCCGATCCTCGCGTACTACGTTCAGGCGCGGCCGGTCGCTCCGTCGCGAGAGACGGTCGCGAACGTCTGGTCGTACGCCAAGTACAGCATTCCGAACTCGTTTCTCGGGCAGGCCTACGATCGGTTCGACATCATCCTGCTGGGCTACCTGCTGGCGCCCGCCGCCGCGGGCCACTACGAGGTCGCGTTCAAACTCACGGTTCCGGCGACGTTCGTCACGATGGCCGCCTCGAGCGGCCTGATGGCTCGGGTGAGCCGCCGTCACAGCGAGGGGGAGAAACTCGGGGACGACGTCTCGAACACGCTGGCGTTCACGAGCATCATCGCGATCCCGATGTTCTTCGGCGCCGTGGCGATGCCCGAGCGGCTCGTCGTGACGTTCTTCGGTCCCGACTACGCCGAGGCCGCGTTGCTGCTCGTCGGACTCGCGGCGTACCAGATCGCGAAGACGCAGGCCGGCGTGCTCTCGAGCGTGATCTACGGGATCGATCGGCCCGACGTCAACACGCGAATCTCGGCCGTGACGCTGGGGATCAACGTCGTTCTCGGCGTCGCGCTGACGCTCGTCTACGGCGCGATCGGCGTCGTCGTCGCGACGGCCATCGCCGAGACGCTCCGCTACTGCCTCTCCGCGATCGTCATCAAACGGGAACTCTCCGAGGTCGTGCTGTTCCCGCGAACGCTCGCCGAACAGTTCGCGGCCGGGTTCGTCATGCTCGCCGTAATCGTCCCCGCGGAACGCGCCGTCGCCGTCGAGCAGTGGTACCATCTCCTGGCGATCATCGGGCTGGGGGCGGTCGTCTACGGCGTCACGCTGACCGCGATCAGCCGGAAGCTCCGCGTGACGATCAGAGGCGTCGTCCGCAGTTCGCGGCTCGGGCAGTAGGATCCCGCGGGGACGGTGCGTCGCGGCCCGCCGATCCGCGCGGGTTTCGGCGCTCAGTCGCCCGTAACCGGATCGCGCTCCCAGAACTCGCTGTCCTTCTTCAGTTTCGGCACCCAGGTGTCCGACGTCTTCGCGAGCAGGGCGACTCGAGAGGCGGGCACCTCCTTGCACTCGGTGAACTCGGGCATGTACTCGCGGACCGACTCTGCGAAGTCGACGACGTCCTCGTGGTCGGGCATCGCCGATCGGTCGAGGCGACCCCGCGAGTGGCCGACGTGCATGTACGCCTTCAGTTCGACGAAGTCGGGGTCGGCCTGCTGGTAGAAGCCCGCGTACCAGTCGGGGTGGTGCATGTTCTCGCCCTGAACGAGCGTCGTTCGGAGCACCGTACGGGTCTCGTCCTTCTCGGCGAGGACGTCCATCGTCTCGAGGAGGTTTGCCCAGGCGTCGTCCTCCATGGCGCCGACGACCTGATCGAAGGTGTGGCGCTCGGGCGCGTCGACGCTGACGTAGAGTTGGGTGGGATCGCACTCCCGGAGCACCTCGGGTCGGGTGCCGTTGGAGACGAGGAACGTGGTGATCTCGCGGTCGTGGAAGGCCTCGATGAGTTCTGGCAGATACGGATAGAGGGACGGTTCGCCGTCCAGCGAGATGGCGACGTGGCGCGGCTCCATCGCCTGCTCGAAGACCTCGCGGGGGACCTCGTCGTTGCCCCCGAATCCGGAGAGCAGCTTCTTCTGGAGTCGGATCGAGGCGTCGACGACCGCCTCGGGGTCGTCCCACTGGACGTCGTCCATCTCGTAGGCGTGGCCCTGGTGGTCCCGCCAGCAGAAGACGCAGCGCTCGTTGCACTTGACGACGGGCGTCATCTGGATACAGCGGTGGGACTCGATTCCGTACCAGATGTTCTTGTAGCACTTGCCCTCGCCGCGCATGGCGTTTGCCGTCCAGCCGCAGGTCTGGGCGGCCGTGTGGTTCTCGCTGTGGTAGTCCGGACTCGAGACCTGCATCGGTCCGCCGTCCTCGCCCTCGTCCCGTTCGTCGCCGGGAGCCGAACCGGCGGCCCCGTCGGCGGAGTCGCTCATGATGGCTCCGCTTGGACCGGCCCGAACAAAAACCGTGTGGTCGGCGTCGCTCGAGGGATTACTCGTCGTTCGATCCGGGCGGTCGCTCGCTCGACTCGAGGGAACCGCTGCCGGCGGGCTCGTGGGGAAGCGTGCCCGGCTCCGCGGGCTCGTCGTCCTCCGTGGTCACCTCCCGTTCGAAGGTGTAGAGCACCGACCCGGTGTTGGCCGTCATGATCACGCCGGTCAGCGGCGCGTCGGGGACGAACAGGAACAGGAAGAACCCGGCCGCGAGGGTTCCGGCGGTCACGACGGCCCACAGCAGCGGCCGCGACGTGTCGATCCGCGCCGCGTCCCAGTAGGTGATCCCGAACACCGCGAGCACCGAGACGATCCCCAGGGCGGCGACCAGGGGTGACTCCGCGAGCGCCATACGTACGGGTTCGAGAGTCGAGGCAAAAGCGTTCCGCGTCTCCCGCGACGTCGACGGCTGCGCGGCGCGTCGTCGACCTCGCCTCGAGACGAGCGGCTCCACGACGCGGTATCGACGCTCGTCCCGAGCGACTCGACGACGACGGACTCCGGCCGCCGGTCGCGCTCGAATCGGCCGATGATCGACGACCGGATCGGCCGGGACGCGGGGCGAAAGGCGACGATTTAAGTACACTCTCACGGTAGGTTACAGAAACTAGATGCCGCCAGAGTTGTCGGTGGTGCTGGCCGCCGTCGGGTTGCCCTTCGCCGCCGCCGTCTGTACGCCGGTCCTGTATCGGCTCCTCGGGGAACGGACCGGCTACGCGGGCGTGGCGGTCGCGCTGGCGTCCTTCCTCCTGCTCGCGACCCAGTACGGCACCGAGGGAGCCGTCGCTCTCGAGTGGATTCCCTCGCTGGACGTCGCGCTGCAGTTCTACGTCGACGGCTGGGGACTGCTGTTCGCGATGCTGGCCTGTGGCATCGGGACGCTGATCTTCCTCTACTCGCCGGCGTACATGCACGGCGAGTCCCACCTGCCGCGGTTCTACGCCGCGTTGCTCGCGTTCATGGGCTCGATCATCGGCGTGGCGCTGGCCGCCGATCTGATCGCCATCTTCCTGTTCTGGGAGCTTACCAGCCTCGCTTCGTTCGTCCTGATCGGCCACTACACGGCCGACGACTCCTCGCAGTACGCCGCCCGGATGGCGATGTTCATCACCGTCGGCGGCGGCCTCTTCTTGCTCGTCGGGCTCCTCTTGCTGTCGGTCGTCGCCGGCGACGTCGTCGGCCCCGACGCGGCGTTCAATCTGGCCGCGATGCTCGAGAACGCGGACGCGATGGCCGAGGGGCTCCGGGAGCAGGGCCTGTTCCTGCCGGTGCTGGGCCTGCTCGCCATCGGCGCGGGAACCAAGTCCGCGCAGGTCCCGCTCCACTTCTGGTTACCGAACGCGATGGCCGCGCCGACGCCCGTCTCCGCGTTCCTGCACTCCGCGACGATGGTGAAAGTCGGCGTCTACTTCGTCGGCCGAATGCGGCCCATCCTCGTCGGCGAGGAGTGGCTCTTCCTGTTCGCAACGCTCGGCCTGACGACGATGACGGTCTGTGCGATCATGGCCGTCGCCGCGACGGACATCAAGGAACTGCTCGCTTACTCGACGGCGAGCCACCTCGGACTGATGGTCGCCGGCTTCGGCTTCACGTCGGTCTACGGGGCCGAGACCGGCGTCTTTCACCTCCTGAACCACGCGCTGTTCAAGGCGACGCTCTTTCTCGTCGCCGGCATCGTCGCC
Source organism: Haloterrigena alkaliphila (assembly GCF_017352155.2). Lineage (NCBI taxonomy): Archaea > Methanobacteriati > Methanobacteriota > Halobacteria > Halobacteriales > Natrialbaceae > Haloterrigena > Haloterrigena alkaliphila. The sequence goes on from NZ_CP071462.1 coordinate 364,821, forward strand.
CACGAAGCCGGCACCCGTAACATCCACAGCCTCGGCGGGCTCCGCCGCGACCTGCCGATCACGGCGCTGATCACGGTCGTCGTCGCGCTCAGCATGGCGGGTATCCCGCCCTTCAACGGCTTCTACTCCAAGGAACTGCTGTTCGAGGCGGCCGTGGAGGCGAGCCACTATCACGACATCGGCGCCCTCGGCTGGCTCTACCCCGCCGTCGCGGTCTTCGGCAGCATTTTCACCGTCCTCTACTCGCTGCGCTTTCTCGCGCTGTTCTTCGGCGATCGGCCCGAGGAACTGGGCCACGTCCACCGGCCGTCGACGACGCTGCTCGTCTCGCCGGCCGTGCTGGCGATCCTCGCCGCCGTCGTCAGCATCAGGCCGCAACTGGCCGTCGACGTCATCGTCCAGTCGGGGGTCGACGCGACGGCGCTCGAGACCCACGAGATGCACGCCGGGCTCCCCACCAGCTACTCCACGCCGGTGGGGATGAGCGCGGTCACGATCGCGCTCGGACTGGCCGCCTACCCGTTCTACGACCGGATCCACCGCGGGATCCGCACCGTCCTGCGGACGACCCCGCCGGTCGCCGCGAACTGGTGGTACGACGCCGTCATCGGGAACCTCACGGGCGCCGGCGCCTGGGTCGGCGACCGGATCCACAACGGACTGCTCCGGACGTACGCGACCTGGACGCTGCTCGGCACCTGCGGGCTCGCGCTCGTGGGCTTCGCCGCGGCGGGAGCCATCGCGCCGACCGAACTCGTCGGAGTCGACGCGCCGCCCGCGGTCGCGCTCGTCCTCCTCGTCGCCGTCGTGGCCGGCCTCGCGGTCGTGCTCTCGACCTCCCACATCGCCGGGATCCTCACGCTCTCGATCCTGGGCTTCATGGTCGCCATCTTCTACATCCTCGCGAGCGCGCCCGACCTCGCGTTGACCCAGCTGGTCGTCGAGACGCTCATCCTCCTGATCTTCCTGCTGGTGGTCGAGGAGATTCCCGAGTACTACGAGGTCGAACTCGGCAAGTACGCCCGCGACGCCGTCGTCTCGCTGGCCGTCGGCGCGACGGCGTTCGTCACCGTCCTCGTCACGACCGACGCCCGGCCCGAAGGGCGTACGGAGATCGCCCGCTTCTACACCGAGAACGCCGTCCCGGAGGGCGGCGGAACGAACATCGTCAACGTGATCCTCGTGGACTTCCGCGGCTTCGACACGATGGGCGAACTCGTCGTCGTCGCGATGGCCGCCATCTCGATCCTGACGCTGATCGTGATGCGCTCCGGAGGTGGCGACGAATGATCGTCGACGCGCGACGTCCCGGAAATCGGCGTCGAACGCGAGGTGAGCAGCGATGACGACGTCCGTCGTCATGCGCACGACCGCCCGCGTGATCGTCCCGATCATCCTCGTCGTCGCCATCTCGCTGTTCGTGGAGGGCCACAACCTCCCCGGCGGCGGCTTCATCGGGGGCGTGCTCACCACGACCGCCTTCGCGGTCATCTACCTCGCGTTCGGGCTGGACTTCCTCGAGCGCGGGGTGCTGGGCCGGGACGTCGATTCGGGCAAGGAACCCTCTCGGGACCGCGTCGTCGTGGCCTACCGACGGGTCTTCGAGTACGGGCTGGCGATCGCCGTGCTGAGCGGGCTGGTGCCCCTCCTGTTCGGCCTGCCCTTCCTCAGCCAGACGTACGTCATATTCGAGCACGTGCCGGTCTACGGCCACCTCGAGATCGCGAGCGCGCTGGCGTTCGACTTCGGGGTCTACTGCGTCGTGGTCGGCGGCCTGCTGACGATCCTCTCGGTGGTGGGTGCCGAATGACCGCCGTCGTCCTCGCGGCCGTGGTCGGCGCGCTGTTCGCGCTCGGGACGTTCCTGTTGCTCCGCCGGGACCTGATCCGGGTCGTCTGGGGGCTGGCGATCATCAGCCAGGCCGCGAACGTCTACCTGCTGTCGATGGGCGGCATCGCCGCGGGAACCGCCGACTCGGTGCCCGTCCTCGCGGGTCACGGCGACCACGTCCCGGAGACGGCCGATCCGCTGGTGCAGGCGCTCGTGCTGACCGCGATCGTGATCGGCTTCGGGATGACCGCCTTCGCGCTCGTGCTGTCGTATCGGGTGTACGAGGAACACGACACGCTGGACGTCTCCGATCTGGGTGATCGCGAATGACGATATCGACGCTGACGGCGGACACAGCCCTCGTGACGCTCGCGGCGCTCCCCGCGGGGACGGAATCGCAACTCGTGATCGCGCCGATGCTGATCGTCCTCGTCGCCGCCGTCGGAAGCCTGCTGCTGAGCCGATGGCCGCGGGCGCGGATCGGCGTGAGCCTCGCGGGCGGCGCGGCCTACGCGATCGCCGTCGCGGCGATCGACTGGTACGTCGTCCTCGCGCCGGACGCGCCGGGGATCGCGACCTACCAGGTCGGCGACCTGCCGGCGCCGTTCGGCATCACGCTCGTCGTCGACGGGCTCTCGGCGTTCATGCTGACGATGGTCGCCGTCCTCGGGATCGCGTCGCTGATCTTCTCGACCCGCGTACTGCCCGAGATCGACCGACGCAGTTACTACTTCCCGCTGTTTCATTTCCTGGCGCTGGGGGTCACCGGCGCCTTCCTCACCGGCGACCTGTTCAACCTGTTCGTCTGGTTCGAGGTGATGCTGATGGCCAGCTACATTTTCGTCGCCTACTACGGCGGTCCCCAGCACACCCGGGCGGCCTTCTGGTACGTCGCGCTGAACCTGCTCGCGAGCGCGGTCTTCCTGCTGGCCGTCGGCGGGATCTACGCGACGACGGGGACGCTCAACATGGCCGACCTCTCGCGGCGACTCGCCGACCCCGCGGCGTACGGCATCGAACCCGCCCCCGTCGTCGGCCTCTTCGCCCTGCTCCTGTCGGTGTTCGCGATCAAGGCCGGCCTCGTCCCCTTCCAGTTCTGGATTCCGACGGCCTACCGGGCCGCGCCGCCCCAGATCACCGCTCTGCTGGCCGGCGCGACCAAGAAGGTCGGCATCTACGCGATCATCCGCCTCTCCTTTACCGTCTTCGCCGACGCGGACGTCCCCGTCGAACTCGCCGTCCCCGGGACCGAACTGGCCGTCTCCGGCGACTCCCCGCTCGTGTTCGTCGGGAGCGCGCTGTTCGTCATGGCGGCCGCGAGCATCCTCGTCGGCGGGGTCGGCGCCGTCGGACGCGAGTCGATCGAAGGCGTGCTCGCCTACTCGAGCATCGCGCAGGTCGGCTTCATCGCGATCCCGGTGGCCATCGCGGCGACCGCGCCCGAACTGCGCCACCTCGCCGTCGTCGCCGCGCTCGTGTACGCGCTCAACCACACGCTGGCGAAGGGGCTGTTATTCCTGGCGGTCGGCGCGGTCCGGTCGGCGACCGGGACGAGTCGGCTGGCCGACCTCGGCGGACTGGCGGGGCGGTCGCCGCCGCTGGCGATCGGCTTCTTCGTCGGCGCGCTCGCGCTCGTCGGGATTCCACCGCTGTCGGGCTTCTTCGGGAAGTTCCTCGTCTTCGACGCGGCCGCTCGAGTCGGGTCGGCGCCGGTGGTCGGCCTCCTGTTGCTCGGCTCCCTGCTGACCATCGCCTACATGACCCGGACGTGGAACCGGAGTTTCTGGGGCGTTCAGACCGACGCCGTCGAGAACGCGGCCGTCGACGGCGTGCAGGTCGGGGTCGTCGTCGCGCTGGCGGTCGCCATCGTCGCGGTCGGCGTCGGCTTCGAACCCGTGTACGAGTTCGCCGACGCGGCCGCGACGGCTGCCCTGGACAGCGAGGCGTACGTCGAGGCCGTCGATCCGATCGAACCGGGCGAATTCGAGAGCGAGGGAGGTGAGCACTGATGCGGGTCAAAACCTGGCCGCTGGCCGGCGTCGTCTTCGCCGTGCTGTGGATCTTCGTCCGCGGCACCACGCTGACGCCGTCGGCGCTGCTCGGCCAGCTCATTTTCGGCCTCGTCGTCGGCCTGCCGACGGCCTTCGTCTTCCGCCGGCTGTACATCGAGCGCGTCGACGTCGCTCGCGGGGCGCGTGCGCTCCCGGCGGCCGGCCTCTACTTCGCGACGTTCGCGTGGGAGATCGTCCGGGCGAACCTCGACGTCGCCTACCGGGTGCTCTCGCCGGGGATGCCGATCGAACCCGAGGTGATTCTGGTGCCCTTGCGCGTCGAAACCGACCTCGCGGTCACGACCATCGCCAACAGCATCACGCTCACGCCCGGCACCGTCACGCTGGACTACGACGAGGAGACCAACGCGCTCTACGTCCACGCGGTCGACGGGCGCGATCCCGAAGCGATCGCCGCGCCGATCCGGACGTGGGAGGACTACGCCCTCGAGATGTTCGACGAGGAGGCCTCCCCCGGCGATCCCGCGCCGCCGATCGTCGTCTCCGGCGGGGAAAGAGACAGGGATCAGGGCCGCGAACGGCGAGGTGAGAGCGATGAGTGAGGCCGCCGATCCGGCGCTGCTCGACGCCGTCGTTCGAGTGGCGCTGATCCTCGTCAGTGGGCTCTGCGTGGTCTGTAGTTACCGAGTGATCCGCGGACCGACGAACCCCGACCGCGTCGTGGCCCTGGACGCCATCGCGACGAACGTCGTCGCCATCGCCGCCCTCTTCGCCATCCTGACCGATCGCGGCCTGTTCGTCACCGTGAGCCTGGTGCTCGCGATCATCGGCTTCATCGCGACGGTCGCCGTCGCCAAGTTCGTCACCGAAGGCGAGGTGATCGAATGATTCACGCGACGGTCGTGGCCGCGCTGATCGTCGTCGGCGTCTTCTTCCTGACCGTCGGCACCATCGGCATGCTCCGCCTGCCCAACGTCTACAACCGGATGCACGCGACGAGCAAACCCACGACGCTGGGCACGGCGGCGATCTTCCTCGCCGCGTTCGCCCAGTTCGGCCCCGGCCAGGAGGGGATGACCGCGCTGATCGGGATCGGCTTCCTCTTCCTGACCGTTCCGACCGGCGCCCACATGATCGCCCGCGCAGCCGAGAAGATCGGCGTGCCCTTCGAGGGCAGCGTCACCTGGCCCGATCCCGGGGCCGTCGAGCGACCCGATCGATCCGAACGAACAGAACGAGCCGACCGATCCGAGCGAACCGAGGAGTCCGGTGACTGAGCGGACTCACCGATCGTACTCGTACTCCCGATTCCGGTCCGCTTCCCTCGCGCCATCGGATTCGCGCCCGCGGTCGCGCACCCACTCGTCGGCGTCTTCGAGCGTCCCCGTCTCCAGCAACCGCTCGAGTTTCCGTTCGAACTGGTCGTCCGTCAGTTCCCCCGCGGCGTAGCGCTCGCGGAGCGTCTCGAGGGCGTCAATACGCGGTCATTCTCCCTGAACTGAAAATACATTGATGGGTCGAGGTGTTGGTACCTCGAGCGTCCAGTCATCGACGGCGAAACCAGTCGGTAGGGCGGATGCACTTATCGGGTCGTCCACTGTATCGGGTATCGTATGCCCGAAGAAGTCCTGTTCGAGTCCGAGAGCAGCCAGAGCAGAGAAGCGATCGCATCGTACCTTCGCACCGTTGCAGAGAACCTCGAAAGCGGGAACGCGATTTCGCTGAAAGCAGGCACCGAGTCGGTGACGCTCGATCCGCCAGCCCGTCCGACCTTCGAAGTCAAGGCCGAACGCGAGGGGCCGACGGATAGTCCCGGCGAGTTGAGTATCGAGTTCGAACTCGAGTGGGACGAGAACGGCGGTGACGGGGATGGTGGAAGCGGGCAGTTAGAAATCGAGTGAGAAATCGGAGCCGCGAGACCCGAATTCGGAGCAGAGGCGTCGCCGCAGCGGCGTCGCTACACAACCGGGAGCGCCGCCAGTACACGGTCGTAGCGCCGTCGCTACACAGTCGGTACTGCCGTCGCTACGCGGCGGTGGACGATGGAGGAGAACGAGTCTTACGCGAGCGTCTCGCCGAGCGCCTCGAGTGCGGCCTCGCGGACGGCGTCGCGTTCGCCGGGCAGGAACTCGACGTGCCCGTCCCGGCCGCCGACGACGCTGACGCCGGCGTTGGGCGCCGCCTCGCGGACGGCGTCGCCGAGTTCGCGGACGTCGATCGTCTCGGTGGCCCGGACGTGCAGCTCGTCGTCGCCGACGCCGAGCGTGACGAACGGGTGGTCGGCCTGATCGCGCTGTCGTCGGTGGAGCGCGTCGAGCAGCAGCGGCGTCGTCGGGAAGTTGTACCGGTGCGTGAACGCGTCCGTGTCGAGGATCGCGACCGTCACGCCGTCGATACCCCGAAGCGCGAGGTTCTCGCGGGCCGTCTCGAGTTCGGTGTCGAGTTTCGCGCGGAACTGCTCGGAGACGTGGGCCGCGAGGTCGCCGTCTCGCGCGGCCGTCTCCTCGCCGTCGCCGAACAGCAGGTCGATCACGAGTTCGCGCTTGTCCTTGTACGACTGGTAGAAGGCCTCGAGCGCGATGGCCTCGCGGCGTTCGGAGAGCGCGGTCTCGTCGTAGCCCGCGTCGGTCGCGAGGTCGACGTAGGCCTCGGGGGTGTCCTCCCAGTAACTGACCGCGGGGAGGTGCTCGAGGTCGCTCCGGACGTCGTCGTTGACGTGGGCGGCGACGTTCGCGCCGAGCGCCGTCGAGGTGACGTCCGAGACGTCGGCACCGGCGAGCGAGGGCGCGACGGCGACGGAGACCGCATCGACGATCGCCTCGTCGGCGCGGCTGTCGTCGACGACGACCGTCTCGGCGTCGTACAGTGAGAGCAGATCGTAGCCGTCGACCGACTCCTCGGTCGAGCCGGCGTCGGCGACGACGACCAGCGGCAGTTGTTCGCCGTGGCGGTCGCGGGCCTCGAGCATCGAGGTGACGTCGCTGGTCGCGGCGTCCATGTCGTAGACGCGGCCGTCGAGCGGACGTCGTTCGAAGTAGTGGTACTCCGCGTCCTCGCGGGTGTGTTTCTCGCGGATCAGCGGGAGGACGGCCCGCTCGATGGCGGCGCCGGCGACGTAGCCGTCGGCGGTCGCGCCGTGGCGGACGACGATCGGGCGGGCCTCGACGACGGCCCGGCGGATCGCGGTCGCGGCGTCGGCGACGTCCTCCTCGACGGCGGTAACTGCCTCGTGATCGGCCAGCAGGTCGATCTCGGCCGGTCGGGCCTCGCGCTCGATCGCGCTCTCGAGGCGGTCGCGAACGGTCTCTCGCTCCTCGCCCTCGAGGATCTCGAGGGATTCGGTCTCGATCTGGAGGTCGCCGTGGTGGCGTTCGACCTCGCCCTCGAGGACGACGGCGTCGTCGACGTCGACGTCGGGGTAGGCGCGGACGCCGGCCTCCTCGAAGGCGGCGCACTCGACGGTGGCCGTCTCGTCGCGCAGTTCGAACACCGTCGGGCCGCTGGTCTGGCGGACGCCGGTGATCTCGCCCTCGAGGCGGACGACGCTGCCGATCTGGTTCTCGATGGCGTCGATCGTGGTGCGGTTGAGCGCCGATTCGGCCTCGGGTTCGGCGTCGGCGGCGTCGTCGGTCGCCGGCGCCGAGCCGGTGGTGGCCGTCTCGGTGGCGACGGACGCGCTGCCGCTGCCGGCCGCGACGGCCTCCGGCGCGTTCGGCGTCGCGGACGTCTCGTCGGACGGGCCGGTGTCGTCGGCGGCCGCCTGCAACTCGCCCGCCTCGACCTCGTCGGGCGACTCGGGTTCGGGTTCGGGCTCGGGTTGCGACTCGGACCCGGACGCCGACTCGGACGCGGCGGCGGAACCGGACGACTGGTCGGCGTCGGCCTCGGATTCGTCGACCGCCGAGTCGGATCCGGCGTCGTCGACGTCCTCGGGCAGCACCTCCTCGTCGCCGGTGTCGATCAGTTTGCCGCGGAACTCGCGTTCGCGCTGGCGGATCGACCAGCCCAGGTCGACGTTGCCGTTGTCCCGGACGTCGAGGACCTGAACGAAGACGTCGTCGCCCGACTCCCAGTCGAGGCTCTCGAGTCGCTGGTCGAGTTCGCTTCTGTGCAACAGACCGGTCACGTGGGCTCCGATGTCGACGAAGACACCGAAGTCGGCGTAGCCGTCTACGGTCCCCCGGTAGTACCGACCGGGAGTCAGCTGCGAGGCTGCCGAGCCACGGAATTCGAACACCGCGTCCTCCTCGTGACTCTCGCAGATCTCGCCGTCGACGGCTGTGCCGCAGATGATACAGTTACCCATCTATTCGGACCAAGCGGTTTCGCCCTAAAACGGTTGTCGAAATGCGTTCGCCCGCTACTGGGGGCTGCCCGGCGGACGCGATGGCCGCGCCGTCAGTCGAACGCCGGCGACTCGGCCTCGAGCGTCTCGATGTCGTCGGCGATTTTTCGCACGTCCTCCGGGAACAGCGACACCTGAACCTCGCTGCCGTCGGCGTCCTCGAAGACGAGTTTGACCCGCTTGTCGCCGAACTCGCGGGCCTCGGCGTCCTCGACCTCGAACAGCTTGACCGTCGCCGACTTGTTCGCCGGACCGACGTTCTTGATCGATCCGTCGTTCAACTCTATCATGAACTCCTCGAGCGTCAGCGAGAGCATGGTCGCCGTACGGGCCGGGGGTAAAAAACGACACGGGGACGGCCACCGGCCATCGGTGCCGGTGCCGGTGACCATCCCGACGTTCGCGCCGGCGACGCCCCGGCCAGCGCCCGATAGCCGAGGGGGCCGATATCTCACGGTCGGGACGATCGATCTCCCGTAGCCGAGGGCGTTCGATCGACAGATTCTCGGCCGGTTTCGGCCCGCTCGGCCACTTTTAAGTTGCGTTCGGCCGAACGAATCGCACGCAATGCAAGTCACCTGGCACGGCCACTCGACGTGGCACGTCACCGTAGGGGAGACGGAACTGTTGATCGATCCGTTCTTCGACAATCCGAAGACGGACCTCGAGCCGGCCGACGTCGACGCGCCCGACTACGTACTGTTGACGCACGGCCACGCCGACCACATCGCCCACGCCGGCGAGTTCTCCGACGCGACGCTGGTCGCGACGCCCGAGATCGTTTCCTACTGCGAGGACGAGTTCGGCTTCGAAGACGCCGTCGGCGGGATGGGGATGAACCTCGGCGGCACCGTCGAGTGTGGCGACGCGTACGTGACGATGGTCCGTGCCGACCACACGAACGGGATCATGACCGACTACGACGCGACCGGCGGGATGCCCGCCGGCTTCGTGATCTCCGATACGAAACCCACCCAGATCGAAGACGAGGAGTCGACGACCTTCTACGACGCCGGCGACACCTCGCTGATGACCGAGATGCGCGAGGTCATCGGCCCGTACCTCGAACCCGACGCCGCCGCGGTTCCGATGGGCGACCACTTCACGATGGGGCCCCAGCAGGCCGCCATCGCCGTCGACTGGCTCGACGTCGACGTCGCCTTCCCGCAACACTACGACACGTTCCCGCCGATCGAGCAGGACCCCGAGGAGTTCGAGAGCGAGGTCGCCGGCACCGGCAGCGACGCCGAGGTCGTCGCGCTCGAGGGCGACGAGACCTACGAGATCTGAAGCGCCGTCGCTGATCCCGATCCGAGGCTCGTTTTTTCGACACGCGTCTCGAGAACTGCGTTCGAATCGGACCGTCAGTTGGCGGGAACCCGTTCGAGACAGCGGGCTGCGGAATGGGATCCGCGGAATATACCGAAGAACCCGAGTTTTATTCCGATAGAGCCCGTCGCTTCGAGCATGGACGAGCCGCGCTCGGATCTGAAGGCGGACGCCGACGAACGCGCGGAGTCACCGGATTTCGAGTCACTGACGCCACCTCGAGAGTTGGTTCGTGGTGAGCGAACGCGCGACGACTTCTTCGACGCCGTTCTCGGACTCGACAGCCCGGCGACGATCAGCGACATTGCGGATCGGGCCGGTCACGGCACGGACGCGGCGCGGGAGTACCTCGAGTGGTTCGAACGGATGGGGATCGCGACGCAGGTCACCGAGTCGCCCGCGACCTACGAACGCAACCAGGAGTACCTTCGCTGGCGTCGGATCCAACGGCTCCGAACTCAGTACACCACTGACGAACTCCTCGAGTATCTGTCGGCAGAGACGGAGCGCGACGAGGAGTACGCTGACCGGTTCGACGTCGACTCCCCGGACGCGGTTTCGATAACGGCGCACGCGTCGGAAGTCGATCGAACGGTGGAAGACGTCTGGGAGGACGTCACCGCGTGGCAGACGACTCGACGACGGATCGCCCTCCTCGAGCGAGCGATCACGACCGGCTCCGGTGGATCCTCCGAGGAACGGACCGCCGTATGACCGACCGGAGCGACGAGGGGGCGAGCGCCGACGGCAACGGCGCACCGGTCGATTTCGATCGCCTCGACCTCCTCGCCGAACGGCTCTCGACGGACGATCGCTTCACGCAAGTCGAGGCGACCCCCGACTTCGCACCGGACCGAGTAGCGTGCGTCTACGATCCCGGGTTCTATCCGCGCAGCGTTCGCGAGGCGAGACTGGAAATCGTCTGGTTCGAGAACGGCGACTTCACCGTTCACTATCACGAGGACCACGCCGAGGGGACGTTCGACCATCGATGGGATCGACATCCCTCCGATCATAACACCCGGGATCACGTCCATCCCGGACCCGATGCGCCGACACCGGGAACGAACGTGTCACATCCGTCCGACTGGCGTGACGTCCTCTCGACGGTACTCACAGCAATCGAGGAGCGCCAACGCGGCTTCTGGACGGAGTGAGACCGGCGAACCGTACGAACTGTGAGGTGAGCGGGCGCGTCGACGGACGACGGACCGTCGATCACCGACGGCTGGGCGTTTCTTCGAAAGAAAGAGTGCTGCCGCGAGTCCTCAGTCGTTCCCGCTCGTGTCGTATCAGCTATCGCTCTCGGAGCGGCCGCCGATCCGGTAGCGCGTCTCGAGCGGATAGCGCTCGTATCGGGCCAGCACCAGATGGAGGCCGATGGCGACGGCGAGCAGTCCGAAGTTCCAGACCGGCGAGTCGTAGTAGATCACGTCGACGATCACCGGGTCGGAGTAGACCGGCCAGAACGGTTTGATCGGTGGGGCGATGTCCGGCGCGGAGAGGATGTCCGCGAACAGGTGGCTGACGCCGCCGGTAAGCAGTCCCGCCGTCGCGAAGACGAAGACCGTCTCGCTCTCGATTTCGGTGCTTCGGATCCGTCGGTGGGCGTTGAACCAGTCGGTGAGATACCGGGCGGCGATCGCACCGACGAGGACGCTGATCAGCACCACGAACAGCAGGGAATGCGTCATCCCGTGGTGAGTGATCGGGAGGTAGCCCTGCAGGACCAGATCGACGTCCGGGATCATCGCCGTCACCATCGCAAACGCCGTGAACGCGATCGCTCCTCGCCGTCCCCAGACTAGCCACGCCGGTGCGGCGAACAACAGCGCCATGCCGAAGTGCCCGGTGACGTCAACCATCGGTACTCGAGTGACCGATACCGTCGAGTGATTCGAGGGTGCGATACGACCGGCGTCCCGGTGCCGGGAACTCGCGACGACCGCATGGCAGCGCCGAGAGAGGCGAACCCGCTCGTTCGCGACCCGTGAGGGAACACCGTCGCGCGCCGTCCCGCGGCGGCGTGACGACGCCGAGTCCGTTCGCCGATTCCCTGTCGGATCGCATCATTGTTCGTCCGCGAACGTTTCGTACGAACTGATAAATCGAATCGCGCTGCAAACGCAGGGTCCCGTTCTCGGTGCGACGACGCGCTCGCCACGTCGTCGTCCGATCGACGAACCGCGCTCGTAGACGCGGTTCGCGCTCGCTGGCTCGCACCGGCAGTACACCACCAAACGTTTACAGCGTCGCTCGTGGACGACTCGAGTGCTATGGCGAAGCAGGTCACCACCGTCTCCGAGGAGGGATACAGCGCCACGAACGAGACCCGGGAGTTCGAAACGACGATCGACGCCACCGGCGAGGAGGCGCCGGACACGCTCGAGGCCCTACTGGCCGCCTACGGCTCCTGTTACGTCCCCGCACTGCGCGTCGGCGGTCAGCAGCGCGACGCCGACGACCTCGGGCGGATCGAGATCGACATCACGGGCGAACTGAACGACGACGACAAACTCGAGTCCGTCCAGTTCGACATCCGCGTCGAGGGCGACGTCGACGAGGACACCGGCGAGGAGATCATCGAGCGCGCCTTCGAACTCTGCAAGGTCCACGACGCGCTGAAGGACAGCCTCCACGCGGAGACGAGTTTCGAGGGCAACGCCGCCTGAACGCGTCAGTAGGCGACGTTGAGCGTGTCGGAAGGCGACGTTGAGCACGTCAGCAGGCGACACCGTCGAGGACCACGCGAGGAACGCGATCCGAGTGCAACGTCTCGAGTACCGGCGATCCCGTCGGTCCGGCCGTCCGGCCGATCCGTCGCCACCGGCGACAGTAACCGAGACCGACCGGTCCGAACCCACATGGTCGGCGGCCTCGTCGGAACGGGTATGCGACGCCACCGCGGTCTCGTGGTCGCGACGGTCGCCGGAGCGCTCGTCCTGTCGGGATGTCTCGGTGCGATCGCGCCGAGCGACGGTGCCCAGGACGCCCCCGACGCGACCGACGGCGAGCTCGAGATCCACCACATCGACGTCGGACAGGCCGACTCGACGCTGCTGATCACGCCCGAGGGGGAGACGATTCTGATCGACACGGGCGACTGGCGGGCCGACGGTCGGGAAGTCATCGACTACCTCGAGGCCGAAGGCATCGACCGGATCGACCACTTGGTCACGACCCACGGTCACGCCGACCACATCGGCGGTCATCCGGCCGTCATCGAACACTTCGAGGAGCGCGGCGAGGGCGTCGGGGCCGTCTACGACCCCGGCGTCGCGTCCACGAGTGCGACCTACGACCGCTACCTCGACGCGGTCGAGGAGTACGACGTCTCGCTCTATCAGGTCACCGCCGGCGACTCGTTACCCCTCGAGGACGAGTCGGTCGACGCGACCGTGTTGAACCCACCCGAGGACGGCGGGGACGACATCGACGCCGACGGCGTCGTCCTCGCCGTCGAGTACGGCGGCTTCTCGTACCTGACGACGGGCGACGCCGAGGAGACCGCCGAGCGGCGCCTCGTCGACGAGCGCGCGGAGGACCTCGCGGCCGACGCCTACCAGGCCGGCCACCACGGCTCTTCGACCTCGTCGACGGCGCCGTTCCTCGAGGCCGTCGACCCCGAAATCGCGGTCGTCTCGAGCGCGCTGGACTCCCAGTACGGCCACCCCCACGACGAGGTGCTCGAGGCGTTCGCCGACCGCGGGATCGAGACCTACTGGACCGGCGTCCACGGCGATATCGTCCTCGAGACCGACGGCGAGAACGTCTCGGTGACGACCGAACGCGAGGGGCCGACCGATCCGGCGGCGCTGCTCGAGCGAAAGCACGAGGCGCAGTCGTCGTCCTCGGTACGGGGACCGCTCGAGCACTCGTCGTCGCTCCAGCCGCGACCGCCGCTCGAGGAACCTGCGCCGGTTCGGCCGGCGCTCGGACAGCCGCCGGCACCGGTGGTTGATGGTGTTCCCGCCCCTACTCAGGGACGATGACCGAGACCTACACCGCGGTCCTCGATCGAATCGTCGACGGCGAGACGGCCGTGCTCCTACTCGAGGTCGACGGCGCGGTGGTCGACGAGCGCGTCCTCGACGTCGACCGCCTTCCCGAGGACGGCCGACACGAGGGGGCCGTCTTCGATCTGGAACTCGAGGACGAGGGGGAAGACGGAGACGAGGAAGGGGACGCGAAGGAGAGCGACCCCATCCGCGAACTGACGTATCGGCCGTCGGCGGAACGGGAGCGACGGGACGACGCGCAGGACCGGTTCGACCGTCTCTCCGAACGACTGCCGGACGAATAACGGTTGGAGACGCGTCTCGAGGCGACGGGAGCGAAATGGGGGAGTCGGAAGCAGATGGTCGAAAGCAGGAGCGCGTTGGGGGGAGGCGTGGAGCGAAGACGGGGGTGGTGCCCCGTGGTGGTTCGGGATGGGTGGGATGACACAGCAGCGGAACGTCGCCCGTCGGTGACGCGGCGCCGCTGCATCTTCTCGGTTCGGGAGACTGTGCAATAGCCGCGGTGCCAAACAATATTGGGATGGGTGGTGAGACGTCGCGTATCGAGTCGTCGACCACCGATCGAGGTGCGTCTCCCGCGGGTCCCGATGGTCAGGTTCAAGGCGTTCCTCGAGGCAGATGCGGACATGCTACGATCGTTCGACGGAAAAGAGCCACAGGTCGCCGACTCGGCGTACGTCGACGAGGCCGCGGTCGTCATCGGCGACGTGGTCATCGAGGACGACGCCAGCGTCTGGCCGAACACGACGATCCGCGGCGATCACGGGCGGATCGTCGTGGCCGAGGGCGCGAACATTCAAGATAACGCCGTCCTCCACGAGCACGCCGCACTCGAGCCCTACTCGACGGTCGGTCACAGCGCAATCGTCCACGACGCGACCGTCGCCGAGCGCGGGCTGGTCGGCATGAACGCGGTCGTCCTCGACGGCGCGCACGTCGGTGAAGGAGCGGTCGTCGCGGCCGGCAGCGTCGTGACGGAAGGGACCGAGGTCCCGCCCTCGACGCTGGTCACCGGCGCGCCCGCGGAACCGAAGACCGAGATCGAGGACGGGTCCCACCTCGAGGCGACGGCCGACCGCTACGTGGAACTCTCGCGGAAATACGCCGAAACCTCCGAACGAATCGACTGACTCCGATCCGTTTTTGCGGCGAGTCGGTGGCGCTCGAGCGTCCTGCTCGTGCAGCGCGCGCCACCGCACGCCGGACCTGTGGCGGTATCGATCCGTGGATCGAAGACGCTCGTCGCGAGCGTCTCGACGACTCGAGCGAGCCGCCCGATGAAAACCCTGATAGCGCCCCCGTGCGAAGCGATAGCCATGAGCGACACATCGTGGACGGATCGGATCGTCGGTGCGCGGATGACCGTCGATCAACAGTTCTCCTCGCGGATCACCGAGTCGCAGTTCTCGAGCCAGCAGTGGAGTCTGATCATGACCGCGACGGAGTTCGAGATCCACGAGGCCGACGACCCCGACCGTGCGCAGCTCGTCGCCAACACCGAGCAGGTCGAACAGGTGATCCCCGAACTCGACAACATGCCGACCGGGATGGGTGCGATGGGGGGTCCGGGACCCAACCAGCAGGACCGCTCCGGCGATGGCGGCGTCCTCGGATCGATCAAGGACGCCCTCGGCATGGGCGGCGGTGACGACGGCGGCTCCGACGCCGAGAAACGACGGGCGGCCGAACGGCTCACCCAGGAGTACGCCGACGAACTCCAGTCCCACCTCGAGTCCGAGGGCCGGTGGGAGTCGGTCCGGCGGGCCGCCGCGGGCGACGAGTGAGCCAAAAACGCGACGGGACACCACGGTTTCACCCGTCCCGACCCGACGCAAGCCACAGCACCTTTAGGGACGGTTCACTACGGTAGGGGTATGACCGAGGAAGTCGAGACGACGACCTTCGAGATCAGCGCCGACGACGGCACGACCGACGACATCACGATCCCCGCGGGGCTCGTCGACCTCGTCGCCGAGGGCGATCAGAGCGACGCCGAAACGATCGGCGACATCGCGCTGCTCTCCTTCGCCAGCCGCGCCCACCACATCGTCCACCACGGCGAGGACGCCGACGCGGAACTCGAGGCCCAGGAAGCCCGCGTTATGGAACTGTTCGAGGAACGCTTCGGCGTCACCTACGGCGAAGCGACCGGACACCAGCACTGACCGACGAAACGTCAGTCGCGAGGAGCCTCGAATACGACCGCCGAATCGCGCCGAGAATCGACTCGAGCGGAATTTTCCGACCGTCGCGACCGAAACGGAAGCGACGCGTTCGATCGTCACCGTCGCCGCTGCCGCGGTAGCAGCGAAAACGGACGGAACGACCCGGCGCTGATTTCCCTAATAGAAGAAGTGCCGCGAACCTACGCCGCGGACGCGTTCCCGTCCGATTCCGTCTCCGGCCCCGGTGCGTCGGGTTCGGCCGGCGTCTCTGATTCGGTCGGCGCCTCCGGTTCGGTCGGTTCCTCGGGTGTTTCTTGCGTTTCGGCGGGCTCCTGCGCTTCTGCGGACGGATCCGATTCGGCCGGCTCAGACGGCTCAGTCGATTCGGCGGGCTCTGCCGGTTCCGTCGGTTCAGCAGGCTCCGTCGGTGCAGCGGGTTCCGTCGAGTTAGCCGATTCTCCGGCGTCGGCGGGCTCCGTCGGCTCAGTCGGTTCCTCCGGTTCGGTCGGCTCATCGCCCGTCGGCTCCTGTGTCGCCGTCGTCTCGGATTCCTCGGGGGCGTCCTCGATCCCGACCGTCTGATTGGACGGGTCGGCCGACTGGATCTCGCCGGCCGGCGGCGTCTCGGCGGTCAGCGTCTCCTCGTAGTCGTAGTGGCTCAGCCCGACCTCCCAGACGAGTCGCTCGTCGTCGCTCTCGGGCGTCCACTCCACGGTGAAGTTGTTGGCCCCGGGCTCGAGTTCCTCGACGGGGACGTCGTCGGTGGTTCCCTCGACGAACTCGCTGTCCGCGAACAGCTGGGCGTCGTTCGGGTTGTCGTAGCCGAACGTGACCGCGATGCCGTCCTCGGTGGGCGTCGCGTTCTCGACGGAGATAGTCGGCTGTTCGGGCCGGACCTCGTCGAGGCACTCGCGCCCCTGCGGGTTCGGGTGGTCGATATCGCCCGCTATCGCGTCCGGCGAGGCGAAGCCGGTCATCGCGGCGCCGAACTCGCCTTCGGGCACCGTCACGTTCGCGCCGTCGTCCGTCTCTGCGACCGCGAACTCGTCGCCGGTCTCGAACGTGACCGTTCCCTCGAGCGGCGCGTCGACGTGGTCGCCGACCGTGATCGCGTACTCGCCCATCGAGTTCCCGAAGCCGCTCGACTCGTAGAAGCCGGTCGCGACGACGATGGTGTCGCCGTCCTCGAACGAACCGGTGACCTCGGCCCGCGAGCAGTCGACGAACTCGGCCTCGAACGCCGTCGACGGCTCCGTTTCGTTCGCGACGGTGTACTCGAGGGTGTCGGTCGCCAGTTCCGCCCCCGCTCCGTCGACGACGCTCACGTCGAGCGTCGCGTTCTCCTCGAGCGACGGCTCGAGGTCGAGCGTCTCGTTCGAAACCGCTTCGCCCGCCGCGAACGTGTCGGTCGCCGCGCGTTGCTCGCCGTCCGCGTCGGTGACGGTCAGGCCGTACTCGACCGACGCGTTCGCCGACTCGACGGTGAGGTTCTCGCCGTCACCCGTCTGGTCGGCCACTTCGAGGGTTGCCGACGGCTCCGACTCGTTCGATTCTTCGGCTTCAATCGGTTCCTGTAGAGCGATATCTCCGTCGTTATCGAGAACGACAACCTCGTCTCCGGAAGCGTTCCAGACCGGACGTTCAATACCCCAGTGTAGAGTCTCTTCCGTATTCTCGCCAGAACCCGTAACGATCGTCACTTCCGCATTAGGTTGAAGCACGAAGCCGTCAGGAAACTCCAATGCGCTTCCACCGCCGGGGGTATCGACGATTCCCTCGTTCAATCGATCCTGTAGTGTCCACCCCGAGAAGTCGATGGTATTGTTGCCGGTGTTCTGTAACGTAACGTATTCATCCGATTGATTCCCCTCACCAACGTCGATCTCGAAGTCAGTTACTGCAAGTTCTGCCTCGTTAGCAGTAGTGACGAGATTATCGTCCTCCTCCTCGAGCGCGTACTCGATCGAGTCGTTCGCCAACACCGCGTCGTCGTCTGCCGCGCGGATCGAGACGTCGACGGTCGCGTTCTCCGAAAGCGGCGGCTCGAGGTCGAGCGTCTCGTTCGAGACCGTCTCGTTCGCCTCGAACGAATCGCTGTCGACGCGGTCGCCGTCGTACTCGGCCGAGAGGACGTACTCGACGGTTGCGTTCGCCTCGTCGACGACAAGCGACTCGCCGTCGCCGGTCTGATCGGTCACCGAGAGCGTCGCGTTCGGTTCGCCCGGGTCCATCTCGTTGGGCTCCTCCGGTGTGTCACCGCCGCCAACCGTGACGAGCGCCGTATCGAGCACCGGCGAGCCGCTGGAACCGACGTAGGGGTCGTCCTCCGGGCCGTCGCTCTCCGCGTACTGGAAGGTTCCGTCGCCGGTCGTATCGTGGTGGACCACCGCGACCAGTGACTGGTCGCTCTCGATCGATTCTTCGAGGTCGACGCTGACATTGCCGTATTCGCCGGCCTCGAGCGAGTCGGACGTGCCGATCACGGCGGCCGGATCGGCGGCGGCGTCGCTCGGGTAGATCGCGACGAAGCCGCCGTCGGAGAGGTCGACCTCGTCGACGACGACCGACTCGCCGTCGCTCTCCTGATCGTCGAACGTGATCGACGCCTCACCCTCGCGTTCCTCGACGTCGTCGAGACGCTGTTCGAGGTCGTCCTCGAGGTACTGCTCGAGTTCGCCGACGTCGTCGATCCCCTCCTGGGCCACGTACGCGGTGGCGTCCGCGGCGGTCTCCTGGGTCAGAATCTGGAGTTGCGTGATACTGATCCGCTGGTACTGGATCACCTGAGCGATCTCCTGACCAGTGCCACGGGCCGCGAACTGGATCTGTTCGACGGTCGCCGACTGGTACTGGGAGAGGGCGCCGCTGGCGCTGCCACTGGCCAGCATCTGCACCTGCGTGACGTCGACGACCTGTTTCTGCAGAACCGCACCCTCGCCAGCGCCGAACGCGGCGGCCTGGATCTGCGTGATCGAAATCTCCTGGTACTGGACGGCCGACTCGATCGCGCCCTGGGACGCGCCGAACGCGGCGTACTGAATCTGCGTGATCGAAATCTCCTGTTGCTGGACGAGGACCCCGCCCGCGGCGCCGTCGGCGGCGGCCTGAATCTGCTCGACCGTGGCCGACTGACTCTGGTGGATCGAACCCTTGGCGGCGCCGAACGAGGCCTCCTGAATCTGCGTGATCGAGATGCGCTGGACCTGCTCGGCGCTGACCGTCTGGAGTCGTTTCAACGAGCCCTTGGCCGCACCGTGGGCGGCCGCCTGGGTCTGCTCGACGGTCACCTCCTGGCGCTGGACGAGCGCGCCCTTCGCGGCCCCTATCGCGGCCTTCTGGACCTGCTTGATGTCGATCCGCTGGTACTGTTCGGCTTCGTCGCGTTGCTCCTCGTCGACGGCCGCCTCGGAACTGCCCTCGAGCGCGCCGGAGGACGCGCCGGCCGCCGCGTTCTGGACGTGTTCGAGGGTGACCCGCTGGCGCTGTTCGACCGTGATCGTCTGGTACTGCTCGAGGGCGCCGTACGACGCCCCCTGCGCGGCTTCCTGGATCTTCGGCGTCGAGTCGACGCCCGACTCGCCGGCCTCGTGGGCGGCCCCCGCGGCGGCGCCGCGGGCCGCGACCTGCAGTTGCTCGACCTCGACGCGCTGGCTCTGGGCCATCGACCCGTGGGTCGCGCCCCACGCCGCGCTCTGCAGTTGGCTCGCCTCGACGGACTGGTGCTGGGCGAGGGCACCGTCGGTCGCCCCGCCGACGGCGTACTGGACCTGCTCGGCCTCGACCGCCTGTTCTTGCATCAGCGAGCCGTGCACGGCGCCCGCCGTGGCCGACTGCACCTGTTCGGCGTCGGCCCCCTGATGCCGGGTAACCGACTCGCGGGCGCCCTCGACGGCCGCCTCGCGCTGTTCCTGGGTCACCTCGACGCCCTGGGACTGGGCGAGTTCGATCCCCTCGTCGACGCCGGCCTCGACCGCGTCGACCTGCTCCTGTGCGAGCGACGCGCTCGCGTCGGCGCCGCCCTCGGCACCCTCCGCGTCGGTGCCGCCTTCAGCGCCCGAGCCGTTCGCGTTCGCCTCGGTTCCGTCGGCGTCGGTCGTCGGTTCCATCGACACCAACTCGAGCGACTCGCCGTCGTCGGTATCGGTCTCCGTCGACTCGGTCTCGCCGTTCTCCTGCTGG
This sequence comes from Haloterrigena alkaliphila, assembly GCF_017352155.2. NCBI lineage: Archaea > Methanobacteriati > Methanobacteriota > Halobacteria > Halobacteriales > Natrialbaceae > Haloterrigena > Haloterrigena alkaliphila. The sequence goes on from NZ_CP071462.1 coordinate 384,700, forward strand.
ACGGATTCGCTACCGCCGTCGTCGAACGGACCGACGCTGACGCCCAGCAACGGCAGCGCCAGCACGCTCGTGACCACCAGGATCGCGACCGCGACCGCCCCGATCGCGGCACCGAGGCCCTGGTTCATGATTCGGCCCCTCCGCTGCCCGTGTGGCTGCCGTTCGGACTCCGTTTCGGCGGCAGCGTCACAGCCTGTCCGCTCCCCCTCCTCACGAGGGGTGATTGGCCTCGGCTACCGACCGATCGCTCGAGAAACCGCGTTTCGCGCCGGTCCCGTTTCGACGTGCAGCGTGTCCCTACCGAACTGTCGTGCAACCCCGGTTCGAACCGTCGACATACAGATAGCATCGGTTTCCCATCATCGGTCCGAACGACTGCATAAGCCCCGCGGTCGTTTCGGTCAGAAATCGAACGTAATAGGCCATTACGCCCCTCACGATCGTCGTCGTCGTGGCTGCAGACGGACGGGTAGCCCGACTCTCGTGGGAATCCGCGTTCGTCGTCGGTGCCGACACCGCACCGGTCCGACTGTCGGGCGGAAGCGCGCTGTTTCGCCGTTCCTTGCGGCGCCGGCGTCGTACCGACCACCCGGAACTGACAGCGGGCTGTCTCTTCCTTCGGAAACCGAAGTGTTGAACTCGGTTTACGAGAGTGCCACTCGTATGGCAACGGAACGAAACGCAGTCGAACTCGTCGAGGGGGACGTCGTCAGGCAGTTCGCTCGCGCGGCGGTGCTCGCGGCGCTGGTCGGGGCGTCGATATTCGTGACGATACCGTACCCGTTCTCGCCGGCGCCGATCACGTTACAGGTGCTGTTCGTCTTCCTCGCCGGACTCGTGCTGGGGCCGGTCTGGGGAGCCGTCTCGATGCTCTGCTATCTGACCGCCGGCGCGGCCGGCCTGCCGGTCTTCTCCGGGATGGAGGCCGGGTTCGGTCCGCTGGTCGGACACACGGGCGGCTTCCTCTGGTCGTACCCGGTCGCGGCGGCGCTGATCGGCGCCGTCGTCCACCGGGGCACCGACCTCCGGAACCCCGCGGACGTCCCCCTGCCGATCGTCGTCGTCGCGCTCGTCGCCGGAACGATCGTCATCTACGGCATGGGAGCGGGGTACGCGGCGTGGCTCCAGCACCTCGAGCCCTGGGAGGCGATCGCCGGCTACGCGCTCCCGTTCGTTCCCGCGGAACTGCTCAAGATGGTCGCCGCGATCGCGATCGTCAGGACGGGGCGACTCGAACCGGTCGACTCGTGATCGCTCGAGCGCCGTCGACCGTCCCGGCGAGGACGCGATGATCGAGTTCCAATCGGTCTCGTACGCGTTCGACGACGTGCCCGTTCTCGAGGACGTCTCGCTCACCGTCGACGACGGCGAGTTCGTCCTCCTCGCCGGCGCCAACGGCAGCGGGAAGACGACGCTGTTGCGCCACTGCAACGGGCTGTTGACGCCCGACGCGGGCGCGGTGCTCGTGAACGGGACGCCGGTCGCTGACGACCTCGTCGGCGCCCGCTCGAGCGTCGGCATGGTCTTCCAGCACCCCCGCGACCAGTTCGTCGCCGCGACGGTCGGCGCCGACGTCGCCTTCGGCCCGGAGAACCTCGGTCTCGAGCGCGACGCGATCGACCGCCGCGTCACCGAGGCCCTCGAGGCCGTCAACATGGCCGGTCGCGGGGACGAGCGCATCGACGCGCTCTCGGGGGGCGAACAGTCTCGCGTGGCCATCGCCGGCGCGCTCGCGATGAACCCCACCCATCTCGTCCTCGACGAACCGTTCACCGGTCTCGACGATCCGTCTCGACGATCGGTCCTCGACCGACTCGAGGCGCTGTCGACCGACGGCACCGGAATCCTGCTCTCGACGCACGACCTCCGGGACGTGCTCGAACTGGCCGACCGCGTCGTCGGCATGGCCGACGGTCGGATCGTCGTCGACGACGACCCCGCACGCGCGCTCGAGGCGCTGTCCGATCTCGCGGTTCGCGTCCCCGACGTCGACACCTGACCGTTCGCGTCCGCTTCGACCTACCGACGATGCTCACCTACGAATCCGACGACACGCTGGCCCACCGACTCGACCCCCGCTCGAAGCTAGCGGTCCAGCTCGGGTTCGCCGCGACCGCGCTGGCCCATACGGAGCTTCCGGCACTGGTCGCCCTCTCCGTCGTGACAGCGCTGATCTTGTTCGCCGCTCGCGTCTCGTTGCTCGAGACGCTGTACGCCTACCGCTTCGCGCTGGTCTTCCTCGCGCTCGCGCCGCTGCTCGCCGCCGTCACTCTCGGATCGCCGTGGATCGACCGCGCGGACGGGCTGGCCTCCGCGCGGGCGAGCTACCGCGTCCTGCTCGTCCTGCTCGTCAGCGCGGCCTACGTCCGCTCGACGCCGGTCCGCGCGTCTCGAGCGGCGATACAGCGGACGGTTCCCGGCAAACCCGGTCAGCTACTGGGCGTCGGCGTCGCCCTCGTCTTCCGGTTCCTCCCGGTTCTGCAGGCCGACCTCCGGACGATCCGCGACGCGATGGCGGCCCGACTTGGCGATCAGCGCAGCGCCGTCGACCGCGCGAGTACGCTCGGGCTGCTGGGCCTCACGCGGGCGTTCGACCGGGCCGACCGCCTCGCGCTCGCCATGCAGGCGCGGTGTTTCGCGTGGAACCCCACCCTCCCCGCGCTGGCGCTCTCGCGGCTCGATTATCCCGTCCTCGCGGCCGCCGTCGTCCTCGCGCTCTCGGCGCTGGTGTAGTGCTCGAGCGCCTGCAACGGCGCGCAGTTCCCCAACGTGGGCATTCCGGCCTGTGCTTCATTACCGCAGGCGTGCCACCTCTCATCATGGAGGAGTACGATTTTCTGGTCGTCGGTTCCGGGTCGGGGTTGGACGTGGCGAACGCGGCCGCCCAGCGGGGCCAGTCGGTCGCCGTCGTCGAAAAGGGACGGCTCGGCGGTACCTGCCTCAACCGCGGCTGTATCCCCTCGAAGAAGCTGCTGTACCGCGCGGAGGTCCTCGAGACGGTCGAGCGCGCCGAGGAGTTCGGCATCGAAGCCTCGGTGGACGACGTCGCCTTCGCAGAGATCGTTCGAGAGGTCAACGAGGACGTCGCGGAGAGTTCCGAATCGATCCGCCGGGGTCTCGAGTCGTCCTCGCAGCACGACCTCTATCAGGCCGAAGGCCGGTTCGTCGACGACCGGACGCTCGAACTCTCGGGCGGCGACCGCGACGGCCAGCGGGTGACCGCCGAGACGGTCCTCGTCGCGGCCGGGACCCGGCCCGGCGTTCCGGCGGTCGACGGCATCGAGGACGTCGGTTACCTGACGAGCACGGAAGCGCTGCGACTCGAGGAACCGCCCGACCACCTCGTCGTGATCGGCGGCGGCTACATCGCGGCCGAACTGGGCCAGTTCTTCGGCGCGTTCGGTAGCGACGTCTCGATCGTCGGCCGTCGACCGCAACTGCTGCCCGACGCCGACGAGGAGGTGGCCGCCGAGTTCACCGACCGCTTCGCCGATCGGTTCGACGTCTATACGGGATACGAGGCCACCGCGGTCTCGTCGTCGAACGGCGAGGTGACCGTCGAAGCGGAACCGTATCCGGGTCCCGAAGCAGAGGCGGAAGCGGAGTCGACTCCGCATCCGGGGCCCGAGAGCGGCGAGGGGGTGGCCGAGCGCGTCACCGTCACCGGCGACGAACTGCTCGTCGCGACCGGACGCGTCCCGAACACCGACACCCTGAACGTGAGCGCGGCGGGGATCGAGACTGACGAACTGGGCTTCGTCGAGACCGACGAGTACCTGCGGACGACCGCCGAGGGGGTCTGGGCGCTCGGTGATATCGTCGGCGAGTACCTGCTCAAGCACAACGCCAACCACGAAGCGCAGGCCGTCGCGCGCAACCTCTTCGGCGACGACCTCGAGCCGGTCGACTACACCGCGATGCCCTTCGCCGTCTTCTCCTCGCCCGAGGTGGCTGGCGTCGGCGCGACCGAGGGGGAACTGCGGGCCGCCGATCGCGACTACGCCAAGCGAACGTACCGGTACGAGGAGACGGCCCGCGGCTCGGCGATGAACGCAGAGGGGTTCGTCAAGCCGCTCCTCTCCCTCGAGGGCGAGATCCTGGGCTGTCACATCGTCGGCCCGAACGCGTCGAACCTCATCGAGGAGGTCGTCGTCGCGATGACTGCCGGGTCGGGGACGGTCCGGGACATCCGCGAGTCGGTGCACATCCACCCCGCGCTATCGGAGGTCGTTCAGCGGGCGTTCTCGGGGCAGTTCACCCGCGGCGGTCGTGACCACGATCACGGTCACGATGGGGGCCACGAGCACGATCACGAGGGGGGCCACAGCCACGATCACGACCACTAACCCCGGAATCTCGGTCCGGGGTCCCAGGGTACTCGATCCCGGCGGTGATGCATCGAGCGCACACGGGCGCCGGCCCGTTTTATGCGCAGGTCGCCTGCGTTCGAGTGCAATGGTAAACGCAGCCATCGTCATTCTCGCGGGCACCGAATCGCACGCAGATACCGGTCGACTGGTCAACGGCCTCGAGGCAGCCAAGGAGTTCTCCGAGAACGACGAAGACGATCTGGAACTCATCTTCGACGGCGCCGCCACGCAGTGGGTCGAAGAACTCGAGGACGAGAACCACGACTACCACGACCTCTATCGGTCCGTCCAGGACGAAGCGGCCGTCTGTGACTACTGCGCCGGAGCGTTCGATGCCGACGACGCGGTCGAGGACGCGGGCCTCGTGCGCATCGACGAGAACGACGGGCATCCCAGCATGCGGTCGCTGGTCGACGACGACTACGAGATCATCACGTTCTGAGATCCCTCGAGAGCCCCTCCTCGAGCCGAGAGTTCGAACGATCGATCGGGACTCGAGGCGCGGCGTACCCGCGAGCCTCGATCGACCCGCCGGTACCCGCTCGACGCCGCCATCCGGTACTGACCCTTTTCGCCGACGTTCAAACCGGTAAGAGAGGGTTAGCCGCGTCGATCTCGACCGGGATCGCTCGGGTGCGCCCGGGCTCGGAACGAGTCCTACAAAAGTATTACGTGAATGAGCACTTGCCGTGCCACAACGATTCTCTCCTTTCTTTTCCCGAATCGACGGGCATCCAGGTGTGGTAACACATGACGAATAAAAACGATTCGAACGACGGCGTAGCGCGGCGAGCGCTGCTCGCAGCCGGCGGCGCGACGACGTTCGGTGCGCTCGTCGGACGCGTCGGGGCAGGATCGAACCGGCCGGCGTTCGACCAACACGAGACTGACGACGGCGGCGACGGGACCGCCGACTCCGGGCACGGCGTCACGGTGCGACAGGAACCGGGCAACGCCTTCTACTGGGTGCTGCCGGGCGAGCGGCGGCTGAGCCCGCAGGTGTTCGGAACGCCCGAAAACCCGCTGCGAGGGACCGACCTGCTCGAGGCGCGCATCGAACAGGCGAAGGGGATGCCGGAACCGCTCGACGAGGCGATTCCGCAGCTCCTGCAGGACCTTCCGCCGCTCGTGGCCGCGCCGGAGGAGGCCCGGGAACCGATCGAAGACGGAGAGTCGGACGGCATCGCTCAGGAGCGGTTTACCGAACCGACGCTGTACAGCGATAATGCCGAAGTGACCAGCGGTTCGTTCGAGATTACCTACCACGATCACCAGCCGTACGATCTCCCCGGTAAACCGGGCGAGACGACCGATGCGGTCGACCTCGACGCGCAGTTCACCGACCCGGCGGGCAACGAGTACGAAATCGAACACGACCACGTCGTGCAACCGCCCATTCCCGGCTACGAGACGGGCGGGGGCGTCCTGCAGGGCCAGCAACTTCACGGGATCACCGGGACCGGCTCGCCGCTGTTTCCACAGGCGTACACCTACGGCGCGTCGTGGGGCGTCGGTAACGTCAACGTCAACGGAGAGTTGGCAACCGAGGATGGGTTCCGCGTCATCCACTTCATGACGACCCAGACGGTGCGCGACGAGCGATACCGGATGCCCCTCGACGAGGAACTGCCGCTCACGCCTGACGAGACGATCGCGGGGCGGATCCACCACACGCACGGCGTGGTGTTACCGATCCGACCGACCGACCAGGGACCCGTCTACGACCCGGTGCCGACCGCGATGGAACTCCCCAACGGCGAGACCCAGCCGTTCATCCACGCGATGTGGGAGCAGGAGGAACTCGTCGAGGGACCGTTCGACGACTGGGAGTACCCCGGGCAGGAGCAAAACGAGGCGTCGGAGTCCGAGGGATCGGACGGCGGAGACGCCGACTTCCAATTGGTCGGCGAGGCGTCGGCGTGGCAGGGCGCTGCGCCCGACGCGATCTCCGGCGAAGCGAATCCGACCCTGCAACTCGAGGCCGGAACCGAGTACGCGCTCGTCTGGGAGAACGGCGACGGGCTCCAGCACAACTTCGCGATCGAAGACGCGAACGGGGAGGACCTCCTCGCGTCCGAACTCGTCAGCGAGCAGGGGGCCACGCAGACGGTCACGTTCACCGCTAGCGAGGAGATGAGCGAGTACTACTGTCAGGTCCACCCCCAGAGCATGCGGGGCGGAATCGAGGTCGGAGGGTAACTAGGGGCTATCGCTCGGGAGCCCGACCGGATCGCCGAGCCGAATCCCCATCGGCGCCGGTCCGGGCGTCTCGTTCCCCCGCACGTAGCCGAGATAGATGGCGCTGTTGACGATCCCGATGTGGCTGAACGCCTGCGGGAAGTTCCCGAGGTGGGCACCCGTTTCGGGATCGATCTCCTCCGCGACCAGTCCGAGCGGGTTCAGGTACTCGAGCACCGTCTCGAACCGCGACTGTGCCTCGTCGACGCGTCCGGAGAGCGCGAGCGCGTCGACGAGCCAGCACGAGCAGAGGACGAACGCGCCCTCGTCGCCCGGGAGGCCGTCGTCGCCGTCGTACCGCTGGACGAACACCTCGTCCTCGACTAACGTCGCCTCGGTCGCGTCGATCGTTCCCTGCACGCGGTCGTCGTCGAAGGGCAGGAAGCCGACGATCGGGAGCAACAGCCCCGTCGCGTCGAGCGCGTCCGACCCGTAGGACTGGACGAACGCGCCGACGTCCTCGTCGTAGCCGTTCTCGAGGACATCCGCTTTGATCCGCTCGCGGCTTTCGCGCCACTCCTCGAGGGGTGCGTCGTAGCCGCCGTCGGTCGCGAGCGCGATCCCGCGATCGAGGGCGACCCAGCACATGACCTTCGAGTAGACGAAGTGCTCGTCCCCGCCGCGGACCTCCCAGATGCCCGCGTCCGGTTCGTCCCAGATCTCGCGAACGTAGTCGACGATATCGCGGATCCGCTCCCATTCGTCGGCGTCCAGTTCGCGACCGTGTCGGTGCATCTCGTCGACGGCCAGCAGGAGTTCCCCGTAAGTGTCGTGTTGGCGCTGCTCGGCGGCCCCGTTCCCGATCCGGACCGGACGGGAGTTGCGATAGCCCTCGAAGTGCTCGAGTTCTCGCTCCTCGAGGTCCGACTCGCCGTGAAGGCTGTACAGCGGCTGGATCGCTTCGGGATCGTCGGCCTGACAGAGGTCCATGAACCAGTCGAAGTAGTGGTTCGCCTCGTCGGCCGTGCCGAGGTTCATCAGCGCCTGGACGGTGAATCCGGCGTCTCGCAGCCAGTTGAACCGGTAGTCCCAGTTGCGGACGCCGCCGATGTCCTCGGGAAGCGAGGTCGTCGGCGCGGCGGCGATGGCCCCCGATTCGGCGTGGGTGAGGAGTTTGAGGACGAGTTCGGAACGAACGACCGGATCGTGCCACGCTCCCTCGAACGCGCAGTCGCCGTCGTCGCAGCTGTGGGCCCAGTCGGTCCAGAACGCGAGCGTCTCCTCGAGCGCGGCCTCGGGATCCGTGTCCGCGTCTTCGGCGCCCGTACACCGGAGCATGAACCACTCCTCGTCGCCGTCCTGGAGCGACAGTTCGCCGGTGACTCGACCGTCTCCGATCTCGAGGTCAGTCGGGCTCTCGAGCAGCGTCCGTTCCTCGTCTCCCTCGGCGAGAACGCCCCGCTCCGTGGATTCGATCGACGTCTCCGCGCGACCGTAATCGAACCGCGGCTCGAGGTCGACCGCGAGATCGACGGGTCCGTCCGAGCAGGCGAGTTTGCGGTAGAGGACTTTCTTCGGGTGGCCGGTTCGTCCGGCCGGCGGCAGGAAGTCCGTCATCGTCACCGCGCCGTCGTCGGTTCGAAAGGTCGTCTCGAGGACGTTCGTGTCGTCGACGTACCGCCGGTCCGTCTCGAAGGAGTCGCTCGGCGCGATCCGGAACCGGCCGCCGCGCTCGGCGTCGAGGACCGCCGCGAGGATGCTCGGCGACTCGAGGTGCGGGAACGGGAACCAGTCGACCGAGCCGTCCGGCGCGACGAGCGCGCACGTCTCGAGGTTGCCGACGAGGGCGTAGGCCTCGATCGGCGGATAGGCGTCGGACTCAGTCACCGATATCACCCGCGGTACGGACCGAGGTGACCGACGCGACGGAACCGATAAGGGGACCGTTGTACATACCGGTTCGTTCGGCGGCCAGCAGGAAAAATGCGGCCCGTGCACAGTGCGAATCGGCAATACTACAGAACTAGAACTGACCGTTCTCGAAAGCTATCATAGAGCGAAGTTTCACGGGCTTGGCGGCCGTGTTACGTTCGAACCATGGAATACGTTCCGAAGCTCGTCTACGACGATGACTGTTACTTCTGTACGTGGTCCGCGACGTTCGCCGTTCGCCGAGGGAATATCCAGCCGGTCAGGCTCTCGGAAGTCCAAGACGGGGAGTCGCGCCTGAGAGACTTCGAACGCGAACACCTTCCGGAGGACTTCGAGGAGTGTGCGCAGTTGCTCACCGAAGACGCGGTGTACTCCTGTGGCGCCGCGACCGAGGAAGCGCTCGTCATCGCGGGGGTCCTCCCCAGACGGCCGATCGAGTTCCTGCGACGGTTCACGACGTACAACTGGCTCCGCGAGAAGACCTATCACACGCTCTCGAACAACCGCGGTATCGTCGCAAACGTGTTCGGCAGGGATCCGCCGGTCAGCGACCACGTCCCGGAGGAGGACGTCTATCCGGACCGGGCGTCCGGGAAACGGGGGTAGCCGACCGGAGCGAATCCACCGAGTCGAACGTCATCGTGATCACGGGCGCGTCGGCGAGCGTCGGTCGGGCGACCGCGCGGGCCTTCGGCGAGCGAGGCGCGCGGGTCGGACTGTTCGCCCGCGGCGAAGACGTCCTCGAGGCGCACCGGGCTACGGTTCGGGCGGCTCGAACGTGTTCGGCGGGCCGGTCGGCGAGAGAGTCTGTCCCGTCACGAACGAGGCGGCGTCGCTCGCGAGGAAACGGACGAGGTCGGCGACCTCGTGAGGCGAACCGACCTCCCGAGCGACCGCGTCTCGGTCCGGAATCTCGTCGAGACCGAACGCCTCGCGGACCGGCGTCGCGATGAATCCGGGCTCGACCGCGTTCACGCGGACGTCGTCGTCGGCCCACTCGACGGCGAGCGTCCGGGTGAGGGCGCTGACGCCCGCCTTCGCGGCGCTGTACGGGCCCATCCCGGCGACGCCGTAGCGACCGGCCATACTGGACGTGTTGACGATCGCCCCGCCGTCGCTCCGGAGCGCGTCGGCGAACGCGCGGGTGACGTTGTACGTGCCCGTGAGGTTCACCTCGACGATCCCGCCCCAGTCCTCGGGGGCGACCTCCTGCAGGGGCCCGCCCTCGCCGGCCCCGCCCGCGTTGTTGACGAGGACGTCGACGGTGTCGAACTCCTCGAGCGTCGCCTCGGCGAGCGTCTCGACGTCCTCGCGATCGGTGACGTCGCACTCGACGGGATGGACCGAGCCGGGGAGGTCGGCCCCGTTGAGTTCGTCCGCGACGGCCTCGACGTCGTCCCGCGTCCGCGAACAGATGACGACGTCGGCGCCGTCCGCGACGAACGTCTCCGTAATCGACCGTCCGATACCGCTCGAGGCACCCGTCACGACGGCCGTCTCACCGGCGACGCTGGAGTGTTCGCGAACGGACTCCGTCGTCCTGATCTCGTCTGCTACTGGCATCGCGCACGCTATCGGTCCTCGCGGGAAAAGACGCGGGGCTGCCCTCTCATAGTCGGGGATCCGACCGCTCGCTCGCCATTGTGACCGGAACGAACGACGCGCCCTCGAACCGTCGCGAGCGCCGTCTTACTCGAGGCCGTCGAACATCTCGTCGTAATCGTCGGGACGGACCGGCCCCTCGAGTATCGGATCGTCCGTCTCGTGCATCCACGTGGCGAGCGTCGACTCCAGCTTGGCTCGCACTTGTTCGTAGTCCGCCTCGTCGGCGACGTTCTCCCGCTCGTGCGGATCGGATTCGAGGTCGTACAGTTCCTCGAACACCCGCGACGGGCGGCCGTAGCGGCCCCGAACCTCCTTCCCCGCTCGGCTCGCGTAGACGTCGTTCGGGAGGAACACGCGCGGGTTATGCCAGAAGTTCCTGATGTACTTGAACCGCTCCGTCCGGACGGCCCGAATCGGGTTGTACGTTCCGTGCCAGGTGATCTCCGCAAATACGCGGTCGCGCGGGGAGTACGTCCGGGCGTCGTCGAGCAGCGGGACCAGACTGTAGCCGTCGATGTCGGCCGGCGTCTCGCCGATCGCGAGGTCGAGAACCGTCGGCATGACGTCCACGTTGCTCACCAGTTCCTCGTAGACCGTCCCGCCGTCGATCAGCGGCGGGTATCGCGCCAGCAGAAACGCCTCGACGCCCGGATCGTAACAGGTGCCCTTCGCCCGCGGGAACGCGATACCGTGTTCGGTCGTGAACAGCACGAGCGTCTCCTCCTCGAGGCCCGCCGACTCGAGGGCATCGAGGATCGTTCCCAGGGCGTCGTCGACGGCGTACACCATCCCTCGCATGGCCGCGAGGTCCTCGCGAATGCCCGGTTCGTCGGGCAGGTAGCCGGGTACCTCGATCTCGTCTGGGTCGTCCGCGTCGTAGCGATCGCCGTACCCGTAGAGGACGGCCCCTTCCTCCTCGTCCGGTTCGTCCGTCTCCAGCCGGTGGGCCTCGAAGAACCCCACCGACGCGAAGAACGGAGAGTTGAGCCCGCTGTTCAGGTACTGCGAGAGGGTGTCCGCGACGTCGGCCGCGCGGTTGACCGAGTGCAACTCCGGAGCGACGTTCGGAGAGAGGCGACCGGCCGTGTGGATCTCGTCGTACCCGATATTCTCGGGCGACTCCGAGATGTGCTGGAGGCCGAACAGGTGGGTCTCGTAGCCGGCGTCCGACAACCGCTGTGGAAGCGTCCGCTCGGTGTCGAGTTCCCAGTCAGTATGCGCCAGTCCCAGGAGCCCGTTCACGTGGGGATAGCAGCCGGTGAAGAGGCTACTGCGGCTCGGCGAACACTGCGGTGCGGTCGTGAAGTGATTGGCGAACCGGGCGCCCTCGTCGGCCAACCGCTCGAGGTTCGGCGTCTCGATGTCGACGTCGTAGCACCCGATGTATTGCCCGAGGTCGTGGCAGTGGATCAGCAGCACGTTCGGCGAGTCCATTGGTACTCTTTCACGGGAGAGAGCCGGTTAAACCCGCAGGCTCGTGGCGGATTTCGGAACCGGGTCGACCTCGCCGATCGATCGGCTCGGCCGTCGCGGGAACGGCCGGCGACCGACCGGCACAGCACTTTCACGGGTACCGTCGAACGAGCGCACGTGAACCACGATACCTGGTCCGAGTCGCAAGCGGAGGCGATCGTCACCGTCGACGGCCACGAGCTGTCGGTCGCGTACCGCGACGAGGGAGACGGAGAGCCAGTCGTGTTTCTCCACGGTATCCCGACGTGGTCGTTTCTCTGGCGGCGGATCGCGCCGCAGTTGTCGGATCGGTTCCGGACGATCGTCCCGGACTTCGTCGGCTACGGAAACAGCGATCGGCGCGACGCGTTCGACCGCTCGATCCGCGCTCAGGAGCAGGCCGTCGCCGATCTCGTCGATCAGTTGGGACTCGAGGCGTTCCACGTCGTCGGGCACGACCTCGGCGGCGGAGTCGCGCTCCGGTACGCCGCGCATACCGAGGGGCGGATCGACAAATTGGTCCTCTCGAACGCGACGGCGTACGGCTCCTGGCCGGTGGAGTACATCACCTCGCTGGGACTGCCGCGGACGCTCGAGATGGATCCCGACGCGTTCCGCGAGCGACTCGATCGCGCGTTCGTCGACGGACTCGAACGGGCCGACCCGGAGCCGGAGTGGGTCAGCGGAATGACCGCGCCATGGCTCCGAGACGACGGACAGCGGGCGCTGGCCCGCGCCTCCGTGGCGACGAACACGAACCACACGACCGAGATCGAGTACGATGCCATCGACGTCGATCTGTTGTGTCTGTGGGGCGCGGCGGACGAGGAACAGCCGGTCGAGGACGGCCGACGACTCGTCGACGATATCGGCGGCGAGGTCGTCGCGCTCGAGGACGCCGGTCACTGGGTGACCGAGGACCGGCCGGACGCGTACCGCGACCGCCTCGAGGCGTTTCTCACCGGGTGAGGGACCGTCGAGGAAGACGGTGACGAGGAAAACGGAATTTCGCTGTGTGTCGCTTCAGCACACGACCGGGTCAGCATTATACCCCGTGGGGTCGTCGTCTACGTGATGCCAGGGAAGTCACCGAGTGACGACGACGGAAGGGACGCTACCGGTACCGACAGCCGACGGCTGCTCGCCGACGGTGGATCGGACGACGGACTCGTAACCGTGGAGAGCGACGCCGACGTCGAGACGTCCGTCGAACGCGTGAGAGACGCCATCGAAGGTAACGACGACCTCGGTCTGCTGGCGGAGTTCGACCACGAGGCCAACGCCGACTCGGTCGATCGCGACCTCGAGCCGACGACCGTGCTGGTGTTCGGCAACCCGGAACTGGGAACGCCGTTGATGCAGGCGGGCCGGACGCTGGCGATCGATCTCCCGCAAAAACTGCTCGTTACGGAACGAGCGGACGGTACCGTCACGGTAACCTACAATGATCCGACCTATCTCGCGGACCGACACGGCGTGGAGGATCAGGACGACCGCCTGGATACCGTCTCGGACGCACTGTCATCGCTGGCCGCCGTCGCGGCCGGACGGGAGTAACGAACTCGTCGAGACTCCGGATTCCGATCAAAAGCGATGGCGATCCCTCTCGGCGGTCACAGTTCGACCGGCGACGACGATTCGACGTCGAAGCGGGTGACGTCCGGTTCGCCCGCAAGCAGATCCGGGAGCGCTTCCTCGAACGCCTGAAAGTGGTCGGTCTCGGCGTGCGCGCCGAAGGCGGCTTCGTCCTCGTACCGTTCGAAGAACCGGAACACGTTCGGCTCTTCGACGTCCGTCGCGACTCGATAGTCGATAATACCGTCCTCCTCCCGGGAGTCTTCGGCTAGATCCCGTACGAGTTCGAGGGCCTCGTCGCGGCTGTCCGGCTCGACCGGAAACGTCGCGTGGATAACGAGCATCGCACTTACCTCGACCGACGAGCCACAAAGTTCTATCCCGGTCGTGCACTGATCGTGCATTCCGTGATTTAGACGGGGTCTGCACTCCGCCTGCTGCGCAATCGACGCGGAACAGCTCCAGACGTTCAGCGAGGTCGCCTACGACCTCTGGTTCAACGACAACGTAGACATTCTGCCGGTCACCACCGACCCCCTGCCGCGCGTCGCCGAGATGCGCGATCGGTACGACCTCGATATCCAACTGCACGCCGATCCGGACGGCGAGGTCGCCGACCGGTACAGCGGGACCGAGGAGACGAGTCACGGCCTCATCGGTATCTCGCGCGTGTACGTCATCGACGAGGAGGGGACGGTCCGTTTCGAACAGGTCGCGGACCATCCGGCCGACCGCACCTACGGGAACTGGGTCCGGTACTTCATCCGGAACGACTACGAGGACCCGTTCGGCGAGTAGCCGATAGTTCGGCCGTTGACACCGGTTTTCCGGAATACACGAGAACTATGCGTCTCGTTCCCGTATACCAACCGTATGGCGTTCGCTCCCGATCGCGTCACGACGATCACGTTCGATTCGTACAGCACCATCGTCGACGTCGATGCCGCCGTGCAGGCCCTCACGGATCACGTCGACGACCCCGAACCGGTATCGACGCTGTGGCGACTCCGATCGCTCGAGTACACGCTCGTCGCGAACTACCTCGACGCGTACCAACCGTTCTACGAGATGAACCGGGACGCGCTCCAGTACGCGCTGGACGTGTTCGACGTCGATATCACGGAAGATGAACGCGACGAGGTACTGGCGGTCTACCACGAACTCGAGGTCTTCGACGACGTTCGAGACGGGATCGAACGGCTCCACGAGGGCGGCTACGATTGTTACGTGGTCTCGAACGGGGACCCGGACATGCTGTCTTCGATGGTCGCCCACGCCGGTATCGACGATCTCCTCGCGGATACGATCAGCGCCGACGAGGTCGAGACGTTCAAGCCCGCCGCCGAACTCTATCGCCACGCGGCAGCGAGAACTGGAACACCGATCGACGAAATCGTTCACGTTACCGCCGGCTGGTACGACGTCATGGGAGCGAAACACGCCGGCATGCAGGGTGCGTGGGTCGACCGGAAGGGACGGCCGTGGGAGGCGGTCGCTGGAACGCCGGATCTGACCGTCGAATCGTTCTACGAACTCGCAAATGCACTCGGCGTCTAATACGACTCGCCCAACGACGTGGTACCGCCGTTTGAGTGGACCTCTACTAGCGGCGACACAGATTCGATACGGAGGAGGGAGTCGGGATTGCGAGCGATCCGAGGCAGTATCCGGGGACGACGCCGTACGCGACGGGCGACGACAGAAACCCGATAGCCATCCGGCGGTCGGATCGTCTATCGAGCGCCGTCATCACCTAGAATCCAGCACCGATAGGAACGACACCACCTCGTAGATGACCGCCCGGAGGGTTCGCAACCTACTTCCGGGAGATCTCGCGGTCGGAGATCGTTCGAGACCGACCACGGCTTCGGACTCGAGCGATGGATCGACGACCCGATCGAAACCGCGTGTGAAGCGGGATAGTCGTGCCCCGATTTAGGCCCCGTCGAGGAATTCGCGGAGCCGATCGCCGTAGGCGTCGGGCCGATCGGCCATGACCCAGTGACTCGCCTCGTCCAACCCGACGAGTTCGGCGTCGGAAACGTCTTCTTCCAGCCGCTCGGCGTACTCGATGGGCTGGAACTCGTCCTCGGCGCCCCACAGGAGGAGCGTTCGAGCCGAAATCTCGCTCGGATCGATCTCGGTCGTGTGACTCGTGTTGGTCCCGATCGCGTTGCGCGAGAGCGAGACGATCGCTGCTTCGGAGTCCCACGGGTCGAGCATCCCGTCGACGAATTCTTCGCTCGGGTCGTCGTAGCGGGTCTCACGGAAGACCCCTTCGAGCATTTCTCGGGCGTCGTCGACGCTCATCTCGTCGATGGTCGCGGGCAGTCCGAGATCGAGGATCGTCTCGATCGGCCAGGAATCGTAGCAGACGGCGTTCGAGAGGACGAGGTTCTCGACCGCGTCGGGTTCGTGAGCGGCGTAGCGAAGTCCCACGCCGCCGCCGAGGTCGTGCCCGACGAACGAGAGGGGCTCGAGGTCCAGTTCGTCGACTAACCCGTCGATCATCGCCTCCTGGGCGCGGATCGAGCGATCGAAGCCGTCGTGCATCGCCGAATTCCCGTACCCGACCATGTCCGGGACGATCACTCGGTACTCGTCGGACAGCGGCGGTGCGACGTCGCGCCAGAGGAACGACGACGTCGGAATGCCGTGGCAAAACAGTATCGGTTCGCCGTCACCGTCGTCGTAGTAGGCGACCTCGAGGTCGTGCTCGTCGACGCTGACGGTCGTCGTCTCCTGCTCGTCTGCCCACGTCTCGTAATCCATGACGTGCCACGCTGCAACGGCGAGGTCATTAGCGGTTGGGGTCGGTCGGAATTCGGACGTGTTCGCGGGCTCACTCGAGAGACGCCGTGATCGGCTCGCCCGCGTTCGTCGCCGTCGTTTCGAAGTTCGCGACCGAGGTCACCGTGACGCCGCTTCTGCAAACCGCTCGTCGTTGAGGGAATACACGTTCTGTCTGGCGTCCATGAACGATATTTCCGAGGTGACGAGGTCGCGGTCCTCGAGTTGGTTCAACGCGTAGCGAACCGTCCGAGCGGGTAACATCGTTTCCTCCGCGAGTCGGGACTGAGTGAGGGTCCCTTCGTGAACGAGGACGGTCAACACGAGTTTGGCGCTCGGCGGAACGTCCTTGGCGGCTTCCGGTGCGGTGTTCGTCGACAGGGCGGGCGTATCGCTCATGTATCGGTCCACTCGCCGCGAAGCGATTTCAATAGCTCTCGACCGTGCATCAGTCGCGCACAGACGCGACGGAGATACCCACTCGGGTTTCAGTACCGCGATGCGTGAACGAGTACGACGGCCCGGTGATCGGCTCCGTCTCAGGCCTGAACGTGGTGAACGCGGGTTTCAACGGTCGCGAATCGCCCAGTGAGCCGCGACGGGACCGCCCGTCTCGAGTTCCTCGAGGAGCGTCGGGAACTCCCGAGCGACTCGTGGAACGCGAGACAGGTCTTCGCGCCACAGATCGAGAGACATGTCTCGGACTAGCATGAAAGGCTTTACTGCGGGGACGGTGTATCGAGATCAATGGCACCCTTCGAGTCCGAACTCGCCGTGTACACCTGTCAGTCGTGCGGCGAGTGCCAGTTGGCGTCCGCGGCGCCGACGTGTTGTGGGGAACCGATGGACGAGATCGACGAGACGGTTCCCGTCGAATCGCCGGACGAGTCGCATCTCATGCGGGCCGTATTCGACATCTCCGAGACGGAACTCGAGGTCTGTCGGCACCTGATGTCCGAGAACGAACTCACGGTCGACGAACTCACGGGACTGGTCGATCGGGACCGAAGCGTCGTCACTCGCCATCTCAACCACCTCGTCGAACTAGGGATGGTCGAGAAGCACTCCCGCGTGCTCTCTAATGGCGGCCGCGTGAACGTCTACTCGCATCGATCGGCGGACGCGGTCCGTCGACAGTTCAAACTCGGGCTGTACACGTGGCTGACCGACGCCGTGGACGTCATCGACGACCTCAGCGAGGACAAGATCGAGCGACTCGTCGGGGGAGCGGACGAGGACGACCGCGGTCCGGTCATCGTCGAAGAGGACGAGTAACGTCGCCACGACCTGCTCGGACGCGCACCGCTCGAAGAGACGGACTCGCCGCTATCGAGCGTTGTCGAGAACGCAGTGCTATCGAACGACAGCGACGCTTCTACGGCCCGTCATCGCAGTTCCCCGCCGAGCACCTTCGCGGCGACGAGCACGGGATCCCACGTCGTGTTGAACGGCGGCGCGTACGCGAGGTCGTAGTTCTCGAGTTCGAAGACGGTGGCGCCCGCCTCGAGGGCGCCGACGACCGCGTGACTGCGGTGGACCGCGCCCTCGCCGTACTCGCTGACCAGACTCGCCCCGAGCACGCGTCCCGAGTCACGGTCGGCCGTCAGCGTGACGGTGACGTCGCCGCCCTCGGGATAGTAGCCCGCGCGCGATTTCGCGGTGATGGTCTCGCTGACGGGGTCGAATCCGGCTTTTCGGGCCTCGTCGGGATCGATGATCCCGGTCCGAGCCGCTTCGACGTCGAATGCCTTCACGGCGGCCGTGCCGGCGACGCCGCCGCCCTCCGAGGGTGTTCCGGTGACGGTCTGGCCGACCGCACGGCCGTGTCGGTTGGCCGTCAGCGCCAGCGGCGCGTACGTCGGCTCACCGGTCACGACGTGGGTGGCCTCCGCGCAGTCGCCCGCGGCGTAGACGTCAGGTGCGCTCGTCTCGCGGTAAGCGTCGGTCGCGATCGCGCCCGTCGGCCCGATCTCGAGGCCGGCGTTTTCGGCGAGGGCCGTCCGCGGGCGAACGCCGGTTCCGAGCAGGACCATATCGACCGGGACTCGCTCGGTTTCGGTGACGACGGCACCGACCTCGCCGGCGTCATCGGACTGCGTCCGATTGCTCGAGGGACTTCGCCCCTCGCTGTCGTCGGACGCCCCGCTGCCCGCGAGTTCACGGACTTCGCTTCCGAGATAGAGGGTTACGTCCTGGTCGCGGAGGTGGGCGGCCACCGCCTCGCTGGTCGCCTCGCTGAACCCCTTCAGGACGCGATCACCGCGCTGGAACAGGTGGACTTCGAAGTCGTTCGCGGCCAGCGCTTCGGCCATCTCGATACCGATGTAGCCACCGCCGACGACGGCGACCGGGCCGGTGCAGTCCTCGAGGTACCGGCAGGCCGGCCCCCGGTCCGGCTGCTGGAACGACTCGTCGCTGCGGGCGCGGGCGACGTACTCCCGGAGTTCCTTTCCGTCGCTCATCGACCCGAGCGTGTAGACGCCCTCGAGGTCGACGCCGCCGATCGGCGGGACGACCGACTCCGCGCCCGTCGCGAGCAGCAGGTGATCGTACGGCTGGACGACGTCTCCATCGTCACTCTCGGCCGTAACCGTCCGCTCGTCGGGATCGATCGCGACGACCTCGTGGCCCGTCCGCAGGTCGATGTCGCGTTCCTCGCGGAACTCCTGCGGTGTGACCGAGACCAGCGCCTCGAGCGACTGGATCTCTCCTTTGACGTAGTAGGGCAGCCCGCAGGCGCCGTAGGAGACCCACTCCCCCTTCTCGAAGACGACGATCTCGAGGTCGGAATCCTCGCGTCGGGCCTTGCTCGCCGCGGCCATTCCCGCCGCGTCACCGCCGACGATGACGAAGGTATCCGTCATGGACGGATCGTCCACGGCTCACCTTGTAACTGTGCGGTCGGCGGCTCTCGCGGTCTCGAGAAGCGCAATCGCTAGGCAGACGCCGTCCGGTCCCTGGAGGTCGATGCCGCCGTTACCGTCGATCACTTCGCCGGTGACGTCTCTCGACTCCTCGCTCGCGAGACAGCGGACGAGTCCGGCGATCTCATCGCCGGTCGCGAACCGCTCGAGCGGGATGTCCTCGCGCAGGCCGCCCCGAACGTTCTCGGAGAGCGCGTCGACCATCTCCGTCCGCGTGAAGCCGGGGGCGATACAGTTGGCCGTCGTCCGCGTTCTGGCCAACTCGAGCGCGAGCGACCTGGTGACGGTGAATCAGCGAGATGATCCGGTACCCGAAGAGACCGCTCGTGACCGTAGCGTAGTTGGCCTGTTCGACGGTGCCCTGCTTGTCGACAACGCTCGAGCCGCATCATTTCGCCGCTTCGACGACGATCGAATCTCGAGTGTCACTCAGCTGCTGGAAGCGTAAACGAGAACGTGGAGCCTTCGCCCGGTTCGCTTTCGACCCAGATTTCCCCTTCGTGTCGTTCGACGATCCGCTCACAGAGTGCGAGACCGATACCGGTTCCGCTGTGTTCTTCCTGACTGTGAAGCCGGTCGAAAACGGTAAAGATGCGGTCTTGATCGTCAGGATCGATCCCGATACCCTCGTCTTCGACCGAGATGACCCATTTTTGACCACGTCGTCTGGCACCGACGTGCACCCGCGGCGGCTCGTCGCCGCTGTACGTAATCGCGTTCGAGAGCAGATTCTGGAAGACCTGCCGCATCTGGGTGTCGTCACCCTTTACCCGTGGAAGTCGTTCCGTCGTGATTTCGGCGTCGGTCTCTTCGATTTGTATCTGTAAGTTATCTACTACGTCACTGAACACGTCTTCTAACTCGATCGGCTCGATCGGGTCGCCGCGCGTCTCCACCCGGGAGTACGCGAGGAGGCCGTCGATCATCTCGCGCATCCGTTCCGCTCCGTCGACTGCGAACTCGAGGAACTCTCGCCCGTCCTCATCGAAGGCATCGGCGTAGCGGCTCTCGAGCAGTTGGAGATAACTCGTCACCATCCGTAGCGGTTCCTGTAAGTCGTGTGAGGCGGCGTACGCGAATTGCTCGAGCCGTTCGTTCGATTCCTCGAGCTTTTCGACCGTTGCTTCGAGTTTGCGCTGGGACTTCCGGCGTTCAGTAATGTCGGTCAGCGTCACGACCGCGCGACTTACGTCCCCCCGCTCATTTCTGACCGGCATCCCGTGTTCCATGATGATTCGCCGGCCATCATCGAACGTCGTGATCTCGTAGACGTTCGGCTCCATCACCTCCTCGCCCTGAAGCACCTGATACATCGTCCAGTCTTCGGGCTCGACTCCCTCACCAGAGTCCGCCCACACCGCGGAATACTTTTCGTAGTCCTCGAAACCGTCCGCGTTGAAGACGTCTCCGCCCCAGATCTCTTTTGCCGTGTCGTTTGCCCGAATCATCGAACCGTCCGCATCGGAGACGACGGCACCGACGGGAAGCACGTCGAATAACGTCTCGAGTTGCTTGCGTTGCTCCTGGGCCTCGAGTTCCGCCTGTTTCCGTTCCGTAATATCGGTCAGTGCGCCGGGGAATGTAATCGGATCTCCGTCCTCGTCGCACTCGACGTGGCCGCGTGCCACGACCCAGCGGAGTTCCCCGTCGGCGTTCCAGACCCGATACTCCTCTTCGTATTCGTCACCGGATTCGACGGCTTCCTGAATCTTCCGCTCGACGCGCTCGCGGTCGTCTTCGTGAATTGACGAGGTGATCCGTTCCAGCGGGACTCCCTCTCGGGCCGCGTCCGGATCGACGCCGAACGTCCTGGCGAACGACGCGCCGGTAACGAACGTGTCTTCGGGGATCCGCCACTCCCAGGTGCCGACCGCACCGGCCTCCGTCGCCGCCTCGAGTTGGGCCTTCGCATCCTCGAGATATCGCTCGCGCTCCTTCTGCTCGGTGATATCCTGGGCCATCGTCATGCCCGCGAAGACGTCGCCGCGCTCGTCGGTGATCGGCACCGAGCGGAGCACCCACTCTCGACCTTCGTAACAAAGTTCAATCGATGCTTCCTCGCCCTCGAGCGCCGCTTGGAACGCGGGTTCGAGGTCGTCGACGGTTTCGTCGGGCCAGACGTCTCGGAAGTTCTTCCCCTCGAGATCGTCGGGGTCGACGGGAATCCAGTCGAACCCCTGTCCCGCTGCCAGCGTGTACTCGAGGTCGTGGTCGAACAGCGTCACGAGACCGTTCGGGAAGTACTCCGCGAGCGTCCGGTACCGTTGTTCGGACTCCTTCCGGGCTTGCTCGCGCTTCTTGCGTTCGGTCACGTCGCGGAAGTAGACCGAGATGCCGGTCTCGGAGGGATAGAGATTCGCCTCGACCCAGAAGTCGAGCGTGTCGTAGTAAAGTTCGTAGCTGGTCGCTTCCTGTTCGTCCCGGGCCGTATGGAAGGCCTCCCAGACGTCGTCGATTTCAGCAGCGGACGGAAACACATCCCAGAGGCGTTTACCGAGCAACTCCTCCTCCGAGTGCTGGAGGAGTTCTTCGGCGCGCTCGTTGACGTGCGTGAAGTGGAAGTCTTCATCGACCGCGTAGAAGGCGTCAGAAATCCGTCCGAGCATGCGCTGGAGTTCGCTTTCGAGTTCCTGTTCGCGCTCCCGTCGGTCGGTCATATCGCGAGTCACCTTCAGATATCCGCGATGGGTTCCGTCCGCGTCCCGGACCGCCGAGATCGTCACGTTCGCCCAGAACCGCGTGCCGTCCTGCCTGACGCGCCACCCTTCGTCTTCGACGGAGCCGTTCTCGAGAGCCCGCTCGAGGTTTCGCTCGGGGACGCCCGCATCTCGGTCTTCTTCGGTGTAAAACGTCGAGAAGTGTTCGCCGAGAATCTCGTTCCGATCGTACCCTTTGATCCGCGACGCACCTTCGTTCCAGCTCACGACGGACCCATCGGAATCGAGGCGGAAAATCGCGTACTCTTCGACGGCGTCGGCCAGCGATCGAAACTCCTCTTCGCTCTCCCGCAAGGCGTCTTCCGAACGCTTCCGATCGGTGATGTCGTAATAGAGTTCGATCCGACCACCGGCGTACTGGCCGGTCTCGACGGGTTTGCTGTAGTGCTCGAGCCACCGTCCCTCGCGGTCGTCGTCCGCCGTGAGTCGACACTCGAACCGCTCGGTGTAGCTGTTGTCCTCGTAGACGCCCGAAACGGTTTCTTCGAAGCGTTCCGGGTCGGCGAAGTTGTGTTTCATCGTCTCTTCCAGCACCTGTCGTTTGTCGCGCCCGATGATCTCGTTTCGATCGAGGCCGAAGTATTCCTCGGCCGTTTCGTCGATCCAGGCGACCTCGAGGTCGCCATCGATTACGAAGGCTCCGATATCGGACTCATCGAGTACGGTAGCGATCGATTCGTACGAGTCTCGTGTCGACTCGAGCGTGTCCAATCGGTGTTTCTGTTCGGAGAGATCCCGGGCGACGCCGATCGTCCCTTCGAACTCACCACCATCCATGAGCGGGTTGATTCGAAGTTCGCACGGTACTGTCCCGCCATCGGCGGTCTGGATACCGAGTTCGAGCGTAGCAATACTGTCGTCTTCCGCAGTCACTCGAGTGCGGATTTCGCGTTCGATGTCGACGATGTCGTTTTCGGCGAGAACGAGTGAGACGTGTTCGCCGAGAAGTTCATCCCGAGTGTAGCCGGTCGTCTCGACGATAACCTCATTAACCGCGACAAATCGGCCGTTGGAGTCGAGTTGGTAGATCCCGTCGTCGATCGTGTTAACAAGCGTCTGATATCGTTGCAGAGCCACATCGTTTTCGGCATCCCCCCAAAATGATCCTTCAGAAGCGTCCGCTCGTGTTCCCATAGTCACCCATGTCTACTTGCAGTGAAAAACCTCTCGTCGTACGGTCGGCACCTGGTCTCGACTTCGTGCCGGTTCTTTCGGTATCGGTACGACCGACGAAACCCTCGAGACCGAGAAATATCGCCACAGAGACAATTACTTCGGCACATCCGGTAGCGGTTAGCAACTCGTCGAGTGGGACGGAGGTCGGTCTCGAGGTGGAGTCGACGTTGGCGACAGTAACGGCTGGGGATCGAATATCGCAGTTGCTATCAGAGTGATCTCATATAGAACGGGTGTCTCTCCCGAGTACAACTGTTTCGCGTAGAAGGCAAGCCGGCGGAGGGATTGTGAACCACGGTCGGAGCGAGCTCCTCCCTGATTCAAATCCGCCACAGCTTGCTTCGCTCCTCACGTGATGTTCGTCGCAGAAGACAAGCCGGTGGAGGGATTTGAACCCTCGACCTAATCCTTACGAAGGATTCGCTCTGCCAGTCTGAGCTACACCGGCACGCTCGCTTCGCTCGCGTCCCGAGCCTTGCCTCGGTTCCCTCGGCAAGACACCGGCACGGTGTGTCTATTCATAGGTTCGATGCCGGCCATAAGGATTGCGAATCGTCGCGCACGTGCGAAGGGGTCGCGTGCCTCGAGTCAGCGCTCGAGGCGCACGTCCAGACAGACGTTCAGTTCGTGGGGCGCGTAGGACCGTACGACGCGCTCCGTCTCGACGGTGACGTCGTACGCCGGTTCAGCGGCGTCGCGGATCGCGCGCTCTCCCGGGCCGAACGGGTCGTCCTCGTGCTGGATGTCGTAGTAGTGGAGGACGCAGTCGTCGCCCGCGACGGCGACGGCCGACTCGAGGAATTCGTCGGCGCTGTGGGGGAGGTTCATCACGACGCGGTCGCCCCAGTCCGCGTACTCGGGGGCGACCTCGCGGACGTCTTCGCAGACGGCGGTCACTCGATCCGCGACGCCGTTCCGGCGCGCGTTCTCGCGCAGGTAGTCGATCGCGTCCGGGTTAACGTCGACGCCGACGCACTCGGCGCCGCGCTTCGCGACGGGGATCGCGAACGGGCCGACGCCGGCGAACATGTCGAAGGCGTGTTCGCCCTCGGAGACCTGTTCCGTAACTCGGTGGCGCTCGGTCGCCAGCCGCGGCGAGAAGTACACCGCAGCGAGATCCAGCAGGAACTCGCAGCCGTACTCGCGGTGGACGACCACCGTGTTCTCGCCCGCGAGCAACTCCCAGTCGCGGACCCGCGTCTCGCCTTTCACCTTCGAGGCCTTGTTCAACACCGTCTCGAGGGGCAGATCCGACGCCACGATGGCGTCCGCGATCGCACGGGCGCGCTCGGGATCGTCCTCGTCGATCAGCGCCGCCCGTCCGAGGCGCTCGTAGGAGGGTTCGAACCCCAGCAGGTCGGCGGGCGTCGTCTGGGTCTCGCGCTCCTCGAGCGGTCGGGAGACGACCTCGAGGTCCTCGGGGACCGCCGCGGGGTCGGCGACCGGCACGTAGAGGCTGCCGTCTTCGACGGTCAGTTCGTAGTCGTCGTCGATCAGGTCCGCGTCCGCGAGTCGCTGGCGCGCGGCCTCCCCTTCCTCGCGCGGGACGCGGACGCACGGCACGTCCATACCCCCACGGAGCCGTCGAACCGCCGTAACGGTGACGTTTCGCCGCGCGGTCCGAGGTTTCGCTGCGCGGTCCGAGTCGCGACCGGGTCGCTCGAGGATCGGCGAGTGGAGTGAACGTTTTCACGCAGCCGACGCTATGGGTCCCTATGCGAGAGTTGACGACCGTGGAGACGGTCCACGAGGAGGGGTCGTGGCTGTTCACGGTACGAGATCAGTACGGCGAGCAGGACGAGGTCATCCTCGTCCCCTGCGACGACGGAGCCGAGGCCTGGATCAACCGCTGTACGCACGAGGCCCAGCGGTTCGACACCGGTCGCGGCGTGCCGATGCGCGACGGCCAGATCATCTGTCCGAAACACGGCTCGATGTTCGATTCGTGTTCCGGCTACTGCGACAACGGCGAGGCCGCCGACACCACGCTTCCGGCGGTCGACATCACGGTTCGCGACGACGGCCGGATAGTCCTCGACGACGACGAGTTCACGTTCGTCGGCGAGGGCGGTATCGACGACAACGAGGACGGCGGCGACGACGGTCCCGCCTCGACCTCGCACATCGGCTTTTGAGTCCGTCGTCGCGCGGGGGCTTATTTCACTGCGCTGTCTGGTCTCCGTATGGACCGCCAGACCGTCTCGAGCGACACCGAGTGGGAACCGAAGGTGGGCTACTCGCGGGCCGTCCGCGCGGGCTCGCACGTTCACGTCGCCGGGACGACCGCGACCGACGAGGACGGGAGCGTCGTCGCGCCCGGAGATCCCTACCGGCAGACGGAGCGCGCCCTCGAGATCGTCGCGGACGCATTGGCGGAAGCCGGAGCGAACCTCGAGGACGTCGTCCGAACCCGCATCTATACTGTCGACCGTAACGGTTCGTGGAGTCGCCGAGCAATCCGGCGAATCCACCGCGCTGACTTACAGTCGACAGTATACGTCACCGACATCGACGACTGGGAGGCGATCGGACGCGCACGCGGCGAGGTCTTCGGCGAGATCCGTCCCGCAGCCAGCATGGTCGAGGTCCAGCGGCTGATCGACCCCGACCACTGCGTCGAGATCGAAGCGGTGGCGATCACCGACGACGGTCGGTGACCCGCCGCGTTACGCCGACCCGACGACCGCGTGGCAGGCGCAACCAACCGCATTTTCACTCTCGAGCCCGTCATCTGGGCCGATAGGGATGACCTCGACAGGCAATCGCTCGAAGCTGCTGAAGAACGCGAGTACCGTGACGACGCTGATCGACGCAGTAATGGAGTTTTCGAAGGGCCGACGCGCCAGCGGCGTCCTGCTGCTCGTGGCCGCCGCGCTCTCCTCGCGCGTGCCCGGGTTGGGGACGGCCACGTCGCTGCTCCTGCGGGCGTCTCGCCGACTTCGATAACGCGCCGCCGACGCCCCACCGTCGCGCACGCCGCGTCTCGAAAGCGTATTCCGGTCGCTGGCACTACCACCGGCCATGCTCACCTTCATCGGCCTCGGGCTCTACGACGAGCGGTCGATCACCGTCGAGGGCCGGGAGGCGCTGCGAACCGCCGACCGCGCCTACGCCGAGTTCTACACTAGCGAGCTGCTCGGCGCGAGCGTCGCGGACCTCGAGGAAGCCCACGACACCAACATCGAGGTCCGCGACCGCGCCGGCGTCGAACAGCACCCCGACGATATCCTCTCGGCCGCGGAAACGGAAGACGTGGCCTTTCTGACCGCGGGCGACACGATGATCTCGACGACCCACGTCGACCTGCGCCTGCGGGCCCACGACCGCGAAATCGAGACGCGGGTGATCCACGGCGTCACCGCCCAGACGGCCGCCAGTTCGCTCACCGGCCTCCAGAACTACCGTTTCGGGAAAGCGACGACCCTCCCGTTCCCCTACGCCCACGGCGCCGACGGGCTTCCCGCCAGCGTCACGAACACGATCGACGCGAACCGCGAGGACGGCCTACACACCGTCGTCTACCTCGACATAAAAGTGGGCCACGAGCGGGCCGCGGAGGACGAGTACATGACCGCCGACGTCGGCGCCGAACTGCTCGCCGAGACGTATCCCGATCTCGTCGGCGTCGTCGTCGCCCGCGCGGGCAGTCCCGGTCCGCTCGTCGAGGCCGGAACGATGAGCGAACTCGCCGAGCGGGAGTTCGGCGACCCGCTGCACCTGCTCGTCGTTCCCGGGGAGTGCCACCTCCTCGAGGCCGACGCGCTGGTCGAACTCGCCGACGCCGATCGGGACGCGCTCGACGTCGTCTGAGACGGGGTGCGAGGCCGTGACTGAGACAGGGCGCACGGCGTCGTCTGAGACGCGTCGCGAGTCGTCGATCCCCGTCCCTCGAGCGCGGTCGAACGCGTGGCTATTTATGCCCGTAGTGGGAGTCGGGACCATGAGCGGTCGGGAGCGCACGGACGAACCGAGCGAGCGGGACGACGCGGTCGACGCGAGCGCCGCCACCGACTCGAGCACCGCGATCGGTGACGCCACGGCGAACGGGAATCGCGAACTGGACCCGGAGACGGTCGCGATCGCCCGCGACGAACTCCAGCGGACCTTCGACTACCAGGTCGAGCGCCTCCGGGAGATCGACGGCAAGGCCATCGAGATCTTGAAGGCGAACCTCCTGCTGATCGGGCTGGTCGTCACCGGCGGCTCGATCGTCTTCCAGACCGAGATCGACGTCGCGGCCTTCGCGAACCTCTTTACGATCGCCGGCACGCTGCTCCTGCTGGTCTCGACGGGACTGGCGGGGGTGACCTACATCGCCTCCAACCTC
The DNA here is from genome assembly GCF_017352155.2 of Haloterrigena alkaliphila. Classification (NCBI taxonomy): domain Archaea; kingdom Methanobacteriati; phylum Methanobacteriota; class Halobacteria; order Halobacteriales; family Natrialbaceae; genus Haloterrigena; species Haloterrigena alkaliphila. The sequence goes on from NZ_CP071462.1 coordinate 411,746, forward strand.
CGGGGCGGCGTCGACGGCGACGCCGTCGAGGTCGCGCTCGCGTCGGCTCGAGCCGCCGCGCCGTCGGACGCGAACCGGTTCGAGGAGCGCCTGCTGCGCAGCTACGGCCGCTGGATCGAGTACAACGCGCGGGTGACCGCGGTCAACGACATGTTCGCGACGATCACGGTCCTCATGGTGATCGCCGGGCTCGTCTACGTCGCCGCCGGCATCGCCGTCGGCGCGGTCGGCCCGTCGACGGTCGTCTCGGTGCTCTCCTTCCTCGTGCTGACGGTCGTGCTGGGCTGGCTCGGCGCCTTCGCGTACTACATGGATCACCTCGGCGTGAGCGAGGAGTCCTGGGAGGGGACGTTCGACGGCGTCCGCCTCTCGAAGGGCGTCACCCGGAAGCGGGGGCTCTCGACGCTCCGGACGATGCGCAGCGAGCGCGACGAGGCGGAAGCGGCCGAAGCGGAACGCGACGCGCCGTAGGACCTGATTCCGCCGGCGACGGTTATCCTTGCAGGACGCCCTCGAGTTCGTTCAGGAAGTCACCCGGCACCTCGACGTGGGGCGCGTGGCCCGTATTCCCGAAGACGACCTCCTCGAACTCGCCGCCCGCGTCCGCGTACTCCTCGAGGACGGCGCGGGTCTGGTCGACCATCGGCTGGGGCGGGAAGACGTCCTCGCCGGGCCAGTCGGGGACCTGCCCCATCCGGCCGAGCGTGCCGACGTCGAAGACGGACTCGTTGGAGACGATCTGATCCGAGTCGCCGCGAATCCACAGCACGGGCGGCTTCTCCTCGGGATCGATCTCGGTGATCTCATCGAGCGAGCAGTACTTCGGCGAGATGGCGTTGTTGACCCCCGTGTCGCCGGGTGCGGCGCCGGGCCAGTGCTCGCACTCGGTCGCGTTACCGGGGTAGTTCTCGTCGCCGGTTGCGGTGTCGAGCATCCCCGTCAGGTACGACTCCTCGCTCTCCTCGTCGAACACGTAGCTGGGATCGACGTAGAACGTCCGCAGGACCTTCCGGGGCGAGGACTGCCCCTCCTCGCCGCGGTCCCGATCCGCGAGGCCGGCGACGAACTCCTCGTTGCCGAGGCCGCCGCCGGAGCCGGCGTAGTCGTCGAAACACGGCGTTCCCTCCTCGTCCTTCGTCCCCCCGAAACCGTACGGCGAGAGCGGATTGAGCAGGACGAGCGAGTCGACCTGCTCGGGGTTGTCGATCGCGTACCGCATCGCCGCTCCGCCGCCGTTCGACCAGCCGACCAGCGTGACGGGGTCGGCGAGCTCGAGTTCGCCGAACAGCGCGCGGAGGTCCGCCTCGAAATCGCCGAGGCCGTTCGTCGCATCGATCGGCTTCGTTTCCGAATCGCCGTACCCCCGCAGGTCGGGCGCAATCGCGTGATAGCCGGCCGGGAGTTCCGTCATCACGTCCTCGAAGAAACGAGACGAAGAAACGTTACCGTGAATGAACACCACCGTCCCGCCGGCATCGTCAGCACCGTTCGGAGCGCCGGCCTCGAGGTAGTGTGTCTCGAGGCGATCGGTGTCGACAGTGTGGGAATCGATGCCGGCGAGGGTGTCGTCTCGCGTCTGGAGCATAGCCCCCGATACCACGTTCCCCCTGATAACTCCCGGTCCGGCACCGGCAGCCGACGCCGAATCAGAACCGACCGAGGAGGTCGTACAGTTCCGCTTCGGTCGCGTTGCCGTCTCTGATCGCCTCTCGAGGTGATCTGGGCCACGGGGTCGATTCGACGGTCTCGAGCGCTGTCGTCGGTGACAGTCCCCGTTCGCGGACGAGCCACGCCGCCGCGACGACGCCCGTACGGCCGAGCCCGGCGTTGCAGTGGATCGCGGCGCGGTGGCCGCCAGCCGTCATCGACTCGAGGATATCGACGGCCCTCGTGAGACGGTCGACTTCGGGGAGGTAGCGGTCCCGAATCGGGACGTGTGCGGTCTCGAAGGTCCCGTCGTAGGCGGCCGGGACTCCCCAGCGTGACGCCTCGCTCTCAGAGAGGAGACAGAGCACGGCGGACACGCCGCGATCGGAGAGGACGTCGGTCCACGCCGCGAGGTCGCCGCCGAGGTGGCCGGGCCGACAAGCCCCGAAGATCGGGACGTCGTCGGTGATAGGGCCGAAGTTCGCCGTCGTCATGACACCGCGTACGACCCTGTGGTACTTGAAAGCACACGCGACGATGGCGTCCGCGACGGTTGGACGCGACTGCGGCGTCCGCAAGGAAGAGTGCACGATCGAAGGGATGGCTCGGAGAGCGCGGTCAGTCGTCGCTCGCGGCGTCGGCGGGGGAACCAGCGTGGGCCGACCGACTCCGGAGCGAGGCCCCGACGAGCGCAGCGATGGCGGCGCAGCCGGCGATGACGGCGAACAGTACCGCGGGCGTCGAGTGAGTCAGGACGACCCCCGCCAGCGAGGCGCCGACCGCGCCGACCCCGAAGATCGCGGTGTAGGAGTAGCCGAAGGAGAGTCCCCTCGACTCCGCGGCGGTGTACGCCGAGACGGCTTCCTGATTGATCGGGGCGATCGCGAAGGCCGCGAATCCGAGGAGTCCGGCGACGGCGAGGAGCGGGACCAGCCCAGCGTTCGCCGCCGGAACGAACGCGATCGCGATCGCAGCGAGAACGGCGTATCCCCCCAGCAGCGCCGTCTCGACTCGGATCCGGTCGACGAGTTTTCCCCCGACGTACTGTCCGACGCCGCCGAGGAGCAGGAGTCCGGAGTAGACGTACTGGCTCGGCTCGAACGCGCGATCGAACGCCGTCACCGGATCGAACAGGGGCAGGTCGGCCAGAATGTCCGGCAGGAAGGTGAACGCGGCGCGGTAGTACAGCCCGTACAGGATTCCGGTCAGGAACACGAGGGCGAACCCGCCGGTGAACAGGCGCTTCGAACTGGCGACGAACGCCGCGAGGTCGCGGGGCTGGTCGCCGTCGGCCGTCCCGTCGTCTCCCCCGCGGGCGGCGGCCCCGGCAGTCTCATCGAACGTGAGTCGGAGTCCGACGGCCGTCGCGACGAGGGCCGGAACGACGAGCAGCGCGGCGACGGCTCGCCAGCCGACGAACGCGAGAAGCACCGCCGCGAACAGCGGTCCGATCGCGACGCCGACGTTCCCGGCCGCGCCGTGGTAGGCGAACGCCGTCCCCCGTTCCTTCGTCCCGCGGCTGATGAGCGCCAGCCCCGCCGGATGGTAGAGGCTCGCCGCGAGCCCCCACAGCAACAGCCCGATCGTCAGGACAGCGAGGGTCGGGGCGACGCTCACGATCCCGAACGACGCGGCCATCCCGAGCAGACACGCGGCGACGAGCCGCCTCGAGCCGAACCGGTCGGCGAGCAGCCCGCTCGGGAGGGCGCCGATCCCGATCAGCGCGTAGCTCGCGCCGACGATGGCGCCCAGAAACGCCGCCGTCGTCGAGAACGCCTCGAGCCAGATCACGACGAAGATCGGGAGCACCAGCTCGTACGTGTGGAACGTCGCGTGGCCGAGCATGGCGAACGCGGTCACGACCCGATCGTTCCGATCCATGCGCCGTGTACGTCACCCGATTTACAAAAATGCGACCGTTTTCGGCCGAAATCGGTGCTTCGAGCCGACTCGTGCCGATCCGCCTACAGACGGTCGACGATCGCCTCGGTCACGTCCGCCGTCGAGGCGTCGCCGCCCAGATCCGGCGTCCGCGGGCCGTTCTCGAGCGTGTCCTCGACGGCCGCGTGGACGGCCTCGCTCTCCGCGTCGTAGCCGAGGTACTCGAGCAACATCGCCGCGGAGATGATCGTGGCGGCCGGGTTCGCGACGCCCTGACCGGCGATGTCGGGCGCGGTGCCGTGGACGGGTTCGAACAGCGCGCGGTCGGGGCCGACGTTGGCGCTGGGGAGCAGGCCGAGGCCGCCGACCAGTCCCGCGGCGAGGTCCGAGAGCACGTCGCCCGCGAGGTTGGGGCAGACGACGACGTCGAACTGCTCGGGGTCGAGACAGACTCGCGTCGCGAAGGCGTCCATCAGCACCTGATCGGTCTCGACGCCGTTCTCGTCGGCGACCCGCTTGACGGTGTCGCGGAAGAGGCCGTCAGTCTCGCGCATGACGTTGGCCTTGTGGACGATCGAGAACCCGTCGTGCTCGCCGTCGGCGACGTAGTCGCAGGCGAACTCGGCGAGTCGCGCCGAGGCGGACTCGGTGACGACGCGGGTCAGCGTCGAGACGTCCTGCGTCAGGCGGTCCTCGTGGCCCGCGTAGACGCCCTCCGTGTTCTCCCGGAGGAAGACCAGATCCGTCTTGGGGCGGACGGCGTCGATGCCGGGATACGCCTTCGCCGGTCGGATGTTGACGAAGGAATCGACCGCCTCCCGAAGCGGTAGGATGACGTCGGCAGCGGTGTCGCCGGCCGCGCCGAACAGCGTCGCGTCGGCCGACGCCGCGAGGTCGTAGGTCTCCTGAGGCAGCGCCTCCCCCGTCTCTTCTAACACCGCGTCGCCCGCGTCCGCCTCGACGAACTCGAAGTCGATCTCGAGGGCCTCGAGGACCTCGACCGCGGCGGGGGTGACTTCCTGCCCGATTCCGTCGCCCGGGATGACGGCGATCTCGTGGGTCATACTCACCCCTCTCTTGGGGTGCGAAAAGAGGGTGTCGATACCGGGAGCGGTCCCTGACGGCGGGAATCGGACGTCCAATCAGGGGGAGCCGACGCCCGTCGAGAACCCGATCGCCTCGGCGATCGCGCGTCGCTTGAGCAGGACGAAGCCGACGGCGACCACCACGAAGCCGACGATGGTCAGGAGGCCGATCTCCTCGCCGAGCAGGAAGACGCCGGCAACCGTCGCCACGATCGGGACCAGATAGCCGATCAGCGCCGCCTCGAACGCGCCGTGTTGCTCGAGGATCCGGAAGTAGATCATGAAGGCGACGGCGGTCGCGAAGACCCCGAGGTAGAGCAGGGCGCCCATCGAGACGGGGCCGATCACGTCGGCACTGAGACCCTCGCCCCGACCGAGGCTGACGGCGTGGAGGACGAGGCCGCCGACGAGCATCGACCAGCCGACCAGCGGCAGTTGCTCGAGGGTCGGACCGGCCCGCTGGATCAGGACGCCGCCGAGCGCGACGCTGCAGACCTGCCCGACGATGAGCAACCGCGACGCGGTATCGCCGGCCAGCAGATTCCCCGGATCGGGCTGGACGACGAGGCCGACGCCGACGAAGCCGATGGCGGCGCCGACGGCCCCCAGCGGCGAGAGCCGTTCGCCCAGCAGCGGGATGGCCCACAGTGCGGTGATGATGGGGACCAGTCCCTGCAGGATCGCGGCGACGCCGCTGGGAACCGTCTGCTGGCCGAGAAAGAGCAGGCCGTTGCCGGCGATGAGAAAGACGCCGCCGCCCGCGACGGCCGCCAGATCGTTCCGCGCGGTCGGCCGCCACTGCTCGACTCGGAGGACGGCCGCGGTCAGCAACAGCAGCGCGGCGATGTCGTACCGGGCGGCCGCGAAGAGCAGCGGCGGCAGGTGCTCGAGACCGACCGAAATCGCCGGAAAGGAAAACCCCCAGAGGATCGCGAGCAGGACGAAAAGCGGTGCGTCGAGAGAGCGAGACATAGACGACTGTAGCCGTCAGTCCCCGAAGTATCTCGCGATTTCGGCCGTCACCTTCCGGTTCAGGCGTGTTATCACGGAACAAGTGCCACTACGGAGTAACCCGTCGCTCGAGACCGATGGGTATCGAGGGACGACGCGATCGAACGGAAACGAGTGAAAACGAGGTTCGAAATCGAACGCCGCCTACTCGGCTTCGGGAATCGCTTCGTCCTCGACGTAGGGGAGTTCCCGCGCCTTCTTCCGGACCGCGCCGGCGTTGGACTTCATCAGCGCCGTCGTGTCCCAGACGCCCTCGACGAGGGCCTTGCGCTGGGCGTCGTCGACGGTCACGTCGATCGTCTCGCCGCCGTAGGTGACCGCCTCGGCCTCGACGTCGATCTCGATCTCGCCGTCGGGATTCGCGTCGACCCAGTCCTGCAGTTCCTGAATCGTCTCGCTGTCGGCGGTGACGGTCGGAATACCCAGCGCCAGACAGTTGCCCGCGAAAATCTCGGCGAAGCTCTCGCCGATGATCGCGTCGATCCCCCAGCGCATCAGGGCCTGGGGCGCGTGCTCGCGCGAGGAGCCACAGCCGAAGTTGCTGTTGACGACCATCACCGAGGAGTCCTGATACCGATCCTCGTTGAACGGGTGCTCCTTCTGGTTGTCGTCGTCGTCGAAGCGCAGATCGAAGAACGCGAACTCGCCGAGGCCGTCGAAGGTGACGACCTTCATGAACCGCGCGGGGATGATCTGGTCCGTGTCGATGTCGTTGCCCCGAATCGGGACGCCCGAACCGGAGACGTAGTTGACTTCTGGAATCTCGACTTCGTCGGTCATGCGAGGTTCACCTCCTTCAGATCGCGTACGTCGGAGACTTCCCCGGTGATCGCCGCGGCGGCGACCATCCGCGGGCTCATCAGCACCGTGCGGCCATCTTTCGATCCCTGCCGGCCGACGAAGTTCCGGTTCGAGGAGGAGGCGCAGGCCTCGTCGCCCTCGAGCTGGTCCTCGTTCATGCCCAGACACATCGAACAGCCGGCGTTTCGCCACTCGAAGCCGGCTTCCTCGAAGGTGTCTTTGAGGCCCTCTTCCTCGGCGGTCTTCTGCACGCGCTGGCTGCCGGGGACGACCATCGCGCGGACGTCGTCGTGGACCTGCCGGCCCTCGACGATCTTCGCCGCGCGGCGCAGATCGGGCAGGCGGGCGTTCGTACAGGAGCCGAGGAAGGCCACGTCGATGTCGTACCCCTCCATCGTGTCGCCGGGTTCGACGCGCATGTGCTCCTGGGCGCGTCGGGCGGTGTCCTGCTTGTCTGCGGGCAGGGATTCGGGTTCCGGAATCGGCTCGGTGACGCCGACGCCCTGACCGGGCGTGGTGCCCCAGGTGACCACTGGCTCGAGTTCGTTGGCGTCGATGTGGACGACGTCGTCGTACTCGGCGTCGTCGTCCGAACGGATGGACTCCCAGTAGGGCTTGAGTTCCTCGAACTTCTCCGGGTTCTCCTGGAAGTAGTCCGTCTGCTCGAGCCACTCGTAGGTGGTCTCGTCGGGGTTGACGTAGCCCGCGCGGGCGCCGCCCTCGATGGACATGTTACAGATCGACATCCGGCCTTCCATCCCGAGGCTCTCGATGGCCTCGCCGGCGTACTCGTAGACGTAGCCGACGCCGCCCTCGGTGCCGAGTCGGCGGATGATCTCGAGGATGACGTCCTTCGCCTCGACGCCCTCGCCGAGTTCGCCGTCGACCTGGATCTTCCGCACTTTCTGTTTCTCCATCGCGACGGTGCCCGTCGCGAGCACGTCGCGGATCTGGGAGGTCCCGATCCCGAACGCGAGCGCGCCGAACGCGCCGTGGGTCGAGGTGTGGGAGTCCCCGCAGACGATCGTTTTCCCGGGCTGGGTGATCCCCTGTTCCGGTCCGATGACGTGGACGATCCCCTGATCGCCCGTCGTCGGGTCCGAGAACTCGATGCCGGCCTCCCGAACGTTTTCCTCGAGTTCGGCCATCATCTCCTCGGCCGCGTCCTCCTTGTAGGGGCGGGACTGATCCGCCGTCGGGACGATGTGGTCGACCGTCGCGTGGGTCAGTTCCGGGAAGGCGACCTCGAGGTCGCGCTCGCGGAGCATCCCGAACGCCTGCGGACTCGTGACCTCGTGGATGAGGTGAAGCCCGACGAACAGCTGATCCTGTCCCGTCGGCAGCGTGGTGACTTTGTGTCGATCCCAGACCTTGTCGTACAGCGTGCCCTCGCTCATTCCTCGTCCTCTACGGTGGTGGTCGGTTCGCGGCCGCGTTCGAAGACGCGGTTCGCGTCCGCGGCGTCCTGTGGCGGCGTGTGATCCACGTCCGCCATCGTGTCGGTCGGTTCGTCGTCTGTGCGTCCGTTCGAATCGGTCGCGGCCCGGTCGGTGTTCTCGGTCCCGCCGTCGGTGACCACCGTCGGCCCGCGACTGAACAGCCGGCCAGCCGTCTCCCCCGTGTAGGGGTTGGTGTGGCTGACGTCGGCCATCGTCTCGGATGTCGTGTCGTTCTCGTTCATTGGTCGGGTGCTCGGTCTCAGTCGTCCGCCTGCACCTGGACGGACTCGTCTTCGTCTTCGGTCTCCGCTTCGTCGTCGGCCCACGCGAACAGGTCGCGCAGGCGCTCGCCGACCTGTTCGATCTCGTGGTTCTTCTCCGCTTCCCGGAGCTGGTTGTAGCTCGGTCGACCCGCCTGGTTCTCGAGGATCCACTCGCGGGTGAACTCGCCGTTTTGAATCTCCTCGAGCGTCTCCTCCATGTTCTCGCGAACGTTCTCGTCGACGATGCGGTCGCCCCGGGAGAGGCCGCCGTACTCGGCGGTGTCGCTCACGGAATCCCACATCTCGGCGTGGCCGCCCTCGTACATCAGGTCGACGATCAGTTTGAGTTCGTTCAGGCACTCGAAGTAGGCGATCTCCGGCGAGTAACCGGCGTCGACCAGCGTCTCGTAGCCGTGCTTGACCAGCGAGGTGACGCCGCCACAGAGGACGGCCTGCTCGCCGAAGAGGTCGGATTCGACCTCCTCCTGGAACGTCGTCTCGATGACACCCGCTCGAGTGCAGCCGATCCCCTTCGCGTAGGCGAGCGCGCGTTCGGACGCCTCGCCCGTAGTGTCCTGATAGACCGCGAGCAGCCCCGGCGTCCCCTCGTCGTTCTCGTAGTTCCGGCGGACGAGGTGACCCGGACTCTTGGGCGCGACCATCGTCACGTCGACGTCTTCCGGCGGCTCGATCTGGTTGTAGTGGATGTTCAGCCCGTGGGCGAACTGCAGCGTGTCGCCGGCCTCGAGGTTCGGCGCGATGGCGTTCTCGTAGACGTCCGCCTGCACGGTGTCGGGCACCAGCACGGAGACGTAGGAAGCCTGTGCGACCGCGTCGGCGGGCGTCTCGACCGTCAGCCCGTCGGCTTCGGCGGCCGAGCGCGAGGACGATCCCTCGCGGAGGCCGACGACCACGTCCACGCCGCTGTCGTTCAGGTTCAGCGCGTGGGCGTGGCCCTGGCTCCCGTAGCCCAGCACGGCCACGGTCTCGTCGTCGAGCGTCGATACGTCTGCGTCGTCGTCGTAGTAAATGTCGGTGGTGAATTCGTCAGTCATCGTCTGCTGGAATTTCCTGCTGGTTCGCCTCGTCGGCGGCCGATTCCGTCGCGCTCACGGGCGCCGCCGTCTCGTCGGTGCCCCGCGCTAGCGCCGTCGCCCCGGTTCGTGAGATTTCGCGGATCCCGAACTGGCCGAACGTCTCGATCGCGGCCTCGATCTTCTGGCGGGCGCCCGTGATCTCGAACGTTGCGGTTTCGGGACTCGAGTCGACGGTCTTCGCGTCGTACATGTCGGCGACGGCGTTGACCTGTGCCGGGTCGTCGGCCTCGACTTTGATCAACGCCAGTTCGCGTTGCATCGCGTCGGGCTCGAGTTCGCGCGCCGAGATCACCGGGACGAGCTTTCGCAGTTGTTTCTTGATCTGGTCAATGCCCGGGTCGGGCTCCTCGACGACGACCGTGATCCGCGCGCGGTCGTCGTCTTTCGTCGGCCCGACGGTCAGGCTCTCGATGTTGAACTGGCGCCTCGAGAACAGCCCCGAGACGTCCGAAAGCACGCCGGGTTCGTGCTCGACCAGCGCGGAGATGACGGTGCGCCGGGGCAGGTGGGTCGCTTCGACCTCGGGGTCGATGCGAATGCCCTGCTTGTTGCGTCGACCCGCGGGGGTCGGTCGCTCCTCCGGAGCCGGGCCGTCTAATCCCCGTTTCATAGCTGGTCCTCCGCCAGTGCGAACTGGCCGTTGTCGCCGCCGCTCGGAACCATCGGGTAGACGTTGGCGTCGGGATCGATGTGGACGTCGATCACGGACGGGCCGTCGTAGGCGATCGCGTCCGCGATGGTGTCGGCGACCTCGTCGTACTCGTCGATGCGGAAGCCGGCCGCGCCGAACGCCTCCGCGAGTTTGTCGAATTCGGGCATCCAGTTGTACTCCGACGCGGCGTGTCGGCCCTCGAAGAAGGCGTCCTGCCACTGTCGGACCATGCCGATGTACTCGTTGTTGAGCACGGCGACCGTGATGTCGAGCTCCTCGCGGACCGCGACCGAGAGCCCCTGCATCGTCATCAGGAACGAGCCGTCGCCGTCGATACAGACGACGTCCTGATCGTCGTCGGCCGCGAGACGGGCGCCGATCGCCGCGGGGAGTCCGTACCCCATCGTCCCGAGGCCGTGACTCGAGACCCACGTGCGGGGCTCGGTGAACGTCCAGTACTGGCAGGCCCACATCTGGTGTTGGCCGACGCCGGTGGTGACGATGGTGTCGTCGTCGGTCGCCTCGTCGAGCGCCTCGACGACGAACTCCGGCTGAACGGGACCGTCCTCGGGCGCATCGTAGGCCATCGAGTAGTCGGACTTCCACTGCTGGCACTGGGCGCGCCACTTGGTCGCTTCCGGCGAGGAGTCGACCGCCTCGCGCAGTTGCTCGACGACCGTCTCGGCGTCACCGACCAGCGGGTAGTCCGCGTGGATGTTCTTCGAGATCTCCGCGGGATCGATGTCGACGTGGATCAGTTCCGCGTCGGGCGCGAAGGTCTCGATGCCGCCGGTCAGGCGGTCGTCGAACCGCGTGCCGATCCCGATCAGCGTGTCGCAGTGGGTGATCGCCATGTTGGCGTAGCCGGTGCCGTGCATCCCCGCCATCTCGAGCGATAGCTCGTGGTCCTCGGGGAACGCGCCGATGCCGGGCATCGTGGTGATCACCGGGATCTCGTGTTCGATCGCGAACTCGCGGCAGGCCTCGCTGGCCTCGCCCTTGATGACGCCGCCGCCGAGTAGCATCGCGGGCTTCGCGGCGTTCTCGATCCGCTCGGCCGCGGCCGCGACGAGTTCCTCGTCCGCGCGTTCCTGCACCCGATAGGTGTCGGGCGTCTTCGGCGCGTCCGGCTCGCGGTCGGTCTCGCCCTTGGTGACGTCCTTGGGGAGGTCGACCAGCGTCGGCCCCGGACGGCCCTCGCCGGCCAGCGCGAACGCCTCGCTGACGTCGCTCCCGACGCGGTCCGAGTCGCTCGCGAAGGTGTTGTTCTTCGTGATCGGGGTCGTGACGCCCGTCGTATCGGTCTCCTGGAAGGCGTCGTTGCCGACGAACTCCGTCGGGACCTGCCCCGTCAGCGCGACCAGCGGGTCCGAGTCCATGTCGGCGTCCGCCAGTCCCGTGACGAGGTTGGTCGCGCCCGGCCCCGACGTCGCCAGACAGATACCCGGTTCGCCCGAGACGATGCCGTAGGCGTCGGCCGCGTGGGCCGCGCCTTGCTCGTGGGCCATCGTCACGTGGCGAATGTCCGAATCGTAGAGCGCGTCGTAGACGGGCATGATCGCCCCGCCCTGCACGCCGAAAGCGTACTCGACGCCCGCGTTCTCGAGCGCGCGGACGACGGCCTCGGCGCCGTTCGTGACGGGTTCGGCCTGCTCGGTCGGCGTCGACTCGGTGTCGGCGTCGAGCTCCTTGGCCGCGTCCGGGGCCGCACTGTCCGTGATCTGGTCGTCGTCCTGTTCTTCGTCCGCCGGTGTGACCTTTGCTGCGCGTTCGCTCATCGATTGCCTCCCGCCGCGTGGCGGCGTGTGTCGGTCGCGCTGGGTGTAGAGTGGTGTGTCATCTGCTGGATGTGCTGTCGCTGTGAAAACGATGCGACGAATTTCGGTCCGGAGCTACGAGGTACTAGAGAGGGGGCGAGAGCGCCCCTACAATACGAATCGAAGCGAACGCGCTGGTGTCGGCCGAGTTGCGAGCCGACAGCGAAGCGCGGACCGTCATTACTGATGACGTAGGACCCTCGAGGGACATAATGGTTGCGAGTCTCACGGGTCGTGCAAGTGTTGCGATTCGAATCGCTCGAGCGCGACAGCAGGGGCTCGCGGGCGGTGGCAAACGAGGCGGCCATCCCTCAGACGCGCACCTCCTCCGTTTCGGACTGACGTTCGATGTCAGCCTCCTCCGCGAAGCGCTCGAGGTCGTCGACGGTGACGCGGCGCTTCTCGGCCCCGTAGTCCTTGACGCGGCGGGTGACCGCCGTGACCTGCTCGTCGGTCGGCTCGAAGCCGAGCTCGTGCAGGCGCTCGCGGACCGAGTGGGTCCCGGTGTGTTTCCCCATGACGAGTCGGCGCTCGGCACCGACCATCTCCGGAGTCATGACGCCGGGTTCGAAGGTATCGGAGTTCTCGATGATGCCCGCGGCGTGGATGCCGCTCTCGTGGGAGAACGCGTTGTCGCCGACGACGGGCTTGTTGCCCGGCGTCCCCATGCCGCTCTTCTCTTCGACGACGTTCGAGAGTTCGGTGATGCGCGTCGTGTCGATGCCCGTGTCGCACTGGTAGAGCGACTCGACGGCCATCACGTACTCCTCGTAGGCGGCGTTACCGGCGCGCTCGCCGATCGAGTTGACCGAGACCTGCGCCTGGTCGGCGCCCGCCTCGATACCGGCCAGCGCGTTGGCGGTGGCCAGTCCGAAGTCGTCGTGGGTGTGGACGTCGACCCGCGCGTCGGTGTGGGCACAGACCTTCTCGATCATGGCCTTGAACCGGGTCGGGGTGGCGACGCCACACGTGTCCGGGATGTTGATCCAGTCGACGCCGACCTCGCTGACGGCCTCGATGATCTCCATCAGGAACGGCTCGTCGGTTCGCGTCGCGTCCATCGGCGAGAACATGCAGGTAGTTCCCGTCTCGACGACGCGTTCGACCGATTCGACTGCGCGCTGTACGACTTCGTCCCGCGTCGCGTGCATGGAGTCCTCGATCTGAACGTCGCTGGTGCTGACGAACGTGTGCACCATTTCGACGCCGGAATCCAGTGCGGCCTCGATGTCCGCGTCGACGACGCGGGCTAACCCGCAGGTCGTCGTCGAGGTCGATGACGCGATATCACGAACGGCTTCGAACTCCGCGTCCGAGTTGACCGGGAACCCGGCCTCGATAACGTGGGTTCCCATCTCGTCCAGAATGGACGCGATCTGCCGTTTGTCGTCGTAGGAGAACGACGTTCCGGGCGACTGTTCACCGTCCCGGAGCGTCGTATCGAAGACACGTGCTGACTCTATTTCGTCAGTGGAATCTAACGTGCCCTGGAAGAACTCGACCCCCCTGACTGGTGTCAGAGGACGGGTTGTCTTGTGAAGACATTGTGTCTGAATCCGACGGGCGACGAAGTATATAAACCTAACGCTGAGGCTACGGGGCGAGTCATGCTACTACAACTCATACTATCGTCAGCGATCGGAAAACCGTACGACACCAACGCCCTAATACGTCACCATATGTCCTATTATCATACTACGCTCGAGGCGCGTCGCCCGCGAGCGACATCCGAATCGTCCCGAATATCAGGCGGTGACCGGCCACCATCGCTGGCGCGCACTCGGCGAGTAGACGTTCGGTCGGGATTACGTCTCGGAGCGGGGTGCTGAAACGAAACCATCGATTATCTGGGGGGCGATACCGGACATTCGTCCAACTATTTCGCACCCCGCGCTGAACGGCGGTCCCGCCGGAGCAACCCTGAGAGGGCCGAGGAGGCGTCGTCTCGGACGACCGAGGGCGTAATCGGGGCGTCGCGTTCACGGACGCCGATGGCGAACGGCGACGGAACGCGAGACGCCGGGACGGAAATGAATCACGCAGGCGCGCGTGTCAAGATTTTATCCGTCGCCGTGGTAGATCGAGCGGCATGACGACCGACGAGATTACGGACCTCCTGACGGAGGCCTACAACGACGAACTCGAGACCGTAATGAACTACCTCTCGAACGCGATCGTCCTCGACGGCATCCACGCCGAGGAGGTCAAGGAGAGCCTCGAGGAGGACATCCAGGAGGAACTCGACCACGCGCGGCTGCTCGGGGAGCGCCTGAAGCAACTCGACGAGGCGCCGCCCGGCTCCGAGCAGTTCGAGGCCAAACAGCACAGCCTCCAGCCCCCCGAAGACACCACCGACGTCCAGTCGGTCATCGAGGGCGTCCTCGAGGCCGAAGAGGGCGCGATCGAGACCTACCGATCGCTGGTCGACGCCGCCGACGAGGCGAACGACCCCGTCACGGAGGACGTGGCGGTGACGATCCTCACCGACGAGGAGGCCCACCACACCGAGTTCCGCGGGTTCCAGAAGGAGTTCCCCATGGACTGATCGGTTCGACTCGATCGCCGCCGCGGACGATCGTAGACGGTCGAAGACCGCGAGCGACCGAAGGGAGCGAGCGGGCCGAGGAACCCTCGAGGCCGCGCCATCGGCGCGGCTGAGGGGGTGACGCAGGCTTTTCATCGAAGTTTTGCCGAGGGCGCGCCGAAGGCGCGCCCGCAGAGCAAAAGTTCGGAGGCGAACGTTTTTCTCGCCGCAGTTCGAGCCCCCTCGTATGAGCGACTTCGACCTCGACCTTCGAACCGTCGAGGAACACATCGACGACGAACTCGAGATCGAGGGGAGCATCGTGCTCGGCACCCTCGACGGAACGACGCCCGACGGCGAGTGGCTCGAGGCCATCTCGAAGGGAAACGTCCTCGTCCTCAACGTCGAGGGCGACGTCAACGAACTGGCGGCCGGGTTCGCCCGCGACATCAAGGAATCGGGGGGTAACCTCGTCCACTTCCGGGGCTTCCTGCTCGTGACGCCGCCGGGCGTCGACGTGAGTACGGATCGACTGTAGGCCTCGGAAACCGACGGTACGCCGCGAGAAAGAAGCCGATTGCGTGGGGCTGCTCCGCGCCGCGGGTCCGCGCTCGTCGCTAGTCCGAGGCCTCGAGTTCGCCGTAGTCGAACTGCTCGCCCTTCTCCGAGAGCGTCTCGAGTTCGTCCTGCTCCTCGCGCAGCGTCTCCTCTAACGTGTCTGCGACGTCGTCCATCCCGAGCTGATCGGCCATCGGGATGAGGTTGCCGTAGGTGGCGATCTCGTAGTGTTCGGACTTCTGGCCGGCCGCGATGTTGAACCGATCGATGGCCTCGTCGCTGGGGTCCTGATCCATGAACTCCTCGTGGGCCTGGATCATCGCCTCCACGATGGGGTCTTCCTCCGCTTCGGGCTCGGCGTCGAGCTGGTCGAACACCTGCTCGATGCGCTCGACCTGGGTCTCCGTCTCCTCGCGGTGCTCGGCGAAGCCGCTCTTGAGCTCCTCGCTCGAGGAGCTCTGCTCGAGTTCCTCGAGGGCGTCGAGGAGTCGTTGTTCGGTGTAATACGCGTGCTTGAGTCCGGATACGAAGAGGTCTTCGGTTGAGTCGATGCTCATGGGTGATCCATCTGGTGGGACAGCGTTGGAATCGATAAAGCGCGGGCTTGCGCTGGGCAGGGATTCGCCCGATCGACCGAACGCGTGAGGAAAGCAGGTCTCGAGACGGAACGACGATATCGAGAGTTACGCCCGGAGAACTCGTACACTCGAGCGAGCGACTTGCACTGGCAACAGGGAATCGCCACGCCCTCCCCAACCGATTCACTCGCTCTCCGAGGGGTTCACTGCGTTCACCCCTCGTCCCGCTCGCTCATCCCTCGCACGTACTCACCGACGCGCCTTCGCAGTGCTCAGGCGCGTCGCCAGCGCGCGCCACCGCACATCGGTACGTCTCGCGTGGCAACGGCCCCTACGTCGTGAACGTCAGGACGTGGCCGTCCGGATCGCGGACGACGACCTCCTCGTCCGCAACGCGATCGACGCGGCTGACGCGGTCGCTGACCGCCTCGAGCGCGCCGGTCGGTTCGCTGGTCTCGAACCCCAGATCGACGTGGACGCCGCCGCGGGCGTCCGCGATACCGAGGTGGGGCTCCCAGAGTTCCAGCGCCATCGGGCCGTTCATCCGAACTCGTTTGCGCTCGTCACCCACGTCGACCGTCTCGAATCCGAGTTCGGTGTAGAACGCCTCGGCGCGCTCGAGGTCCTCGACCTCGAGGACGACCTCGAAGATGCCGTCGATGCCGGGGCCGTCGACGCCCTGCTGGCCGAGTTCGACGCAGTTGCCGTCGGGGTCGTACAGGTACAGCGACTTCGCGGAGCCGAACGCGACCTCCTCGAGGTCGTAGTCGGCGCTCAGTCGGTCCCACCACTCGTCGTACTCCGCGTCGGGGATCGAGAACGCGTAGTGGGTGTGCAGTCCGCCCCGCGGGACGGCCTCGGGTCGCCGGAGGACGAGATCCGTCTCGCCCGCGGCGAACGCGAGTTCGTCCGCCCGCCGCTCGCGCAGGGACAGCGCCAGCGTCTCCTCGTAGAACGACCGCGCCGGCTCGAGGTACTTGACCTCGAGCGCGAGCCAGGACAGGCCGGTGAGCATGGTGGGACGTACACCGAACAGCGGTATAGAAGCGTCGCCTACGCTTTTACCCGCCGCGGTCGTACTCACGGGGTATGTCCTTCCGTATCGACGAGTCCGCGACCGAGTTTCGGGAGATCGACCGCTTCGACGGCGGCGTCGGCTGGATCGCCCATCCCGACGAGGAGATGCAGCGAGCGAGCCACGCCCTCGCGATCGACGGCGAGGTCTGGGTGGTCGATCCCGTCGACGCCGACGGACTCGACGACCTGCTCGCCGAGTTCGGCGACGTGACCGGCGTCGTCGTCCTGCTCGACCGCCACACCCGCGACGCCGAGGCGATCGCGGACCGGCACAACGTTCCGGTCTACCTCCCGCGAATCTTCGAGGGCGTCACGGACGAGATCGAGGCCCCGGTGGCGCGCTTCTCCGACGAACTCTCGGACACCGGACTCGAGGCCCACACGGTGGTCGACAACCGCTTCTGGAAGGAGGTCGCCCTCTACGATTCCGAGAACGGAACGCTCGTCGTCCCCGAGTCTGTCGGCACGGCCGACTTCTTCCGCGCCGGGCGCGAACGCCTCGGGGTCCACCCGATGCGGCGGCTCACGCCGCCGCGGGAGGAACTGGGCGGGTTCGCCCCCGAACGGATCCGCGTCGGGCACGGGTCCGGTATCGAGACGGACGCGGCGGGCGCCCTCGAGGACGCGCTCGAGAACTCGCGGCGGCGCGCCCCGCAGGCGTACGCGAGAATGGCGTGGCAGTTGCTTCCCGTTTGAGGCGGGAGTCGGTCCTCGTCGCGAGCAGACGCGTCCCGCCCGAACCGAGCCCCGCGGCCGAGCGGGCACACAACTAACTACTATCGGTGCTTACGGGAGATGTGGTCTACATCACGCGCGCGCTCGTCGACGTGCTGCTGGATCTGGCCAGCGACGCGGATCCGGATCGCGTGACGACCGGCGTCTCGATCACGTCCGCGGGCGATCTCGAGGGCAGCGCGACCGAAATCCCGGCCGAGACGCCCGTCTTCACGGACTTCTTCCTGCCCGATCCCGACAACCCCGTCAACGCCGTCTTCGGCGTCGACCTCTCAACGCCCGCCCGACAGGCTCAGGGGCAGTTCGTCTCCCATCCCGTCCGGGAACTCGAGGTGACCAAACGGGACGACCTCGCACAGGTGATCTTCGTCGCCGTTCCCCCGTGGGAACTCGGCGAACGGACCTTCGCCGCCTTCGACCGGTCCGGCGAGCGCCAACCGCTCGAGGTCGTCGACGCCCAGCCGCCCGACCAGTCGCTGTCCGACCGATCGCAGTAGAAAAACGGCCGCGCGTCAGGGCCGACGTCACCGGACCGGCGTCGCGCCCGGGAGCGCGTCGACCCCGACGGTCGGGCAGTTACCGTCGTCGATTATTCTGTCGACGATGCCGCCGCGCTTCGACTCGCGCTCGTCGTCGTCGTCCGACGGCGTTGGGAAGTCGGGAACGTGTGGCATAGACTCGACCTCCACGTCTCACTAGGCCGCTCGAAGCTGAAAACCCTCACTCGAGGTAGCCCAGTCCGCGCAACTGCTCGGTGATCTCCTCGAACTCGGCTTCGGTGAGTTCGCCCTCCTTCTGGTGCTGGATGACGATGCTGCGGAGCAGAAACCGCACGAGATCGCTCGTGCTCTGGAAACTGGTTCCCTCGATCGTCTCGTCGACGCGGTCGGCGAGATCCTTCGGGATCGAAACCGTGGTGTACTCGGTCATACGCGATACTCCGTCGCCGTCGTCAAAGGCGTGTCGACAGCGCGACTCGATGGCGTTTCGACGGCATAACTCGGTAGCGTTCCAACGGCGTGAGTCCGCCGCGGTTTCACGGCCCGCTCCCCGACAGTCTTCGTAGCGGTTTTGCTATCGGACGCGCTACTGGTACGTATGGGAGTCCGGCCACCCTCGGGCGGAGACGACGACGAACCGGAGAGCATCGAGTTCGGCATCGCCGCCGTCGACGCTCGGCTGAGAGACGCCGACCTCTCGTTCCCGGCGACGAAAGCCGACGTCGAAGCCGAGCTCGGTCACGAACGAATCCCCTACAACGTCCACGGTGACGACGTCGCGCTGGGCGAAATACTCGCGACGGTCGAGACCGCGGAGTTCCGGTCCCGGCAGGAACTGCTCAACGCGCTCCACGAACCGTTCGAGGAGTACCGCCGGAACCACTCCGGCGGCGTCTTCCAGCAGGTTCGCTCGATGCTGCCGTTCTGACTACGTTCCGTCGTCGTCTCGCTCTCGGTTTCTGCCGGCGATCTGCTCGAGACGGCGCCGCTGTTCCCGGTGCAGGGAGAGGAGCATGTCCGAGAGGACGCCGAACATGAGCAACTGGACGCCGAGCAGGATCGCGGCCGCCGAGACCAGCGCCATGATCTCGTGGCCTTGCTGGTACTGAATCCACTCCCAGAGGACGTACGACGCGACGGCGCCGCCGGTGGCGATGCCGCCGATGCCGAAGCTCCCGAAGTAGAACAGCGGGTTGTTCGTCTTGGCCAGCGAGTACAGCGCGAGCAGAATCGTCCCGCCGTCTCTGACCGGGTGGAGGTTGGTCTCGGACTCCTCGGGCCGGGCGGTGTAACTGACCGGGACGACGGCCGTGTCGACGCCGTGTTTGACGCATTCGACGGCGAGTTCCGTCTCGAGCGTGAAGCCGTCCGAATCGATCGAGATGCGGTCGAACGACTCGACCGTAAAGGCGCGGTAGCCGGAGAGGATGTCGTCGTAGTCGGCGCCGTGAATGAACCGGAACGAGCGGTTGATCATCCGGTTTCCGAAGCCGTTCAGCGACTTCATGGCGTCGTCGTCCATGTTCGCGAATCGGTTGCCGATCACGTGCTCGTAGCCCCGCGAGAGGGGTTCGAGCATCGTCTCGGCGTCGGCGGGATCGTACGTGCCGTCGCCGTCGACCATCAGCACGTAGGGAACCTGGACGTACTCGAGGGCCTCGCGGACGGCCTGTCCCTTCCCATCGCCGGACTGGACGAAGACGTGGGCGCCGCGGTCGCGGGCGATCTCGCGGGTCTCGTCGGTCGAGTCGCCGTCGGCGACGAGCACGTTGGTGTACCCCGCCTCGTGAAAGCCGTCGATGACGTCGCCGATCGTGGCCGCCTCGTCGAGGGTCGGAATGAGCACGCAGACCTCGTCGGCTGCGATCTCCTGCGTGTCGCGGCTCATGGCGATGACCTCACCGTCGCCGCCGGAGATCTTCGCGTCCGCGCGAACCGCGTCATCTTGCATCGCCATTCATTCCCCCGCGACGGCGCAAAAGGGTACTGATACACCATTGCCGGGCTTATTAGTGCCATTCCGGCTCGAGCGACAGTCATCCATGCTACCAGGTGAGCCCCTCGTAGATCTCGAGGGCCTCCCGATCGACGTCGATCCGGCGGCCGTCGACCAGCACCCGGCGGGCCATCCCGTCGAACGCGAGGTCGTCGAACTCGGGCCAGTCGGTCGCGACTACTGCGCCGTCGGCGCCCGCGAGCGCCTCGTCGGCCGAGTCGGCGTACTCGATCTCGGGATAGTCCGGGCGGACGTTCTCGACGGCGACCGGGTCGTAGGCGACGACGTCGGCACCACGCTCGCGCAGGTGCTCGATCACGTCGAGCGCGCGGGACTTGCGCACGTCGTCGGTGCCGGGCTTGAACGAGAGGCCCAGCACCGCGATGCGCGCGCCCTCGAGCGGGACGTGCTCGGCGAGCAGGGCGACGAGCCGGCGGGGTTGCTCGTCGTTGACCGAGACGGCCGCGTCCAGTAGTTCGGGGTCGTACCCCTGTTCCCGGGCGCCGGCCCGCAGGGCGTTGACGTCCTTCGGGAAGCAGGAGCCGCCCCAGCCCAGCCCCGAGCGCATGAATCGCTCTGAGATGCGGTCGTCTAAGCCGACCGCGTCGAGCACCTCGTAGGCGTCCGCGCCGTACTCCTTCGAGATGTTGCCGAGGTCGTTGACCAGCGAGACCTTCGACGCGAGGAAGGCGTTGTTCGCGTACTTGATGAGTTCGGCCTCCCGGATATCAGTCTCGACGAGATCCGTCTGCTTGCCCTCGAGAATCGGCGAATAAAGCTCGCGCAGCGTCTGGGCGGCCCCGTCGCTCGAGGCGCCGATCACGACCTTGTCCGGCTCGAGGAAGTCCGCGACGGCCGTGCTCATCCGCAGGAACTCGGGGTTCATCGCGAGTTCGAGTCCGTCGCCGATCTGGCGGCCGGATTCGTCCTCGAGGATCGGGCCGACGACCTCCTCGGTAGTCCCGGGCAAAACCGTGCTCTTGACGACGACGAGGTGGTCGCCGTCCTTTTCGGCGAGCGCGCGGCCGAGCGATTCGGCGCCGGCCCGCATGATCGCCAGATCGAGGCTGCCGTCGTCGGCCTGTGGCGTCGGGAGACAGAGGAAGGTGACGTCGGTCTCGCGGACCTCGTCGTAGTCCGTGGTCGCGCGAAGACTCGTGCCCGCGTGTTCGGCGATGCGCTCCTCGAGGCCCGCCTCGTGGATCGGCGCCTCGCCGGCGTTGATCGTCGCCACGATCTCCTCGTCGATCTCGATGTTTACAACGTCGTGGCCGATATCCGCGAGGCAGGCGGCGATCGTCGTCCCGACGTAGCCGCTGCCGACGATAGAAACGTCCATGCAGTATGGACGGATAGCTGTCGTTAGATGCTTTTTGGGTTGGGACCGCGAACGGCCGGTCAACAGAGTCGCTCTACAGACCACGTAGCCTAACCATCCGGCGTTGCGGTGGCGCGCGCTGTCGGCGTCTCGAGCGATAGCGAGGGCGCCGACGATAGCGTGCGAGCGAATCGGTTGGGGAGGACGTGGCGATTCCCTGTTGCCACGATAGCAGAACGCGCGTTTTCGACCTCATCCCCCTCGAACCGCACGTCCCAGTCACTCAGTACAAGGACACTCAGATTGCGAAACCGGTCTCAAAACACCAGTCTCATTCGAGCGATTGCCGCAGATCCCGAACGGCGTCCTCGTAGGCCTCGTGGGCGCGCTCGAGGTTCACCGGGTCGGAAAACATCCCGAAGAAGCCGTGGATCACGTCGTCGTAGTGGTAGTGGGTGACCGGGACGCCGTCGGCCTCGAGGCGGTCGGCGTAGGCCGCGCCGTCGTCCCGCAGCGGGTCGAACCCGGCGGTGATCACCGTCGCCGGCGGCAGCCCCGAGAGGTCGCGAGCGCGCCGGGGCATCGCGTAGACGTTCCCCTGATCGAGCTCGCGCTCGAAGCGGTGGTCCCGGAACCACTGCATGTCGTCCGTGGTGAGGAAGTAGCCCTCGCCGTTCTCCTCGTAGGCGTCGGTCGCGGTCACGTCGCCCGTGCTGGGGTAGATCAGCAACTGGTGGGCGATCTCCGGACCGTCCTCGTCGCGAGCGAGCAGCGTCACTCCGGCCGCGAGGTTGCCGCCGGCGCTGTCGCCGGCGACGACGAGTCGCTCCGGGTCGGCGTTCAGGTCGGGCGCCGCCTCGGCGGCCCACTCGAGGGCGGCGTAGCAGTCCTCGAGGTCCTCGGGGAACGGGTGTTCGGGCGCGAGGCCGTAGTCGACGCTGACGACGGGGTAACCGGAGTCGGCGGCGAGTTTCCGGCAGGTGTCGTCGTGGGTCTCGACGCTGCCGACGACCCAGCCGCCGCCGTGGAAGTAGAGGAGGAGCGGCCGGTCGGAAGCGGGTTCGGCGCCGCTGTCGTCCGCCCCGTCCTCGCCTGTAGTACCGGGCTCGTAGATCCGGATCGGTATCTCGCCGTTCGGGCCGTCGATCGTCCGGTCCTCGACCGACGCCACCTCGACCGCCGGCTTGCCGCCGGCGCGCAACTCCTCGAGCATCTCGCGGGCCTCCTGGGCCGACACCTCGTCGAACGAGGGAGAGTCCAGCGACTCGTAGACCTCGAGGAACTGCGTGACCTCCGGATGGGGTTCGGGTGCGCGAGTTGGTGTCATAGTACGGTACTCTCATCGTCGGGAACAAAAAGGTATCCGCATCGGCAGGCGCGGCGTGCTCTCAGTCGGTTCCGGTGCCTCGCGGTCGGTTCCGGTGCGCTCGCGATCGGTTCACGAGACTGGCGTTACGGCCCGCTGGGCTTACTCGAGGGCGGCCTCGAGGTCGTCGGCCACCGCGTCGTAGGCCTCGTGGGCGCGCGTGAGGTCGACCGAGCCCTCGACCATGCTGACGAAGCCGTGGATCATGTCCTCGTAGTGGTGGTGCGAGACCGGGACGCCGGCGGCCTCGAGGCGCTCGGCGTAGGCCGCGCCGTCGTCCCGCAGCGGGTCGAAGCCGGCGGTGACGACCGTCGCGGGCGGCAGCCTCGAGAGGTCGGCCGCCAGTCGCGGGCGGGCGTAGACGTTCCCTTTGTCTACCTCGCGATCGAAGTAACAGTCCTCGAACCACGCCATCCCGTCCCGCTCGAGGAAGTAGCCCTCGCCGTTCTCCTCGTAGGCCTCGGTCTCGGTGACGTCGCCGGTGATGGGGTAGAACAGTACCTGGTGGGCGATTTCGGGGCCGCCACGGTCCCGCGAGCGCAGGGCCGTCGCCGCCGCGAGGTTGCCGCCGGCGCTGTCGCCCGCGAGGACGATGCGACCGCGGTCGCCGCCCAGCGTCTCGATTTCGTCGGCGGCCCACTCCAGCGCGGCGTAACAGTCCTCGAGAGCGGCCGGGAACGGGTGCTCGGGCGCCAACCGGTACTCGAGGCTGGCGACGGTGTAGCCGGTCTCGGCGGCGAGTTTCCGACACGTCTTGTCGTAGGCGTCGACGCTCCCGAGGACGAAGCCGCCCCCGTGGAAAAAGAGGATCGTCGGCCGCGGGGTCTCGCCCGCGGGCTGGTAGATGCGGACCGGGAGGTCCCCGCCCGGGCCGTCGATCGTTCGGTCTTCGACCGACTCGACGGCGATCGGGTCGCCCTCGGCGGCGAACATTCCCTCGAGGAGTTCGCGCGCCTCCTCGACCGGCAGTTCGTGCAGATCGGGCGCGTCCGGCGAGTCGAGCAACTCGAGGAGCGGTTCGACCTCCGGGTGGGGTTCGGGTGCGCGTGACGGTGGCATGCCACAGGCCACTCAGTGACAGAATAAAAAGGTGTACGCATCGGCACTCCGGAGCGCTCGCCCGACGGGTCCGTTCCACACCGCTTATTTCGGTTCGGTGCGGCCCTTCGAGCAATGACGAACGAGGCACTCATCGCAGCCCTGCGCGAGGCGGAGGCCGTCAAGTTCGGCGAGTTCGAACTCTCCCACGGCGGTACCAGCGAGTACTACGTCGACAAGTACCTCTTCGAGACCGACCCGGACTGTCTCGAGGCCATCGCCGCGGCCTTCGCCGAGCGACTCGAGGCCGACGACAAACTCGGCGGCGTCGCCCTCGGCGGCGTTCCCCTCGCGGCGGCCACCAGCGTCGCCGCCGGCGTTCCCTACGTCATCGCGCGCAAGCAGCGCAAGGAGTACGGCACCGGGAACCTGATCGAGGGCCGCCTCGAGGAGGGCGAGGAGGTCGTCGTCGTCGAGGACATCGTGACGACGGGGACGAGCCTCGTCGAGGCCGTCGAGGCGCTCCGGGAAGCGGGCGCGACCGTCGATCGCGCGCTGGTCGTCGTCGACCGCGAGGAGGGCGGCCGCGAGAACGTCGAGGACGCCGGCGTGGAGATGGAGGCGCTGGTGACCGCGAGCGAGTTGTTAGCGGACCGGGACTGAGTGCTCGCCGACGCGCTCTCCGGTCGCTCGATCAGAGATCGATCGTCGCCGTCTCCGTCGCCGTATTGCCGTTCGTATCGGTGACCGTGAGTTCGACCTCGTAGCGTTCACCGTGTCCCTTGCGAACGCGATGACCGTGTTCGCCCGCGGCGTTCGAACCGCTCACTCCGGTGGATTCGGAGATCGATCCCCAGCCGTCACCGGTCAGCACCGACTCGACTTCCGCGAGGAGTTCGTCGGAGTGGGAGACCGACCAGTCGACACCGACGCGCGCCCACTGCGGATTGCTTCGGTCCCGAAGCTCGAGCCGATCGATCACCGGGCCCACCGATTCTTCCCGTTCGCTTCCGTCGACTGGTTCCGAGTCGTCGACTCCACCGTAACCGCCCGCACCGTATCCGTCCCCGCCGTAGCCGACCGTCTCGGAACCGTCGGCTCCAGCGGCGATCGAACTTACGGCAGCGAGCGCCGTTGCACCGCTGGCCACCGTGAGAAAACTCCGTCTATCGATTCGGACACGCTCCTGCGAGGTCTCACTCGTTTCGTCTGAAGACCGGGTCGAACGGATACCGTCACTATCAGTATACATTCACTAATACCTGATTTACAGGCGAATTTGGTGAGTCCACGGATGGACAGGTCCGCACTTGAAGTGAACGCGGTTGTCGGCCCGGACCATCAGCCGTCCGCTCGCCGAGTGCGACCGGCGCCGACCCCTACACGGTTGGCGGTCGGAAGACCGAGTTCGACCGCGAGAGCGATCGCTTCGGATCCATTTCGGTGACTCTTCGATGTCGACGAGCCTCGATGTGTGCGACAGGTGAGGGCTGCCAGCGAGGAGAAGCGGTCGCGTTTCTACGGTCCGATCGGAGTCGCTCCGCTATCGTGGAGAGTTACTGCCCGTAGGACTCGAACTTCTCGAGGACCGTCTCCAACTGCGCGTCCGACAGCGTCTCGGGCTCGAGCCCGGCTGCCCGCGTCTGCAGGTACAGGCGCGCGAGGCTCTCGACGTGGTGGGTGTTCTCGAGGGCGGTCTCTATGTCCGACGCCGTAACCACGAGTCCGTGGTTCTCGATGAACGTCGCCGTCGCGTCGGCGTCGTCCATCGCCGAGACGATGTTCGCAGCCAGTTCGTCGGTGCCGTAGGGGGCGTACTCGGCGACCGGGACCGACTTGCCGACGGCGACGATCATGTAGTGGATCGGCGGCAGCGGCTCGTGAGCGACCGCCATCGCCGTCGACCACGGGGAGTGAGTGTGGACGATGGCGCCGACGTCCTCGCGCCGGTAGATCGCGGCGTGCATCGGCACCTCGCTGCTCGGGGCCATCTCGCCGCCGCGCTGGTCGCCGTCGACGCCGACGACCGGCACGTCCGCGGCGTCGAAGCTGTCGTAGGGGACGCCGGTCGGCGTCACCGCGAACGCGTCGCCGGTGTTGCCATCGCGGACGCTCAGATTACCCGTCCGGCCGGGCGTCAGCGCGGCGAGGTCCGGCGCGTGATCGACCACCGCTCTCCGCTCGGACTCGAGGATCACAGTACCTCCTCCGTTAGATCCCCGAAGGAATCTATCCTGTGGTCGGGGCGTCGACGGCCCGCGAGCGGTTCGTCCGCCGGGTCGACGTCGGCGTTCCAGAGTACCGTCTCGAGGCCCACCGCGTTCGCGCCCACGACGTCGGTCTCGATATTGTCGCCGACCATCACCGCCTCCGACGGCCGGGACTCGAGGCGCGACAGGGCCAGCGAGAACATGACCGAGCCCGGCTTCTCCCGGCCGGTTTCCTCGGAGGTGAGCAGGAGATCGATGTGCTCCTCGAGACCGAGTCGATCGACCTTCTCCAGTTGGATGCGCGTCGTGAGGTTCGTGACGATACCGACCGCGACGCCGTTCTCGCGCAGCGTCTCGAGGGTCTCGCGGACGCCCGGGAAGAGCTCCATCTCGTCGAGGTAGGCCTCCCAGAACGCCTCGCCGAGCGCCAGCGCGTCGCCGGCTCTGGGTTCCCCGGTCCGCTCCTCGAGCGCGCGTTTGAAGTAGATGAACCGCTCGTGGGTCGCGGCCGTCCCGGCGAGTTCGCGTTTGGCCTCCCGGCGTCCCGACCGGTAGAACGCGTCGAAGCCCTCCCGATCGAACTCGTAGCCGAGGTCGAGCGCGACGGTTCGAGCCGCCTCGAGCCCCGCTTCCTTGCACGGGGCATAGGGATACAGCGTGTCGTCGAGGTCGAAGAGCACGGCAGTGACGGTCATACCGGGGCTTCGACGGGGCGCGAAAAACGAGTATCGGTCCGTCCACGCCGATGCGAGAACGAAACGAGCCGATCTGGCCAGAGACCGTCGCCACGACGATCGATCAATTCCGACGGACCGCCACACCATCAGAAGGCTTTTATCCCGCTCGAGACAATCCGAATCCACGATGGTAGGTGTCCGCTTTACAGGGGCTTTCGCCCGCTTCTAACCCACACCTACCGCTCGCTGTGTCGGAACCGACCCGCAGCCGAGCGGCCACGGCGGACCCCCGACCGAACTTCTCACCGAAGTTCCCAGCACAGCACCAGCCACAGCACTACCCACAGCTACACCACCCATGTCAGAACCAGATTCCCAGTCACAGGAACAGATAGCGGTCGTACTGCCCGACGGCTCCGAACTCGAGGTCGACGCGGACGCGACGGTCGAGGACTGCGCCTACGAGATCGGCCCCGGCCTCGGCCGCGACACGGTCGCCGGCAAACTCGACGGCGACCTCGTCGCCAAGGAGGCGCCCGTCTACGACGGCGTCGACCTCGAGATCGTCACGGACCAGTCCGACGAGTACCTCGACGTCATGCGCCACTCCGCGTCGCACTGCCTCGCACAGGCGGTCGAACGACTGTACGACGAGGACGAGGTCAAACTCGCGATCGGCCCGCCGACGGACGAGGGCTTCTACTACGACTTCGACAATCTCGACATCGACGAGGAGGACCTCGCGGATCTCGAGGAGGAGATCGAAGAGATCGTCGCCGAGGACTACGAGATCGAGCGCGAGGACGTCTCGATCGAGGAGGCCGAGAAGCGGCTGGCGGACGAACCCTACAAGCTCGAACTGCTCGAGGAGTTCGCCGACGAGAACGACACCGTGAGCTTCTACAAACAGGGTGAGTGGGAGGACCTCTGTGCCGGCCCCCACGTCGACTCGACGGGCGAGATCGGCGTCGTCAAACTCCTCGAGATCGCGGGCGCCTACTGGCGCGGCGACGAGGAGAACCCGATGCAGACGCGCATCTACGGCACGGCCTTCGAGAACGAGAGCGACCTCGAGGCGTTCCTCGAGCGCAAGGAGGCGGCCGAGGAGCGCGACCACCGGAAGATCGGCAACGAGATGAACCTGTTCTCGATTCAGGACGTCACCGGCCCCGGACTGCCGCTGTATCACCCGCCGGGCAAGACCGTCCTGAAGGAACTCGAGGACTTCGTCGAGAACCTGAACGAGGACGCGGGCTACGACTACGTCGAGACGCCCCACGTCTTCAAGACGGACCTCTGGCACCGCTCGGGCCACTACGAGAACTACGCCGACGACATGTTCATCTTCGACGTCGGCGACGACGAGTTCGGCCTGAAGCCGATGAACTGCCCCGGCCACGCCGCCATCTTCCAGGATCAGTCCTGGAGCTACCGCGACCTCCCGATCCGCTACGCGGAGAACGGGAAGGTCTACCGGAAGGAACAGCGCGGCGAACTCTCGGGGCTCTCGCGGGTCTGGGCCTTCACGATCGACGACGGCCACCTGTTCATCCGCCCCGATCAGATCGAGCGCGAGGTCGAAGGGATCATGGACATGATCACGGACGTCCTCGACACGTTCGACCTCGAGTACGAGATGGCCCTCGCGACGCGCCCGGAGAAGTCGGTCGGTAGCGACGAGATCTGGGAAGAGGCGGAGGAGCAACTCGAGAACGTCCTCGAGAAGCGAAACCTCGACTACGACCTCGAGGAGGGCGACGGCGCCTTCTACGGCCCGAAGATCGACTTCGCGTTCGAGGACGCCATCGGCCGCTCGTGGGACGGCCCCACGGTCCAGCTCGACTTCAACATGCCCGAGCGCTTCGACCTCTCCTACGTGGGCGAGGACAACGACGAACACCGCCCCGTCATGATCCACCGCGCGCTGTACGGCAGCTACGAGCGGTTCTTCATGATGCTCATCGAGCACTACGAGGGCCGGTTCCCGCTGTGGCTCGCGCCCGAGCAGGTCCGCGTGCTCCCCATCTCCGACGACAATCTCGGCTACGCCCACCGCGTCGCCAACGAGTTCGACGCGTTCCGCGTCGAGGTCGACGGCCGCGACAGCACGCTCGAGCGGAAGATCCGCGCGGCCCACGACGACCGCGTCCCCTACCAGATCATCGTCGGCGACGACGAGGAGGAAGACGGCAACATCTCGGTCCGCGACCGCTTCGAGGACCAGGAGTACGACGTCGAGATCGACGCGTTCCGAAGCCATCTCGAGCGCGAGGTCGAGGAGCAGCGAACGCAACCGGACTTCCTTCAGGACTGAGGCGGTTCCGGGATCCGAGATCTGAGATTCGAGTCCCGAGACCCGAGACCCGGAGGCCCGAGCCCCGAGGTCCAGAAGCCCCGAGATGGGGCGGTTCGGGTCTCGATCTCCCTCTGCGACGGCGAACGCGGTCAATTCCACTCTTTCGTTCGATCCGGTTGGCGGGAACGTCGTCGATCGGCCGTCGATCCGTGATCCCACGCACGTGGGTATTCATACCCGTTTCCGACATCGACGTGTTCATAGTTGCACAGCCGTGAGTATCTCGGTATGAACAGAGCCGAGAAGGCAGCCCTCCAGTTGCGGGCCGTCGACGTGTTGCGGATGCTGAAGGAGACGCGGACCTACGACGAACTCGCGGCAACGACGGGACTGCCGGCGGGCGACCTCAACCGGTACGTCAACGGGCACGTCCTCCCGGGAACCGATCGCGCGCGCGAAATCGTCGAGGATCTGGGCCGCGAGGCGCTCGGCCAGGAACTCGAGGCGCGTATCCGCGTCGACGACGAGGGCTACGTCGACAACAGCGCGGCGGTCTTCGATCAGCCGTTCCTCGACCTCGTCGCGCCGGTCGTCGCGAACGGGTTCGAGTTCGACCGCCCCGACGTGGTCCTGACTGCGGCGACCGACGGCATCACGCTCGCCGCGTCGCTCGCGAGCTACTACGGAATCCGCTGCGCCTACGCGAAGAAGAGCAAGGAGACCGCCGTCGAGGAGTTCATCGAGGCCCGCGAGCGCCTCCAGTCGGGGATCGAACTCACCTACTACCTGCCCGAGCAGGCCATCGACGCCGGGGAGTCGGTGCTGGTCGTCGACGACCTCATCCGCTCGGGGGAGACTCAGGAACTCCTGCTCGATATCGTCGAGACCGCCGACGCGGACGTCGCCGGCGTCTTCGCGCTGATCGCGGCGGGGGAGGACGGCATCAAGCGCGCGCGCGAACGCACCGACGCACCGATCGGCGCGCTCACGAAAGTCTGATTGGATCCGTTCACTAGGTATACGTCCGAATAGAGCACTCTATCGGCAGATTCCGTCCTCGAGTGCGATCTACTGTAATCCACCGCCAGTTTCATCGATACCCGTCGACGGCGACTGATCGCCGCTCACGACACTCATCGGATCGCTCCCGTCCCTCGAGGCATCGTCTCGAGCGATATCCCGGCGTTTCCACCTCGAGCCCGCTCGCAGGGCGCCGAATCGTAGTTCGGCCCGTAACTCACACCCCAGATCGCAAGCAGGGGACCGTGCGAACGACTAACACATTATTAATCATTAGGTTTATGGTGCTCCCCCCAGTTTGTGGTGGTACGAACATGACGAAGACAGTCATCCTCGGCGTGATCGGGTCCGACGCCCACGTCGTCGGGATCACCATCCTGGAACAAGCGTTTGAGGCGGCCGGGTTCGACGTCGTCAATCTCGGGGTCCAGACCTCGCAGGAAGAGTTCGTCGAAGCCGCCGACGCTCACGACGCCGAGGCTGTACTCGTTTCCTCGCTCTACGGTCACGCCAAGCAGGACTGTCAGGGATTCCACCAGACCATCGTCGACGCCGGTCTCGAGGACGTCACGACCTACATCGGCGGCAACCTCGCTGTCGGGCAGGACGACTTCGAGGAAACCCGTCAGTCCTTCCGCGAGATGGGGTTCGACCGCGTCTTCGACTCCGAGACCGACCCCGAGGACGCCATCGAGGCGCTCCGTGCCGACCTGGACATTCGCTCTTCGGAGTCCGAACGGGAGAGCCAGACCATCTCCGCGTAGGCACGCAACGTCGGGTTTTCGGCCGCTAACGGATCGATAGCGGTCGCGCTGTTTTCCTCGGAGGACCGCTCGTACCTGTCGTCACGTCCTCCACGCGACTCGTCACTGCTGCACTTGCGCGTCGTGACCGCTATACGAGCCACTCGCTAGCCGACTCGAGACAGTGAGTCGACGTGAGCGCGTCAGCGAACGATCGTCACCGGCACCGGCGAGCGGCGGGCGACCTTCTCCGCGACGCTGCCAAGCAGGATTCGGCTCGCGCCCGTTCGGCCGTGACTGCCGACGACGATGTGATCGATCCCGTTGTCGGCCGCGTAGTCGACGATCGAGCCCGAGATTCCGCCGACGACGTGGTCCGTCTCGATCTCGACCCCGTAGTCGGCGGCCCGCTCCCGGGCCTCCTCGAGCAGATTGTCGGCTCGATCCTCGTGGTGTTGCTGGAGGTCGTCGTAGTTCGCCATCGCGCCGCCTTCGGTCCCTGTCGCCGCGTAGAAATCGCCCGGGTCGAGCACGTGCAGCGCCGTGATTCTGGCGTCCGGATACTCTTCGCACGCGAACTCGAGGGCGGCGGTCGACTGCGACGAGTCGTCAACGGGGACGAGAACGTGGTCCACCATGGGAGCGGGTACGCCGGCCGTCGAAATAAACGTCAGCCCGGCGACGCCTCGAACGCGGCGCGTACGCCGAGCGGACGCGCTCGATCGCCTCTTCGAGGTGCCAGACCGGCCCGTCGACGATTTTGGCCGCGAGTTCGCCGCCGAAACCGCCCGCCTGCGGCACCTCGTGACGCGGCGCTGTCGCTCGCGACTCGAGTCGAGAAAAATCGAAGTCGGAATCGATCCGGATCAGCGCGAAACCGCCAACCGCCCGCGGTCGTCGTTACTTCGCGCGGCCGCGGTCGCCGTTGTTCGACGGACGGACCTTCTCGGCGCCCTTGCCGCGGTTGTTGAGACCGCGGTTGGCCTTGCCCGCGTTGGTCAGGCCGCGGAAGGCGCGGTTCGTGTGGTCGTCGCTGCAGATCCAGTTGAGGTCGTCGTCGTTCTGGATCGCGGGGTGGTTCGGATCCACGAGGATCACTTCGAACCACTTCTGCGAGCCGTCTTCACCGACCCAGTAGCTGTTGAGCACCCGCAGGTTGGGGTACTTCCGAGAGACGCGCTCCTCGCCGATGCGCTGGATGTTCTTGCGTCGCCCGATGCGGTTGACGCCCTGGCGCTTCGAGCGCCGGCCGGCCTTGTGTCGCTGCTTCCGGGCGGTCCCCTTGCGGACCGAGACCCGGGTCACGACGATACCCTGTTTGGCCTTGTAGCCGAGTTCGCGCGCCTTGTCGAGGCGGGTCGGGCGCTCGATGCGCTCGATGGCGCCCTGTTTGCGCCACTCTTGCTTGCGCTGCCACTGCAGTTCCCCGAGTTTGCCGTCGTCGGGGTCCTTCCATGCTTCCTTGATGTGGGAGTAGAAGCTTTCTGCCATTGTGTATCACCTGCGGGCGTTTCCTGGTTCAATCCCGACCGGGGCGAAGCCCCGCGGATCACATCCCGACCTGTGGCGGCGATGCCGTACAGGTGCCCGCTGCCGCCCGCGGCTCAGCGAGTCTACCGTATCTTCCGAACTCTCGAGTATAAGGGCTTCGAACTTCGGGACCGACGCTAAGGGCGAAAACTGGATGGCGTCGTCGATAAAACCGCGGCACAGTACTCGAGGCGCCGTACACGGGCGAGAACGCCTACGTCGCAGTCATCGGCTCGAGGATCGACGGCGCGCACGCGGACCTCGAACCCTTGCGGCGGCGGTCGATCTAACGGGAGCCAACCGAGCGCCGCGAGGAGTACCCGTCGGTAGCGGTGCGAACTGCAGTATGAAGAGCGAGGCGACGATCCGGGTCTCCCAGAGGCTCGCGCACTCCAGTACTCGCCGGAACGCAGGCGGGCTTAACGTCCGTGTTCGGGATGGGTACGGGTGGAACCCCGCCGCTGTGGTCGCCTCAGTCGGCCAGACGTAACGATTCCGGGATCCGACCGAAATCGGTCGGAACCCGCCAATGACGTACGGCTGACCGAATGCCGACCCGCGGAATCGAACCACGGTGTAGCCAGCGTCGGTTTCTACCCCGAAATCGGGTGACTGCGGTATTATGGCTTCCGATCTTCGCCAGACGATTTGCTGACCGCTCGAGCGACCGATTCGCGACTCGGTGACTCGAGCGGGTCGAGCGAGACGATCGGTTCGGTCCCGTTGGGGCACCACCGGCCCGATACGACCTGAATCCGGATCGAATCGATTCGACTGGAGAACCACGATTTCGTATATCGATATTCAGTTTATCCAATGCGATACCCGCATATCGAACCAGAGTCTCCGCAACGAGGCAGACTCGGAAAATCAGCGTCGCTCGGTCTCTATTCGGCCGATTCGCGGCGTTCCAGCGACCGGAAGACAGTCCGAACGGCCGTGTCACTCCCGAACGACACAGTTTCGCTAGCTACTCTGCGAACTCCCTCTCGGAACTGCGGTCGGGACGCGACGGGAGGTAGGCCGGAAGAAACGAATCGATTTCAGTCGTTTGGCCCGCTCGAGGCCGACGAGGAGCCAGACCAGCGGCTACTCCTGACTGACGAACAGTCCGGACCGACGAGCCGCTCCCGCTTCCTAGGCGACGAATTCGGTGATCGTCTCGAACGAGTCGTCCTCGATCGACGCGGCGAGGTCATCGCTCTCGAGTCCATCGGGGACGTGCTGGGGGTACTTGCGGCGGAAGTAGCCGACGATGTTCGTCAGATCACGCCGGAGGAATTCGCTGGCGTTCTCGTGTTCGGTCGGGACCGCCTGGGGCCAGTCGAAGATCTTCACTCCCGCCTCGTTGACGAAGACGTTGTACTCGCTCATGTCGGCGTGGACGTACCCGTGCGCGTACGCGTTGGCGATCTCGTCGACGAGTAGGTCGAGCACGCCCAGCACCTGGTCGTCCTCGAGTCGCGTTCGCGAGAGTTCGACGCCGTCCATCTTCTCCATGACGATGGCGTGGCGGTTCTGATCGATGGGCTGGGGGACCGAGACGTCCGGGTAGAGCGCCTCGAGGATCTCGTGTTCCCGTTCGGCGGCCTTCCGGGCGGTGTACATCCACGAGACGTGGTCGTTCTCAGACGTGTAATCGCGTTCTTTGTGGACCTCCCGAAAGTTCGTGTACCCCTCGCGATGGTACTTCAGGGCCAGCGGTTTGTAGGAGCGAACCTCGTAGACGTCGCTCTCCTTGCCGACGCCCAGCGGCGACCCGAACTCGCCGATCGTCTCCCGCTGGACGAGCGCCCGGAGCGCCAGGGAGTCGTACCCCTCGAACTGGAGGGTGTACCCCTCGTACTGGATCGTCTTCTTCTCGATCAACCCGCGTTTGAGACAGCGCTCGAGTCGGTAATCGACCTCCTCTTCGGTCAGGCTGGAGAACTTCGGGAGCTTCTCCCGCTGGACCCACTCGGAGAAGCGCATCCCCTGTTCGACCCCCGAGAGGAGATAGAAGTCTTCGGCCTCGAGCTCCGGGAGTAACCCGGCGACGTTCCGCACCATAGCCCGGGATAGCCGTCGGATACGTAAAAACGTCGTGACGTCCGATTCCGGCCGCGAACGAGCGGTCGGCACGGGGAATTCGTGGGGGCGGCGCACCCAGCGTCGGCGGACACGGCCCCGTGAATCGGTTACCGAGTCTGCTGTAAACCATCTCACGCTATATCAAATGGGAGAACACCTATCGGAGAAATGCCGATTCTAACCGTTAGCTCTCGGTTCGATACCAGCCACTCACCGTGAAAGAAGGTAGCCGATACTCGCCGGTCGGTCTATATGAGTGTTACGCGATAAGAACGGCGGAAAAGAAGGAAAGTTGCCGAGCGCTGCCGCTCAGGAGTGAGGCGGTTTTTCAGAAGAAACGTGGGGTGCTACGTCACCGGGCGGAGGTAGTTCGCCACGATCACCGCGAAGGTCTTCGCCTTCAGCTCGGGATCGTCCGCATACTCAATTCCCTTCCGCTTCTTCACAGTCCGATCGACGAGCATCCAGGTGTTGAACAACAGCGTCGCGTACAACATGTAGAAGAGCCGCGTATCGGCGTCTCCCGTCTTCGTGTACGCGAGGAACTCCTTCACCTTCTTGAACCCGGACTCGATGAGCCAGCGCCACGAATAGCCCCCGCGCTCGTCCTCGATGTCGTCGGCGTCGTTGCCGTTGACGAGTTCAAGCGCTCTCTCGGAGTCGAACCCAGCGCGATTCGTACAGAACGCAACGCGGTCGGTCACGGGGTCTTCGACCGTCTCGACGCCCCGCTTCGGCAGCGCAAATAGCGTGGTGTGGCCGTACGCTTTCTCGTCCTGCGAGTACTGGGCGTACTCCTGAAGGATGGTCACGTCATCGTCGTTGTCGTCCATCTTAGCGGTGAAGTCACCGCCACCGGGCTTCTCCTTGAGAACAGCTTTCTTCACGTCGTCGTTCTCGCGGATATTCATCACGTAGTCCATGTCGAAGACGTCCGCTGTCCGGAACTTGCCCGGGTACCGGAACCGATTGTAGACCGGCACCTGCGCGTACGCGGAGTCCATGTAGACTTCGTCCACGACGATGAGCTCCTGCGCGCGCTCGATGAACTCCGATACGTGTTCTTCGAGTTCGTCCTTCCGTTCGAGCGGCTTCACCGCGAACACCATCGGGCACGTGGGGTGTGCGATGCAGGCCGCAGCGAACTCCCACGCGTAGCAGAAGTCGTCGCCCGACTTCGTCCCGTGGACGTACCGGACGACGTCCGGGATGGACTCGGCGATCTCGACTAACTCAGGATCATCGAAGTCGGCGTTCCGAATCTTCTCAGAGTCCCTCCCGACGAGCGGTTGCAAATCCCATTTCTCGATCGCTTTGTACGTCTCGTTGCGTTTCGCCTTGCTCCACTCGTCGTCTTCGGGGTTACTGATTGACTCGAAGGTGACGCGCTTCCCGAACGCATCGGACTCCCACGTGGTGGTGTCGATGGCGATCGGGAGCGCCTGGTCGTAGAGGTCGAGTTTCGAGGCCGCGTTGAACTGGCTCTCGATCGCCTCGTCGAACATCTCCAGCATCTGCGCGGGAGAGAGACTCTGGATGTGGTCAAAGTACGTCCGCCCGGACGGCGGCGCTTCGTCGCTGCACTTCGACCACTCGAACGTCTCTCCACCGCCGTAGACGCTCGAACTGGTAAGCGCGCAGTGTGCGAGTACCTCGAAGAAGAGGTTCTTCCGGTGGCTCTTGTTGTCCCCGCGCTCGAACGAATAGTTCGGGAGGATGTGGCACATCATCTCGTTCACAATGCGCCGAATCTCCTCCTTCGAGAGCCCTTCCTCCTCGTCTTCGGAGGGAACGCTCAGTTCTGTGGTCTCGATGAACGTCTCGTTCTCGCGCGCCCACTCGTGGACGTACTCGACGGTCTCTCCGATGTAGTCGCGTACGTCTTAGTTGAACCGGTCGTTCCAGCACTCGTTAACCGTGGTCTGAAACGGCGTACGAACCTCCAGCGAGTTCTTCTTGAAGTCGAATCCAAGATCAAGCGCTGTGTTCGGGTTCTCGTCGAGGAAGTCAGCGATGTGCGAGCGGTGAGCGAACCCGCGGAGTTCGGCGAACAGGAACGTCCGCAGCATCACCTGAAAGTCGTAGACCTGCGGGTGATCGTTCCAATAGGGGTCGTCGAACTCCTGGTAGAGCCGAGTCTGGGAGATCGCGTCGAGGAGTGACTCGCCGTCCTCCAGGTGCGACGTGATCTGATTGGCGACGCCGAACGGGTCTGACGGGACTCCGTAGGATTCTGTCGTGTAGACGTGATGAATATCGGGGCCGTCGATCTGCGTCTCCGTGTAGCTGAACTTGCAGCTATCGACGTCGATGTCGTCCAAGAGGGCAGTCGTCAGCTCTGCGGCAGTCGCGGGCACTCACTAGGACGCCCACACATACAGGTGGCATAAAGATTGCCGATAACTGATAAGTGGTTAGAGCACTGGCTTATGTCTATTTGTCCAAAAGACTAATAGACACTATGACGTACTGACTATCGGTGTGAAAACCAGAATGGCTAACGGACAACGATCCATCGGGACGCACATGCGACCGAATATTCAGATCAGCCACCAGCTAAATGGACGCGTGAAAGACTATGCCGCAGCGAACGACCTTGATCTCGATGAGGCGTACCGACGTGTGATTGAGACCGGATTAGACGAACTGGAGGAAAACGATGGCTGACTATTCCAAAACGGTATGTAGAGACTGTGGAACAGAGGTCGTGAAAAGCACCTCTGAACGAGGGAAACAACGTGGATACAAGTTCTGCCCGGAGTGTAAGAAGACACTTCGATCGAGTGACGACCTGGAAGTTAAGCGATTGAAGTGTACATGTTGTGAGGAGTCGCTTGACCAATCGGAAGAAGGGAAAAAAGAGCGGAAAGAATTGAGGCGGTCTATCGCCGAAGAAATCAAAGAGAACGGATTCGATCCTGAAGATGATGGACTCGATACGAGACATATAGAGGTGGCCCATCGGACTTCACCAGGACTCTGCAAGAACTGTTTAGATTCGGGTTGTGATGAGTCTGAAATATGCTGGTACCGCCGATCTGTCACCGATCCAAGTGAGTGTGAAGAACACTCGTTCTTTGACCGGAGAGTGGTGGCCGCTGAATCAATGGGAATTGAATGCCGATGGTGTGGATACGTCACTTCTGGTGGCCCAAAGTCCTCGGACTACGGGCCAGACTGGGGCGAAGCACGATTTGAAGCACTTCAAAGAGATGGCTTCTGCTGCCAGAAATGCGGCATGACCCAGAAAGAACACCGGGCAGAATATGAGACTGGACTCCACGTTCATCACATTGAACCCTACCGTAAGTTCGATGATGACGAGAAGGCGCATAAACTGGACAATCTCGTGACCGTCTGTGAATCGTGCCATAAGGATCTGGAGCCCTTATCCAATGC
The DNA here is from genome assembly GCF_017352155.2 of Haloterrigena alkaliphila. NCBI lineage: Archaea > Methanobacteriati > Methanobacteriota > Halobacteria > Halobacteriales > Natrialbaceae > Haloterrigena > Haloterrigena alkaliphila. Next base: position 449,074 of record NZ_CP071462.1, read on the forward strand.
TGAGCAACAGGAGATCATTGCATGACTCAGGACGACGCTAAGGAACGGTGTAGGATTGCACGGATGTTAGCTAAAGGGCACATCAACCCCGCGTATGTTGGTGACCTTAACTCGCTGGACGTTGATTTAGTAGCTGAATCCAATGCACCTACCGACATAGAATACCAATACTTTGCGTTGCTGGGGCCGTTGAACAAAGAACATGAGACGGAGTACATGACTGTCGGTGACATCCTTCTCGAAAAGAAACCAGGCGGCCAGGTGATCGTAAAGCGGAATAGAAAGCGTATCGGAGAAATCACGGCCCAAGGACTACACGAGGCCGCAGATCTTGGCGACGATCTCCTCTCAGAATTGTGGGCAGAAGAGCAGGAGAAATAGGTAGAACAGAAATATGAGTCCTTACGATTGGTTCACCGAAAGTGGGAGTGATCGGGAACGGGATCTGTCTGGGCCAGTAACTGGACAGTGTCCATGGCGCGGATGTAATCATAGTTTCATAGAGGTCTCGACAAAACAAGCAGGGGAACACTTCAACAACCACCTCGGGTTTCAATCCCCACCCGAAATAATTGGTTCGTCTGTTGTTTGGTTAATGAGATACCGGGAAATGGATTCGGAGAATGAACAAAGATAAACGCCTTACAGAGAACGAAGCACGGGAGTTTTTGAAATTACTGGATAGAGTCGAAGATGACTTGGATGACGCGTTCACAGACGCCTCCGAAGAAGTATTCGGAGATGGTGACCCTGACGATTCTTTTGAGGAAAAGTGGAACGCACCGGTAGGCCAGGTATATACCGAACATACGCGCGGCAGACTCCGAACTTTCGTGAAACACGTTTATCTCCAAGAAGAGGAGCCAGTGAACGATTCTGAGGAGATAGAAGACCAAGAGAACGAATATCTCGGAAAGGCGGTGCTTCAGCCACCCCTCGATGATGAAGAAATAGAGGAAATTGATGACGAGAAGCTTCGGGCATTGGCGTGGGATCTGGATGCGATCGCCACCGCGTATAATTACGCCACTGATCCAACCATCCCTGATTTAGCCCGCGACGATATTGGGACATGGGTAGACCCTAAAACCGAGATGAGATTGACCCAGGCTCGAAGCTTGCTCAAGGAAGCGTATGATCGGCTTCACGGTAGTATCGGCGACGAGCTAGAGCAGTACAAGACCGAAGAGCCTTGACGAACTGGGCCAGTTGCGCTGACCACCCCAATCTTAATCCTCGTAGAGCGTCAACGCTGTCAACAAGGATGTCACATCAGATCCGTCTCGAAGATGACGTATACGAACGCATCAAGGCGAACAAACGTGATAACGAGTCGTTCAGCGACGCCGTGGATCGACTCATCGGTGGGCGGTCACTCCGCGATCTCCGCGACGTCTTCGACGACAACCAGGTGAGCGAGATGCGAGAAGCAATCGAGGCCGCTGATCAGGCGGATCGTGATGAAGTCCGCGAAGTTGCAGAGCGCTTCGAATGATCGTCGATACAAGCTTCGTTCTGGATGTCATCGACGACGTCGAACCCGCCGTCGAGAAAGAACAGGAACTCGAAGTAGAGAACGTTCCGCTGGTAATCCCCTCAATGACCGTTCTGGAGCTCTATATCGGCGTCGGGAAGGTAGCGAACACCGTCGAAGAACGTCAGAAGGTAGAAGCCGTACTCGATTCCTACCCAGTAATAGATATGACTCCGAGTATCTCCCGCCGCGCTGGGCGGCTGCTCGGTGAGCGAATGGCCGATGCGGATGAAGGAGAGGGGCCTGGTATCGGGAAAGGAGATGCAGCAATCGCAGCAACTGCTCTGGAGCGTGATGAGCCTGTTCTCGCTGGTGACGGACACTTCGGAAACATCCCCGGTGTCACCCACGAAACGTACCGGTAAGGAATTGTGACAACGTACGTCCTTCTTCTTCCATCCAATGGAACGACCTTTCGTAGCCGCGAACAACGCTTCGCGTCTGAACTCTGCGACCAGCTGCTCTACCTCACACCGGACGGCCTCGACGAGGAGTCGGTCGGAAATCTCGAAGCGATCACGCCGACCGAGTTGGCGAACGCGGTGTACGGTAGCGCCCGCGATATCGACTGGACGGACGACGACGACCTCTACGTCCTCGCCTATCCGCGGCTGCTTGATCTCGAAACAACGAACACGTTCCGTCGGTCGCTTCGAGTCGTCTTCGAACGGGTAGACCCGGACGAACACTTTCCGTACGACCACCTGGACGACGTCGGGAAGCGGGCGGCGTGGCTCACCGACTCGATCGAGGCGGGGGAGATCGTCCCGCCCGGCGGGGTTCGTCGGCAGAGTGTCGATGGTGTCGAGGAAGGGCAGACCGACCTCTTTTCCTTCTAGGAATCTGGTAGCTCCGGACGTCGTGGTGTCCTCAGTCTGAACGGCTCGCAGTCGAGTCGCCCCCTCAGTGTGAGTGTAAAACCGTGTAGAACCTGCGGTTAGAACCTACAAATCTCCATTAGGTGGGAGAAGGTGTACGAGCGAGGGCGTTCGGCGGTCGATTCACTCCGGCCGCCGGTTCGACCGAAATTCGGACGGAATTCGGACGGAATCGGCGACGACGGGCCGTCGCAATCACTAACTCGGTCGCCGGTGACCAGCCGGTATGAGCGAACTCGCCGATCGGAAGTGGCGGCTGATCCGGGACGACCCCCGCGAGGGGGCCGTGCAGATGGCCGTCGAAGAGATCGCGGCGCGGACGGCCCTCGAGGACGACCTGCGGACCGTTCGGGTCTACTCGTGGGAACCGAGTACGCTGTCGCTGGGGTACCGTCAAGACGCCGAGACGGTCGACTGGGAGTACTGCGAGCGCGAGGGGGTCGGTGTGACGCGTCGTCAGACCGGCGGCGGCGGGATCTACCACGACCGCCACGCCGACATCTCCTATACGATCGTCGCGCCGGCCGACGAGGTGCCCGGCGACCTGATGGACTGTTACGCGCTGTTCTGCGAGCCGATCCTCGAGGGACTCCGGCGGATGGGCGTCGACGCGGACTTCGCCGGCGTCGAGCAGTCGTCGATCTACCAGCCCTCCTGCTATCTGCGGGACATCAACCCGGCCCACGACGTCGTCGCACCGGCGTCGGCGGGCGCGGACGCCCGGAAAATCAGCGGCAACGCCCAGTACCGCCAGCGCGACGTCGTCATCCAACACGGCTCGATCAGTTACGACCTCGAACCCGAGCGCCACGTCGGCGTCTTCGAGACCGACGTCGGCCCGGAGACGTTCGCCGATCGCGTGACGAGCATCCGCGAGGAGACCGGCATCGACCGCTCGGAGGCCGTCGAGACGCTCGCGACGGCGCTCGGGGAGTGGTGCGACGCGGCGGACGCGTCGTGGCGCGACGACGAACTCGAGGCGGCCCGGGACCTCGCCGACCGGAAGTTCGGCGCGGACGCGTGGATCCGGAACCGAGAGGTGCTGGAAGCCGACGGCGGGTGACCCCGGGAAACCGAGCGGGCACGCGGAGAGAATCGACAGCCAGACGAAGCGAACTACCGGGCAGAAAGAGCGGATGGGAACGGACGGGAACGGACGGATCGGTTCTCGCCGTCACGGGGTATCGTGACCCCGCGATTCGACTCGACCGCGGCCCTAGGCGATGGCCTTCCAGCTCCAGCCACCGAGGATGATCACCACGAGGGCCATGACGAAGAAGACGCCCCACTGTGCGCCTGCGGTTTCCGCGAAGGGGGCGAGGACGTCGACGAGACCCGTCGCCTGCATCGCCCCGATCATGAGCACCACCAGCGCCAGAATCGAGACGACCCCGATCGCGATCCCGTTACGGGCCATCCACTTCCCCTCCGACTCGGCCTCCTCCTTGGACGTCGTGGGTTTCTCCGTCGGCTCTCGATCCGGTTCGGACATAGTCGCGTCTATCACGGACGCGCGGGAAACGGTTCCACCTGCAGACTCCGGGGTTCCTCGATTAGCCGACCGAGACGCCGTCGCGGCGGACTCGAGCCCGGAGTTCGGAACTCAGCCCACGACGCCGTCGTTGCGGCGCCGCAGCGTCCCGCGGACGATCGGCGTCGCGGGAAAGACGCCGGCCTCGAGCGACTCGATTTCCTCGACGGCGAGCGCCTCGTGGCCGACGAAGCGCCCGACCGTGTCGCGGGTGAGGTGACAGCCGCCCGCCGCGCGCTGCCAGATCGGATCGAGCAGTTCCTGCCCTCGTCCGCGCCAACCGTCGGCGCCGACGTGCTCGAGGAAGCGGAACTCGCCGCCCGGCTTCAGCACGCGGACGACCTCCTCGAGGGCCGCGTCGGGATCCTGGACGGTACAGAAGACGACGCCGGCGAGGACGACGTCGAAGCTGTCGTCGGGGTACGGAAGCGACTCCGCGCGGGCGTCCCGGAGGTCCACCGCGAGTCCCGTCTCGCGAGCGGCCTCGGCCGCCCGCCTGCGCATGTGCGGGTCAGGTTCGATGGCGTGGTACTCGAGGTCGTCGCTCGCGCCGTCGACGACGAACGGGAACATGTCGCCGGTGCCACAGCCCAGTTCAAGCACCCGGCCCGAGAGGTCGCGCACGAGATACCCGCGCTGGGCCTCGAGTGCTTCGGGTTCCGGACACAGATCGTAGATCGCAGCGAAGACGGGGTGGGAGATTTCGTCCGCCGTCGTCGCCGCGGGTGGGGAGCGCTGTTCGGACATCTCGTTCGAACTGATGACGCGCCGAGCAGTAATGGTTTCCCGTCCAGTCGGAACCCGTACGGAACGCGCCCGATCCGCAGCGGCTTCCAAACGGACCGCGCCCGATCCGCAGCGGCTTCGAGCGGACGCCCTCGACTCAGCGGATCGTGTCCGGAATCCGCTCGATCACGTCGGTCGCGACGACGCCCGGCCCGCGCTCGGCGGTCGCCAGCTCGCCGCTCTTGCCGAGGATCCACGCGCCCAGTTCGGCCGCCTCGTGCCGGTCCATTCCCTGGCCGAGCAGCGAGGCGACGATCCCGACCAACGTGTCGCCGGTCCCGGCGGCGGTCATCGCCGACGTCCCCGTCTCGTTTTCGAGTCGTTCGCCGCCGGCGACGATCTCGTCGACGTCGCCGGTCAGGGTGACGACGGCGCCCGTCTCCTCCGTGAACGTCGCGAGCGAGCCGTACTCGTCGCGGATCGGACCGACCTCCGTATCGCTGGGCGTGAGCACGGCGTTCGAGAGGTCGGCGTCGAGCGACGGCTCGAGCGCGAGGGCGTCGACGACCATCGGGACGTCGATCGTGTCGATCGCCTCGCAGACGGCCTCGGGATCGGCGTCGACGAGTCCGGGGCCGATTACGAGCGCGTCTGCCCACTCGCTCATCTCGCGGGTGCGTTCGACCGCGCTCTCCTCGAACTGCTCGCCCGCGTAGCGGTCGACCAGCAGGTTCGGGTCCTGCCCCGCGACGATCTCGTAGATCGGATCGGGGACGAACGTCCGGACGTGGTCGGAGCCGGTCCGCAGCGCCGCGCGGCCGACGAGCACGGGCTGATTAGGGTACTCGATCGCGCCGGCGACGATCCCGATCCGGCCGTTGTCGATCTCTTCCTCGGAGATGTTCGAGAGCGTTCGCTGCAGTCGTCCCATACCGCACATCCAGAAACCGGGACGGGTAGCCGTTTGGCAGGCGTGTTCCGGTCGTTTTCGGATCTCAATTCGACTCGGAAACGCTCGGTGAAACGATTAACTCGAGCGTTCTGCTGCTACTGGCAACGGTGATCTCCACACCCTTCCCAACCGATTCGCTCGCTCCCGCTCACGGCTACGCCGTTCGCGTCCGCGGCGCGTAGCGCCGCGCTCTCGCTCGCTCATCCCTCGCGCAACCTCGGCGACGCGCTCTCGTCGATACTCGAGCGCGTCGCCAGCGCGCGCCACCGCAAACGGTTGCGCAGCGGTCGGTTCCATCGTCTGCCACGACAAGCCATAGTACGTGGCCGTCGTAGCTCGCTGTATGTTCGACGACAGAACCGACGCCGGCGAACGACTCGCCGCTGACCTCGAGTCCCGCGGTCTCGAGGCCGATATCGTCCTCGGAATCCCCCGCGGCGCGCTCCCCGTCGCGCGGCCGGTCGCGGACGCGCTGGATGCGGACCTCGACGTCGTGGTCGCCCGGAAGATGGGCGCGCCGGAGAACCCCGAACTGGCGCTCGGGGCGGTCGCCAGCGACGGCAGCGTCTGGTACAACGAGGACCTGATCGATCGCCTGGGCGTGTCTGAGACGTACCTCGAGGAGAGCAGGGACGACGAAGCGGAAAACGCCGCGGCGAAGGCCGACCGATACCGCGATCGGCCGGGCCTGCCGGACCTCGAGGGGAAGCGGGTGGTCGTCGTCGACGACGGCGTCGCGACCGGCGCGACCGCGACTGCCTGTCTCCGACAGGTGCGGGAGGCCGGCGCCGAGTACGTCGCGCTGGCGGTTCCCGTCGGGTCGCCGCGGGGCGTCGACGACCTCGAGAGCGAGGCCGACGCGGTGATCGCCCTCGAGACCCCCGAGTCGTTCCGCGCAGTAGGTCAGTTCTACTGCAAGTTCGGGCAGGTGAGCGACGCGAAGGCGATCGCGTATCTCGACCGGAACGCATAGTACGTCCGTACGATCGACTGGAACGTGTAATACGTCCTCACGACCGGTGAAGCGGGACCGAAAACGGAGAGCCGCGCGGTCCGCGACCCGTAGCCGCGGTCAACTCGAGGCCGCGGTCAGGGCCACAACCCGCGCGCGTCGTGGGCCTCGGCGACCCGTGACAGCGCGACGACGTAGGCGGCGTCGCGCCAGGAGAGATCGCGCCGCTCGACCTCGTCGCGCACGGCCGACCAGGCCTCGGTCATCTCGGCCTCGAGTTCCTCGTGAACGCGCTCGAGGCTCCACGTCCGGCGGTTGATATCCTGGAGCCACTCGAAGTAGCTGACCGTCACGCCGCCCGCGTTGGCCAGAATGTCGGGGACGACGTGCACGCCACGCTCGTCGAGGATCGTGTCGGCGGCGAACGTCGTCGGGCCGTTCGCGCCCTCGACGACGATGTCCGCCGCCACGTCGTCGGCGTTGTCCGCGGTGATGACGTTGCCGACGGCGGCCGGGACGAGGACGTCGACGTCGAGTTCGAGCAGTTCTGCGTTCGTGATTCGAGCGACGTCGCTCGCCTCCGCCGCGTAGCTGGTGACCGCCTCCGGTTCCTCGTCGTGGGAGGGGATCGCATCGACGTCGATCCCGTCGGGGTCGTGGATCGCGCCGTTGACGTCGCTGACGGCGACCACGGTCGCACCCCACTCCTCGAGCAGGCGGGCCGCGTTGGCGCCGACGCTGCCGAAGCCCTGCACGGCGACGGTGGTGTCCTCGAGCGGGTAGCCGTAGTAGTCGCAGGTCTCGCGCGTGACGATCGCGACGCTGCGGCCGGGCGCCTCCTCGCGGCCGTAACTGCCGCCGACGACGGGCGGTTTGCCGGTGACGACGCCGGGGATGGTCTCGCCTTCCTGCATGCTGTAGGCGTCCATCAGCCAGGCCATCGTCGCCGGATCCGTTCCCATATCGGGAGCGGGGATGTCCTTCGTCGGGCCGATCGCGCCGCGGATCTCCTGCGTGAACCGGCGGGTGAGTCGCTCTTTCTCGTCGCCGGTCAACGACTTGGGGTCGACGACGACGCCGCCCTTCGCGCCGCCGAAGGGGAGGTCCATCACCGCGCACTTCCAGGTCATCCACATCGAGAGGCCGACGCACTCGTCGCGAGTGACCTCGGGGTGGTACCGGAGCCCGCCCTTGTACGGGCCGCGGACGCTGTCGTGCTGGGCGCGGTAGCCGGTGAAGACCTCGACCGAGCCGTCCTCGCGCTCGAGGGGGACGCTCACCTCGTGAACTTTGGTCGGGTGTTTGAGTCGCTCGAGCACGGCCTCGTCGATCTCGAGATGGGCAGTCGCCCGCTCGAGTTGTCGGCGAGCGGTTTCGAGCGCCGTCTCGGGTTCGGTCGCGTCGACCGATCGCTGCGGCGTAGCGGACGCTGACGACTGCTGGTTCGACGCCATGGCGACTCGATCACTCGATCGGTGTCTGCCGATTGCGCATGTCGGCGCCGCAGTCAGGACAGGATTCGGGTGCCGCCGCGCGGACGACGGTTCCGCAGTCGAAGCACTCGTAGGTCGATTCCTCGTCGGGGTTGAGGGAGATGTCTTTCATGGGAGTCGCGCCGTTGCATTCAGGAATAATAGGGATATTAGGATAGGCATATTCGTTGGATAGCTAACCCCGTCCGTTCGAGAGGGTTCACTATTCAACACTGCCCTCGATATTTGCCGGAACGCCGATCTCCTCGAACAGGATCGTGAACAGTTTCCGCTGGACGGTCCGGACGTGACGATAGAACGCCGCCGCGGAGATGCCGAGCGTCTCGGCGACCGCTTCGCCCGAACGTTCACGGGGCGACTTGAAGTAGCCCCCGTAGTACGCCACCTGCACGACCTCGAGTTGGCGGTCCGTGAGTCGCTCGAGCAGTTCCGACCGGAGGTCGCGGGCGCTCGTCCGCTCGACGGTTCGTTTGGCGTGAAGATCGACGTCCGAGAACGCGTTCGAGACGATGTCGATGCTCCCCCGCGCGTCGACGGTGCGCGGAACGTCGACGACGACGCGCGACCCCTCCGGCGTCGCCTCCACGCTCCGCAATACGACGCCGTGATCCGCGAGTTGGAGCGCCAAAAACGGCGGTGAGAGCTCGAGAAGGACCGTCCCGCTGGCGTTACTCGACCCGTTACTGGCGGTTTCGTCGCCGTCGGTCCCGTTAGCCTCGGTTCCGTCGCCGTCGCTCCTGTCGTCGCTGATCACCCGAGCGTCGTCGACCGCGACGAGATCGGCGGCCGCGTCCGCGACGGCAGTGGGTGAGGCGCCGTCGACGGTCGCGAACACGGCGGCCCCGTCCTCGTGTAGCCGAACGCCGCCGTCGAACGACAGGGCGCAGTCGGCCCGCCGGGCGAGCCGGGAGAACACGAAGCCGTCGTCGCGGACGTCGAACTCGAGGCGGGTCCGAGAGTCGGTCAGCAGCGCCTGTTTGCGCTCGGCGGCGGCGATGGCGGAGGCGATGGTCTCGCCGAGTTCCGCGAGCACGGTCCGCGTCACCTCGTCGAACGCGTCGGGGCGATCGGCGTAGACGGTCAACACGCCGTAGGTGAACTCGTCGTAGGCGAGCGGGACGCCGGCGACGGACTGGTACTCCCGGGAGAGGGCCTCCGAGCGCCACGGTTCGTCGCGAAGTCTGTCGACGACGTTCGAGACGACCGTCACCTCGCGGTCGGCCGCGGTGCGGGCCGCCGGCTCGGTCGCGTCCGCGAGCGAGAGCGAGACGCTGTCGAGGTACTCCTGACCGCGCCCCGTTCCACCGAGTGTTGTCGGCTCGAGGTGCTCGCCCGCGGGGTCGGTCGTCCCGATCCAGGCGAACGAGAACCGATCGGCCGACGTGAGTCGTTCGCAGACGGCTCGCTCGATCTCCTCGCGGGTTTCGGCCCGCACCAGCGCCGCGTCGATCTCGCGAATGATCTCGTTGACCTGATTGAGCCGGGTGAGCTGCTGATTCTGCCGTTTGAGTTCGCGATCGCGCTCGCGGAGGGTTCGCTCGCGCTCGACCCGATCGAGCGCCGCCTCCGCCGTCGCCCCGAGCAGATCGGTTACTTCGCGATCCACGTCGTCGAAGGCGTCGGTTTCGGACGCCCCGACGAGCAAGACGCCGTGATCGCCGAGCGGCACGAACCCCGCGCTCCTGACGTCCGTCGTCGGATCGGCCAGCGCGTCCGCGTCGGAGACGTCCGCGAAGAACCGGGACTCGCCCTCGACGAAGACCCGGCCCGAGATACTGTCGCCGGTGGCGCGTCGCTGCGAGAGCGGACCGTTCAGGCGATTCAGTCCCGGAGACGCGGCGGCCGGGCGGAGGACGTTCTCGTCGGTATCGAACAGGTAGACGCCGCTCCCCTCGCAGTCGAGGATCTCGGTAGCGTCGCCGACGACGATGTCGGCGATCTCGCGCTCGGTTTCGGCGTAGAGCAGTTCCCGCGTCGTCCGGTGGAGCGCCGTCAGCGCCACCTCCCGGCGTTTTCGTTTCGTCACGTCACGGCAACTGTAGAGGAGCGTTCCGTCCTGAATCGAGACCTCGCGGACGTTGACCAGCAGCGTGTGTTCACGGCCCGCCCTGTCCGTCGCCGTGCACTCGATGTTCGTCAGGACGCCCTCGTCCTCGAGGTCCTCGCGGTCGAAGAGGTCGGGCCCGAGCAGTTCCTCGATCGAGCCCATCTCGTGGATCTCGTCGTCGTCGTAGCCGAAGATGAAGTGGACGTTCGGGCAGACGTAGGTGAACTCGCCCGCATCGTTCGTGATGAGGACGGTGTCGGTCATGTTGTTGAGCGTCACCCGGTGGAGCTCCTCCGACTCGCGGAGCTCTCGCTCGAGTTCGACTCGCTCCGTGACGTCGCTCGCCTGCGCGAGCAGCGAGACGACGGTCCCCGACTCGTCGCGGATCGGTCGGAACGTCACCTCGAGGGTTCGCGGCACCTCGCCGCTCGCGTCCCCGCCGCCGAGCCGAATCTCCCGATCGACGACCGTCCCGTTCGCCGCCCGATCGATCGCACGCCGGAGCGTCGTCGGTCCCGCCTCGGCGTACTCCCACCACGGCGACTCGGCGAACGACTCGCCGCGAACGTCGCGCTCGCTCGCGTCGATCGCCTCGAGCGCGGTCTCGTTGGCCCGACGAAGGTGCCCGTCGAGATCCAGCACCCACGCGTACGCCTCCGGATCGTCAAACACCGCGCCGAACTGGCGCGCGCTCGCACGACACTGCCGTCGGTCGCGACCCCGTTCGATCGCTCGCTCGAGGGTCGCCTCGAGGGCCGCGTCCGGCCGATCGGCGGGGACGTACTCCGAGACGCCCGCCGCGATGGCCTCGCTGGCGAGCGCTTCGTCGCCGTCGCGGGCGACGAGGACGACCGGCAGGTCGGGGTCGCGCTCGCGGAGCAGTTCGATCAGCTCGAGTCCGGTTCCGTTCGGCAGGTGCTGGGCGGTCACCACGCAGTCGACGGCCCGTCGGTCCAGCGCCTCGAGGGCCTCGCTCGCGCTCGAAACCGTCTCGACGGCGCCGGCGCCGTCTTCGGTCGCCGCTCGATTTTCGACCCAGTTCGAGAGCGGCCCCGCGTGTTCGGCGTCGGACCCGACGGCGAGAACCTGCGCGCCGTCGGAGATCCCTTCGGAAACCATTCGTCGCGTATACGGACGCGAGCCGATAGAACCCATCGGTTCGTTTCGGCTCGTGGAATCTCCCTGCCGCGTCTCGCGGGACACCTCGTTCGGCCCGGGTCGACGACGAACCGACGAGCATGCGCGTCGCCGTCACCGTCGACGATCGGGAGCCAGCGGGCCTCCTCGCGGCCGTCCGCGACCATCCGGACGTGACCGAGGTCGTCGTCGATCGACTGCCCACGGGCGATCTCGCGATCGATTCGGTCGGCTTCGAGCGCAAGACCCTGCGAGACTACGTCGACAGCGCGTGTACGGCTGCATCGAGGGGATCCGCGAGACCCGCGCGCGGACGATCTACGCCGCGTTTCGCGACGACGGACGCTGACGGGTGTGATAGCGAGTGTCCCGTCGGATTCGCGACGGTTCAGACTCAGGCAGGCGCCTTATCCCGTCCGACTGGATACGGGCTGACGCGACGATCGAGTTTGCTCTCCGCTTCCTGATACTGGCTGGTGGCGCGACCGCGATCGCCGTCGGCGTCGTCCTCCTGAGCAGCGGCGTCGTCGACGTCGAACTCGGTGAGCAGTTCGGTTCCGGCGTCGTCACGGGCCTCTCGCTCCTGGTCCTCTCTCTGGGTATCGCCGCCTGGTACGAACTGCAGGAGAGTCGCTCGGGCCCGTAACGCCGTCGAGCGTCTGAATCCACGCCGCCGAGCGCCTAGTCGGAGTGATCCGTCGACCACACCGATCGCATCGGGACCCACCCATCTTCGGGATCGACGTGGCCCGCGAGGACGGCGTTGAGAACCGCGCCGAGCAGGAGACAGAGCCCGCCCAGGTACACCCACGTCAGGATCAACAGGACCGCGCCGGCGATCCCGAACAGGGCGACGCTCTCCGAGGCCGTGACGTAGATTCGGAAGCCGACGGCCAGGACGGTCCAGGAGACGGCGGCGAACGCCGTTCCCGGCAGCACCTCGGCGACCGAGACGTCGGGCTGGGGAAACCAGTAGTACATCGGGAAGAAGACCACGAGCAACAGCGCCGCGAGCAGGACGGTGTTGAGACCCGCCGACCAGACCCCGCCGACGACCGTCGAGAGGCTGATCCCGACCACGCTGACCAGTGCGACGCCGACCGCGACCGTGGCCGTCACGAGGGCCGTGTTGAGCGCCGTGACGAGCGCGATCGTCGTCACCGTACTCACGTACGACTCCTCCTTTCGAGCACCGTAGACGTCCGTAAACGCGCTGTTGACCGCCTGAAACAGCCGGACCGCGCTCCAGAGGAGGATCGCAACCGCGAACACCGCCGCCCGCCTTCGGGCACTGGTTCCGACGCCCCCCTCGAGGCCGCCGTCGGTCACCGCCTCGTCGAGCCCCGCCGCGCGCTCGAAGGTCGCGATCAACGGTTCGAACGAGTCGGTGAACGAGACGGCGACGAGCGCGAGGATCGCCAGCGGGACGAGCGTGTTGAACGCGTGGTAGGCCAGTCCCGCCGATTTGACGCTGAGCTGGCGCTCTCGGGCGACCGCGGCGACGTCGCGGACGAAAGCGAGGCGACTCGAGTCGGCCATAGTCGGGCGACAACGGCACGGCTGAAATCGATTCCGTCGAGACGCAATGCGTGACGACGGCCGTAGGGGACGACTCGAGACGATGGCCGGAGAGAACGACTCGAGACGAAGCGGGACTCGAGGAGCGGGCCGGGTGAATCGACGCGCGCTATTCGTCGTGGACGACCGACTGCACGTGGCCGACGACGCCGTTTTTCAGTTCGACCTCAGGTCCCTCGGGTTCGTCGCCGTAGACCGTCGCGACCTCGCCGACGATCGGTTCCGCGTCCGTCGACTGGACGTCCTGATCGCCCTGTACGACCTCGACGGTGACTCCCTGTCGCAGTTCCTCGGCGGTCGGTCGTTCGTTGGACATGCCCGGTGGTCCGGCGGTCGCGTCGAAAAGGGTAGTGCCTGCACTCGTCTCATACCGCGCCGAGACCGAATCGGGGGGACGGGCGCGGTCCTACTCCTCGTCGAACTCGAGGGCCACCGAGTTGATGCAGTACCGTTTCTCGGTGGGCTCGGGGCCGTCCTCGAAGACGTGGCCGAGGTGGCCGCCGCAGTTGCCACAGAGGACTTCGGTGCGTCGCATCCCGTGGCTGGTGTCGGTGCGCGTCTCGACGCGGCCGTCGTCGACGTCGTAGAAACTCGGCCAGCCGCAGCCGGATTCGAACTTCGTCTCCGAGTCGAACAGTTCGGCGCCGCAGCCGGCGCAGACGTAGCTGCCGTCTTCCTTGTGGTCGACGTACTCGCCGCTGAACGGCGGTTCGGTGCCGGCTTCCCGCAGGATGCGGTACTCCTCCTCGCTCAGTTCGGATCGCCACTCGGCGTCGCTCGCGGGGAGGTCGTCGTCCGCCCCGCGCTCGTGCGCGTTCGGTTCGTGTCCCATACCTCCGTCTAGGCGCGTGACGCCCAAGAGTCTGTCTGCGCTCGAGCGACCTACCGACTCGTGATCACGTCTGTGCTCTCGCAGTCGGGACACTGGGTCATGCGACCCAGTTTCGGAACGTCGATCCGACGCCACGCGTCGTCGCCACCGGGCGCTTCGAAGCCGCAGTTTCGACACTGTGACGGGCCGATCGCGTGTGGTTCACTCGCCATGCGTCGTCGTATGTCACTGAATAGCATAGGTGTTATTCACGCTGATCCTGACTGTCCCCATCCCCGATCGATCGACGGCAGAAAATTGGTCCGGCGATCGCGTCCCCACCCGGAACGGCGACCGAACGCGCAGCACCCGCGGCGATCGCGGTCGCGGCGATAGCGGTCGGAACTGGAACGATTAGTCGGACCGAAACGCCGGCAGGTCCACGTGATCCCGGCCGTAGTTCGTCCGTTCGGACGAGCGGTCGGTCATCACCTCCTCCGTCCGGCGCGGCCCGTCCATCGGGCGGTGTGGCTCCGCGTCGTCGGCCAGCGCATCGAACCGGTCGAAGACGTCGATCGTTCGATCGCCGTCGCGACAGGGTGCGACGTGAAGGAGGTCGTCGTTCTCGTCGAACTCGGCGACCGCGATCGTCGGCAGTCGCCAGACGTCGCGCGATTCGCCCGTGATCGACGATTCGACGTGCGCGTTCCGGAAGAACGGCTCGAGGCGGCGATCCGTGCGAGCCGCCCACGTCTCGAACGCCTCGAGCCGCCGTTCGATCCGCTGAAGCTGTGGAATCCGAACCGCGCGGTCGACGCCCTCGACCTCGACTTCCTTCCCCCAGACGCCGACCTCGACCGACTCGATCGACGCGGTCGACGCGAGTTCGTCGAGTCGGTCGAGGGCGCGTTCCTGGGTCGGACCGGCGCTCGAGGGGGCGAACGATCGGATCCACAGTTCGACTGTCGCGGGTGTAGGGGTGGGGTTCGACACGGTTGCTCTCCGGTGAGGCCGTCTACGGAACTGTACTAAAGTGTTGGCAGAACCGTCATTTCCCCTGAAATATCGGCGGACGGCGCCTGTGGCGAATTCGCGAGCGTCGAGGGCCGTCGGCGGCGGGTTGAGATCGGCGGTCGGTGACGGTACTGAGGGGCGGCGATCGGTGACGGTGCGAAGGAGCGGCGATTACCGACGGCGGCTTCGGAGACCGAGGTGGCGCGCCGAGGCGTTCCCGGTCCAGTCGATCCGAGACGCACACATTCACGGTCCCCGGCCGCCAACGCTGCACCGATGACCGTTTCGCGAACCGTCGAACTCGAGGGACACATCATCGACTCGGGGACGATGGGCAACTGTTTCGGGGCCGTGATGGACATGGGCGGCGAGTTCGAGGTCGAGGAGTTCGAGGTCGGCCGCCACAAGCACGCGGAGACGTACTGCCGGATGCGGGTGATGGCGGAGACCGAAGCGGACCTGCGGGCCATCCTCCACGAACTCAACCAGCAGGGGGCGACCGTCGCCGACCCGCGGGACGCGACGCTCCACGAGGCGCCGGAGGACGGGGTCGTCCCCGTCGACTTCTACTCGACGACGAACCACCCCACCTTCGTCCGCGTCGACGGCGAGTGGATCGAGGTGGAGGACGCCGAGATGGACTGCGCGCTCGTCGTGGAACGAGGAGAGCCGGAGGACGGCGAGCGTCCGCGCGTCCAGACGAAGGTCCTCAACGCCGTCGAGGAGGGAGACCTCATCGTTACGGGCGAAAGCGGCATCCGGGTCGAACCGCCGGAACGCCCCCGCAACGGCGGCGGTTCCTTCGGCTTCATGCAGGGCGGCGTCTCCAGCGAGCGTCCCTCCGCGTCGCTGATCGAGGAGATCGCCGACGAGATGCGCGAGGTTCGGGAAACCGACGGCAACGTCCTCGTCGTCTGCGGCCCGGCGATCGTCCACTCCGGCGGCCGCGACGCGCTCGCGGACCTGGTCCGCGAGGGGTACGTCGACGCGCTGTCGGCCGGCAACGGCTTCGCCGTCCACGACTTAGAGCGGGACCTGTACGGCACCTCGCTCGGCGTCGACACGGAGAAACTCGAGCACCCGCGGAAGGGGCACAAACACCACATCTACACGATCAGCGAGATCGCCCGCCTCGGCGGGATCGAGGAGGCCGTCGACGAGGGCGTCGTCGACGAGGGCGTGATGTACGAGTGCGTCAGCAACGACGTTCCCTACGTCCTCGCGGGATCGATCCGCGACGACGGGCCGCTGCCGGACACGATCACCGATTCGATCGAGGCCCAGAACGCGATCCGCGAGCAGGCCCAGGAGGCCGACATCGTGCTCATGCTCGCGACGCTGCTGCACTCCGTCGCCGTCGGTAACTGTCTCCCCTCGACGACCAAGACCGTCTGCGTCGACATCAATCCCGCCACCGTCACCCAGTTGCTCGACCGGGGTAGCGCGCAGGCTATCGGAATGGTCACCGACATCGGGACGTTCATCCCGATGCTCGCCGAGGAACTGCTCGAGGAGTGAACACCCGAACTCCCCGGTTGTCCGCCCGAAGCGTCCGTTTTTTCCGCCGTGTGCCAGAGAGGCTGGGGCCGCGATAACCCAGCGTGGACGCGACATCCCCGACACGCGACGCCCCGTCCATCGCGCTGCGGTAGCGACGTCCTCGACACGCGTCGCCCGGTTTCGTTATGGGGTTCTGGCGCGAAGTAGCGCCCGATGGGCACCGGGAACGACCTCGCAGCGGCGACCCTCGAGACGCTCCCGATCACCGTCGCGGTCATCGACGGTGACGGCGAGATCCTGTCGACGAACCGAGCGTGGCGGGAGTTCGGCCCGGACGACGCCGCCGACCACGTCGGCGTCGACTACCTCGCGACGGCGGACGTCGACGACGAACACGCCAGACGGGCCGTCGAGGGGCTCGAGGCCGTCGTCGAGGGCGAGCGCGAGACGTTCGCGATGGAGTACCCGTGCCACTCGCCCGACGAGAAGCGGTGGTTCCTGATGCGGGCCAACCGGTTCACCGTCGACGGCGCGGTCCGCGTCTCGATCCTCCACCTCGAGATCACCGAGCGGAAGCTGGCCGAAATCGCGGTCGAGGAGACCGCCGCGGAGCTCCGCGAGGAGCACGAGGCGCTCGAGCACGTCCTCGATCGCATCGACGGCCTGCTGCGCGAGGTCACCGACGCCGCCGTCGGCGCGGCCACGCGCGAGGAGATCGAGCGGCGGGTCTGCGAGACGCTCGTCGGGACGGACCCCTACGTGCTCGCCTGGATCGGCCGCCTCGACGCCACGAACCGTCGGCTCTCACCCCGCGAGTGGGCCGCCGACGGCGACGCCGCCCTCGAGGACGACGAACTCGTCCTCGGCACGGACGAGACCCACCCCGCGGTCCGGGCGCTCGCGGACGGCGGGGTACAGGTGATACAAGACCTCGAGGCGTTCGACGACGCGGAGCGCTGGTGGCCGGCGGGAGCCGGCGACTCGTTCCGATCGGTCGCCGCCGTGCCGCTGACCTACGGCGACGTCACGTACGGCGTCCTCACCCTGTTCGCGACGGACGCGGACGTCTTCGGCGAGCGGGAACTGCTCGTCCTCGACTCGCTGGCCGGGACGATCGCGACCGCGATGAACGCCCTCGAGGCTCGCCGGATGCTCACGACCGACAGCGTCGTCGAACTCGAGATCACCGTCGAGGACCCGTCGCAGTTCGTCGCGGCGCTGGCAGTCGCGCTCGAGACGGCACTCAGCTATCGCGGCCTGACCTACGCGGAGGACGGGACGCCGCTGGCGTTCTTCCAGGCCGACCGGGCCGTCGAGGCCGTCCCTCCGGCGGCGGAAATCGACGGTGTCTCCGACGTCACGGTGCTCTCCACGTACGACGACAGCGCCCTTCTCGAGGTCGCGATCGACGACGCCGTCGTGACGGGACTGTCCGAACACGGGGCCGCGATCCGTCGGTTCGATGCGGCGACTGCGGGAAACGAATCCGCGCAGACTGCCGCCCGCGAGGTGGGCGTCGATCTCACCGTCGACCTTCCGACCGCCCAGTCCGCGCGCTCGGTCTACGATCTGCTCGATCGGACGTACGACGGCGTCGAACTGGTCAGCTACCACGAGACGGATCAGCCGCCCCAGACCCCACAGGACGTCGTGGCTCGACTCGAGTCCTCGCTGACCGATCGGCAGCTCACGGCGCTGCGGAAGGCCTACTTCGCCGACTACTTCGAGTGGCCGCGCAACGTCTCCGGCGACGACCTCGCCCAATCGATGGACATCTCCCGGTCGACGTTCCACCAGCACCTCCGGGCCGCCCAGCGGAAACTCCTCGACGAACTGTTCGATAGCGCGTAATGGTTCGAAAATCAGCGGTGCTGATTTTCGTCATCACGAGAGACGGTACCGCCGTCTCTCGAACGACTTCGTTCCGCGGACCGTGCGAGCGGGCGGGCTGCGAGGCGGTTTCACCGCCTCGAACGAGACGGACGCGGAGCAAAGCTCCGCGAGCAGCCGAACGGGCAAAGGCCATGAGACGACGGCGTCGCCGTCTCGCGGCCCGCGAGCAGACGCAGGCCCGACTAGTAAGGGGTAGCTATTTTATAAGCAACTGTCGTACGGAATACATCCCTCAGCTGTCAGTTGGGGCGAGACAGAGAATGCAACAGGAACACATCGACGCGGGCAAGGCCATCCAGCGGCGCACCGGCAAGACGTTCTATCTGGCGACGCGGTTCCTTCCGAAACGCGTTCGCCACGCCACGCACGTCCTCTACGCGTTCTTCCGGATCGCCGACGAGGTCGTCGACGACGCCGACGGCGTCCCGCCGGCGCGCCAGCGGGCCGAACTCGAGTCGCTTCGCGCTCAGGCGCTGGGCGAAACCGGCCCCGAGGAACCCGTCCTCGAGGCGTTCGACGAACTCCGCCGGGAGTACGACATCCCGGATTCGGAGATCGACTCGTTCGTCGACGCGATGCAGTCCGACATCGACACCGGCCGCTACGAGCGCTACGACGACCTCGAGCGCTACATGCGGGGGTCGGCGGCCGCGGTCGGCGTGATGATGACCGCGATCATGGACCCCGACGACCCGGAGGCGGCGCTCCCGCACGCGATCAAACTCGGCGACGCCTTCCAGATGACGAACTTCCTGCGGGACGTCCGCGAGGACGTCCGCGAGCGCGACCGGATCTACCTCCCGCAGGAAACGCTTCGCGCGCACGGCGTCCCGCCCGAGCAGGTCGAGCGCCTCGAGTACTCGGAGGACTTCGCGGCCGCGATGGCCGCCGAAATGAAGCGGACCGAGGACCTCTATCGGGAGGGCGTCGCCGGAATTCGGTATCTCCCCGCGGACTGTCAACTGCCCGTCCTGCTGGCGGCCGTGCTCTACGCGGAACACCACGCGGTCATCCGGGGACAGGAGTACGACGTCCTCACCGCGGAGCCGTCGCTCTCCGCGGCGCGAAAGCTGTGGTGTCTCGCGAAGACGCGCTGGCACTGGCACTGGAACCGGGACCCGGAGGCCGTCTTCAAGCGCGTGTCGGCCGTTCCCTCCCTCGAGACGGATCGACGCGAACCGGGCCGCAGCAGCCGCGTCCCGACGCGGTGATCGTCACGGTTCGATTCCCGCGCTATCGGGGATCCATCGCGGAATTATTCGGAAACGTCCTTCGCCTCGAGCGCTTCGGTCTCGGCGACGACGAACTTTGCCAGCTCCCGTTCCGAGTGAGTGGCCACGAGGTGGTCCTCGAGGTTCTGATCGCGCATCAGTTCCTCGCGACAGAGCGGACACTCGAGCGGTGTTCTGGTCGCCATACGCCTCCCACGGGCCGCACGAGCAAAAGACTGGAGCGCGCACGTTCGGCCCTCGCCGCAGACCGGTCCCCGATCACTGGAACGGTCCGATCCCGGAGTCACTGGTGCGGGGGCGATTCCGGAGACGCGTCGTCCGACCGCGATCACGGCGCTCGAGCGGCCTCGTCGTCATCGTTCCGGACCCGAAACACGTTGGGAGTACGGTGATCCCAGTGGACGTTCGTCGTGACGATATGGCAATCACGAGCAAGCAGAAGGCGGTCGTGGCCTGTACCGGCTGTAGCGCGATTCTCCCCGCCGAGGTGCTCGAGGATGGGGCGTTCACGCCGATAGGATCAGAGGACGAGTGCGCCTGCGGCGCGTCGACGTTCCGCCGACTTCGCTGAGCGCGGCTCACGAATCGTGGTCTTCGCGACGGCCCGTGGGAAGCGCCGTCCGGAGCAGGTCGCGGTCGTAGCGGTCCGTCCGGAACAGCCCCAGACAGAACAGGCCGGCGACGCCGGCCGCGAGCCAGTTCCCGTAGAGAAGGTTGATCCCGCCCCAGAGCAACACGAAGCTCACCAGATCGTCGAGGACGAACTCGCAGGTCCGCACGCGCTCGAGCAGCGCCGCGCGGTCGAAGGCGAGGTCGACGAGCACGACGGCGACGGTCCCCGAGAGGAGCCAGCCCGCGTAGTTCGACGCGGGCACGCCGTAGTAGTCCCCCGGCGGTAGGTACTCCCAGAAGCCGATAGCGACGGCGCCGGGGTCGAGCACGAGGTCCACGGCGACGACCGCTGCGACGGCCGCCGGAATCCGGACCAGCGCCGTCGCGGTCCGTTCCTCGAACGCCAGCAGCGTCAGCAGGTAGGCGTTCAGCACCAGCGGCACGAAGAATAGCGGCAGGGCCAGCGGGATCTCCCCGAACAGCATCGGTCCGAGTTCGATCCCGTACGCGAAGGCGCCGTAGGGCCAGTCGGTTCGCACCCCGACGAACTCGACCGCGTACGTGTACGCCGTCAGGAGTCCCAGCGCGGCGAGCGCTCGCCGGTCGATCCGCGGGAGCAGGCCGACGACCAGCGGCGAGCGCATTACCAGCGTTCCGAACAGGATCAGTAGCGGGTTGAACGCGAGCGGGACGGGAACGAACCCCTCGGCGCTCGCGACCAGCGTCACCGCGCCGACGACCGGGAAGACGACGGCGATCGTGAACCGGTTCTCCCGGATCAGGGCCTCGAGGCGCCGCTGGACGGCCGCGCGTCGCTCGTCGACCTCGGTGCCGGCGTCGGCGTCAGTGGCGTCGGCATCAGTGTCGTCGGCGTCAGTGGCCTCAGCATCGGTGGCGCTGGCGTCGGTGGCGCCGGTCTCGGCGTCAGTGGCGCTGGCGTCTGTGGCGGCATCGCCGTCGGTGCCCGCTGCATCGCCCGGATCAGCCATAGACCAGCCTCCAGAGGGCGCCCATCGTCAGCGCCGCGCCGACCGCCGTGTTGATCGCGGGGAACCACCAGTAGGCGCGGTCGACCGCGACGCTCGAGGTGACGATGGCCGCGACGAGCGCTGGGTAGACGAGCATGAGCGCGCCCAGTCGGAGGTCGAGGGCGGCGAACGCGGTGGCGGCCGCGAGCCAGCAGGCGCCGCAGTAGGCGTAAGTCCGGCGCTCGCCCAGCACCGTCGCGGTCGTCCGGATCCCGGTTTCGCGGTCGGGATCGATGTCGGGAATCGCCGAAAACGTGTGCATCCCCATCGCCCACAGCCAGCCGCCGAGGACGGCCAGCAGGGGCGGCTGGCTCCCCGCGACGGCGGCGTAGGCCGCCGCGCCGGGCGCGATGTAGAGCCCGTTCGAGACCGAGTCCAACAGGGGCGTGGTCTTGAACCGGACCGGCGGGGCGCTGTAGGCCGCGCCGAGGACGAGGAAGACGGCGATCCAGGGCCACGCCGCCGACGGCACGAGCGGAAGGATCGCCAGCGGGAGGACGGCACACAGCGCCACGGCGACGGGAACGATCCGCTGGCCGCGGTAGCGGGCCTCCCGCTCCTCCTTCTTGGGATTCGCCGCGTCGATCTCACGATCGTAGACGTCGTTGATCCCGTAGAGGAAGACGTTGGCCGGCAGGAGGAAGTAGGCGAACAGGACGGCCGCTTCTGGCGCGAACAGGTCGCCCACGCTCTCGGCGGCGTACGCGACGCCCACGAGGACCGGCCCGGCGAGGTAGAGCCAGAACCGCGGCCGCGAGAGGGTCAACAGATACGAGAGGCGGTCGCCGAGGCGCTCGTCGCTCGAGGACGCCGAATCCGCTGTCGAGGACGTCGAATCCCTGGTCATGGAAGTGCGTGAGGCCGTCGGGGCGCATCGCGGGGGTTCGAGGCGATCACCGTTTCGTCGGTCGGCCGTAGTCCTCGAGGACCTTCTCGGCTGTCAGTTCGCCGCTGATGAGACACATCGGGACGCCGATACCGGGCGTGGTGTCCCCGCCGACGAAGTAGAGCCCGTCGGTCCCCTTCGCGCGGTGGGGCGGCCGGAACAGGGCCGTCTGGCGGAGCGTGTGTGCCAGTCCGAGCGCCGTCCCGTCGTAGCTGTTGTACCGATCGGCGAAGTCCTCGATGCAGAAGCGCTCCTCGAGGACGATCCGGTCGCGGAGGTCGGTGCCGGTGTTGGCCGCGATATCCGCGAGGATCTCGTCCCGGTACTCGTCGCGGATCTCGAGGGTGTCCTCGAGGCCGGGCGCGACGGGGACGAGGACGAACAGCGCGCTGTGGCCCTCGGGAGCGACGTCGTCGTCCGTTTTCGACGGCACGCAGCAGTAGTAGGCCGGGTCGTCGGGCCACTCCGGGTCCTCGAAGATCTGATCGAAGTGGTCCTGCCAGTCGGTCGGGAGGACGAGCGTGTGGTGGGCCAGGTCGTCGACCGACCCCTCGACGCCGAGATACAGCAGAAACGCGGAGGGTGCGTAGGTCCGCCGCTCCCAGTAGTCGGCGTCGTAGCCGCGCCGCTCGGGCGGGAGCAGGTCCTGCTCCGTGTGCGCGTAGTCGGCGTTGCTCACGACCAGATCGGGTCTGAGCGGCCCCGCCGGGGTCTCGACGAGGAACGCGCCCTCGCGGCCCTTGATCGCCGTCACGGGGCGGTTCGTGTCGTACTCGACGCCCAGTTCGCGACCGACTTCGGCCACGGCGTCGACGACGGCGCCGATCCCGCCCTCGGGATACCAGACGCCGAGGTTGAAATCGACGTGGCTCATCAGGTTGTACAGCGCCGGCGTGTTCTCGGGGGAGCCGCCGAGGAACACCAGCGTGTACTGCATGATCTGCTGGAGCTTCGGGTGGTCGAAGTAGTCCTCGACGTGGCCCTGCATCGACCCCAGCAACGAGAGCCCGCGCGCCTGCCGGGCCACGTCGCGGTCGACGTAGTCGCGCAGGCGGGTGCGGTCCTCGTAGACGAAGTGTTCCATCCCCACCTCGTAGTTCTCGCGTGACTTCTCGAGGTAGCGCTCTAAGGCCTCGCCCGCGCCGTCCTCGTACGCCTCGAAGACGCGCTTGGTGCGCTCGAGGTCGGGCGTGACGTCCACCCGATCGTCGTCTTTGAAGAAGATTCGATAGTGCGGGTCGAGGTGCGTCAGTTCGTAGTAGTCCGACGGCGTCCGGTCGAAGTCGCCGAAGAAGCGCTCGAAGACGTCGGGCATCAGGTACCACGACGGCCCCATGTCGAACCGGAACCCGTCCCGCTCGAGGCGGCTCGCTCGGCCGCCGACCTGCTCGTTCTTCTCGACGACTCGCACGTCGGCGCCCGCGTCGGCGAGGTAACAGGCCGTCGAGAGGCCACCGATCCCGGCGCCGATCACGACGACCGACTCACCGGCCAGCGATTGCATACCCTACTATGAGTGTCGGCACGGTCAAAAACGTACGTCATACCTACGTAGGGTTCGGATATCGACGTCCCTTCGATCGCGGCCCTCGAGCCGGCTCGATCGAGGGCCTCGAGCCGGCTCGAACGGTCGGCGCTCGCTCGCGGTGGCGATCGTCGGTCGGTGCGGCTACGATGGGGTCTCCAGTCGTTCCGGCGCTGGTTTGACACCTGCTGACTCGTGGCGTCCTCAAAGCCAAACGCTTAGTTCGTCCCGTGATTCGGTCTCGACAATGAGCGATCACGACCGACCGGATCGGGCGGAGACCGACCGTCCCGACCGGGAAGAGGATCCCCCGGTTCAAGAAGAGGTGGAGACCGAACGAGTGCGCGAGGCCGTCGAGCGGTCCAGAAGCGGCGCTCCCGCCGTTGGATCGGTCGTCCGCGACCGGTTCTCGTCCGACGAGGTCTTCCAGCGAATCGTCGCGGCCGCCGACGAGGAGGTCACCTCCGGGAACCGCGAACTGTTCTTCAGCGGGCTGGCCGCCGGCTTCGCGATCACGATCACGTTCCTGCTCTATGCCTCGCTGTACGGGGCGACCGACGGCCACCCGATTCTGAGCGCCCTGCTGTACCCGCTCGGGTTCATCTACATCATCATCGGCGGCTACCAGCTCTACACCGAGAACACGCTGCCGCCGGTCGCGCTGACTCTGGAGCGCCTGACCAGTCTCCCGACGCTGTTACGCCACTGGGTCATCGTGCTGGCGGGGAACTTCGCCGGCGGCGCCGTCGGTGCGATCGCGCTGACGTGGGGCGGCGTGTTCGACCCGGACGCGGAAGCGGCGGCGTTGAGCATCGCACAGCACGGCGTCGAGACGCCGGTCTGGGACCTGTTCTTCAAGGCCGCCTTCGCCGGCCTGATCGTCGCCGGCGTCGTCTGGGTCACGTTCGCCTCGCGCGACACGATCTCCCGGCTCGTTGTCGTCTACCTGGCGTTTCTGGCGATCCCCTTCGGCAATCTCTTCCACGTGGTCGTCTCCTTCACCGAGATGCTCTATCTATTCTTCGCCGGCGAATATCCGCTCATTCCCGGTCTAACCGGGTTCGTCCTGCCGGTCCTGCTCGGGAACACGCTCGGCGGCATCCTGCTGGTGACCATCGTCAACTACTACCAGACGAGCGAGGAACGCCTCGAGTCGGCCCGCTTCGATGGAATCGAACGGCGGCTCTCCCCCCAGGAGTGGCTGTTCGGGAGCCTCGCCGGGCGCTCGTACGTCCCCCTGATCGACACGGCCGAGACGACGGCACCCGCTAACGACGACACCTACCGGGTGGTCGTCCCGATCGCGAATCCGCGGACCGAAGGGCGACTCGTCGAACTCGCCGCGACGCTCGCGAGCAGGCACGAGTCGGCGATCGTCCACGTCGTCCACGTCGTCCAGACGCCCGACCGGCCGTCGACGGTCGGCAGCGACCGACAGCGGTCCCGGATCGTCAACGAATCGGAGATCTTGCTCGAGGACGTCACCGGGTCGATCGACTACGGCAACGTCGACAGCGAGACGTCGACGGTCGTCACCCACCGCTCGTTCGAGGAAATCTTCGACACCGCCGTCCGCGAGCACGCCGACCTCGTGGTGATGGGCTGGGGCGACAACAACCTCTGGGACGCCGCCCGGGCCGAGCGCCCCATCAGCGAGTTGACCAGCCAGCTTCCCTGTGACTTCCTCGTGGTCAAGAACCGCGGGCTGGACACCTCGCGGATCCTCCTGCCGACGGCCGGCGGTCCGGACTCGGACCTGAGCGCCGAAGTTGCGAAGACGCTCAGTGATACCACCGGTGCCGAAGTCTCGCTACTCCACATCGTCGACGGCCCCGACGAGCGCCGCGCCGGCGAGGAGTTCCTCGAGGAGTGGGCCATCGACCACGACCTCCACGACGCCGAGATCCTGATCGACGACTCCGGGAACGTCGAGGAGGCCATCTGTCGCGCGGCCGACGACCACACGACGATCATGCTCGGCGCGACCGAGCGCGGCCTCCTCTCGCGGCTCGTGACCAGTTCGCTCCACCTCGACGTGGTCAACGACGTCGACTGCTCGGTGATGCTCGCCGAGCGGCCGAGCGAGCGGAGTATCTTCCGGCGGCTGTTCGGTCGCTGATTTCGACGGCCCACCGCCGCGATCCGATCCACCGGGTTCCTTGTTCTCGCCCGTCGTACGCCGTTCCATGACACTCCAGGGAACGACCGTCGTCGTCACCGGCGGCACTCGCGGCATCGGACGCGCCGTCGCCGACGCCTTCGCCGACGGCGGCGCGACCGTCGTCGTCGGCGCCCGTGACGGCGACGCGGTCTCGGAGACGGTCGCGGCGCTCGAGGAGCGACTCGCGTCCGCGACCGAAGACGCACAGTCCGATGCGGACGGGGACGTCGGTGCGGACGCCGACAGTGACGAGGAGGCGGCCGTAGCGGGCGTTCGCACCGACGTCCGGGACGAGTTCGACCTCGAGCGACTGGCCGAGACGGCCTCCCGGACCGGCCCGAACGGCGGTATCGACGTCGTGGTTCCCGCGGCCGGCGTCTACCACGGGGAACCGGGCTCGACGCCGATCGACCGCGAGTCGTACGCCGCGTTCGACGACCACTGGCGAATCAACGGGCGGGGCGTCTTCGCGACGATGCACGAGGCCTTACCCCACCTGAACGACGAGGCGCGCGTGCTCGTCCCGACGGGATCGGTCGCTCGCGAGGCCGAATCGGGCTACGGCGCCTACGCCGTCTCGAAGGCGACGGCGGAGGCGGTGGCTCGCGGGTTCGCCGCCGACACCGACTACACCGTCGGCTGTCTGGATCCCGGACGGGTCGCGACGGACCTATCGGGCGGGACGGGGCGCGATCCCGAGTCCGTCGCAGGAATGTTCGTCTGGGCCGCGACGACGGCCGATGCGGCCGACGTAGACGGGGCCGTCGTCGACCTACAAACGTGGAAGCGAGCGATCAGATGACGTCGTCGGGGTCGTGAACGTCGGCCATGCGCTGGGCTTCGGTGGCGTACTGCTCGCGGGTTTCGGCGTCGTCGACGTTGCCGAGGTTTCCGGAATCCGCGTCGACGGCGGCGGTCGTATCGCGGACGTCCGTAAAGGAAGTTAGCGCCCGCTCCTTCCGGAAGTACCGCTCGCCGTCGGGGGTCGCGTAGGTGAGGATGATCAGGTTCTGCTCGTCGTCCGAGTAGGTTCGCTCGACGAGCCAGACGCGGACGGTATCTGCGGTAGCGCTCGACATACCCCTTCTACGTGCGCGACGGGGAAAAACGACCGGCCCCTGTCGGGAAACTGTCCGTTCGGAACGTCGGCTGGACGGGAACGAGCCGTCGGGCCGTCGGCTGGACGGAGACGATCCATCGACGCGTCGGCGCCCGGGGCGGCGATTTCGCTCGCAGGCGACGGCGCCGTCGCTCGTCGGTCGTGGTACGTCGAGAGAAGTCTAGTTGTGGAGCCGGTACCGAGGGTTCAATCGATGTGGCCTTCGCGGCGCAGTTGATCCGCGTCCTGACTGGTGTAGCGCCACTCGATCGTGGCCTTCTCGTCCTGCCAGTCCCAGGGCTCGGCGACGACGATGTCGTCTTGCTCGATCCAGGTGCGGTACTTCATGCGACCTGGGATGCGGCCGAGGCGCTCCTCGCCGTCTGCACAGCGGAGTTGAACGTGGTTCCCTCCGAGGTGTTCGGTTACGACGGCGAATACTTCATCGCTGTTGGGCATACGGAGATTCCGGCGCCCGGATTCTTCTGTCACAGTCGTACTACGTGCGGGAGACGTTTAAAACATTGGAGAGTCGTGGTAACATCTGACGCATTGGTGACTGTCGGTTCGTCTGACACCACCGCTGAGAGAGAACCGCTCGTCGTCGGACGAAACGTCTCAGTCGGCGAGCGAGACGCGACAGCTCCCGGTCGGAATCCAGGTGTTACAGCTCTCGATCGGAATCCGGATTCTCGAGTTCCCAGAGCAGTTCGGGGACGAAGGCATCGAGGTTGTCGGTCACGCGCCGTTCGCTGACGTTCAGCCCCTCGCAGTGCTCGTGGGCCGAGTCGCGGATATCGACGTGGAGGTCGCCGTCCTCGAGGAAGACGGCCAGCGGGAAGACCGAACAGCGGGTGGGTTTCCAGTCCTCCTCGAGGTGTAAGCTACAGAGGCCGTCGTCCCGGAGGAACGCGCAGGCGCAGCCGTCGTCGTCGACGTGCTCGTCCCGGTCTTTCTCCTCGCGGGTGACGAACTTCTCGCCGCGAAAGTCCGTCGTCGTCTCGGCGAGGTTGGCCCGCTGGGCGAGCTCGAGGAGGTCCTCGTCGTAGAGGAGTACGCCGTGCTGACAGCACCACGTGCAGTCGTCGACGCACTCGAAGGTGAGGTCCGGATCGAACTCGACGACGACCTCGCGGTCGGGGTAGACCTCGACGCGTCGCCGCTGATCAGCGCTCACGTCTCGTGGGAGGGCGGTCCGCGTGAAGTGTCTTTCTACCCGGCGTCTCGGGAGCCGACGGTGGCCCTACGCGCGAACCGTCTCTCGCTCGAGCGGCAGCTTCTCCCGCTCGCTCGAGTCGACGACGGTGTTTCGGAGCGTGCCGACGCCCTCGTAGGTGATCTCGACCTCGTCGCCGGGTTCGACCAGACCGGGGTTGGCGGGGCTCCCGAAGGCGATCACGTCGCCGGGGCGGAGCGTGAACCGCCGCGAGAGGAAGGCGACGATCTCGTCGGGGTCGAATAACATCAGTTCGGTGTTCGCCTCCTGTCGGCGCTCGCCGGCGACGTCGGTCCACATGTCGACGTCGGTCGAATCGACGGCGGTCTCGATCCACGGCCCCAGCGGGCCGGAACCGTCGAAGACCTTGCGCGCGGTGCGGCCCTGCTGGTCGAGCGCGTCCATATCGTTCAGGATCGTGTAGCCGCGGACGACGTCCGGCACCTCGTCTTCAGAAACGTTCCGGCAGGGTTCGTCGATGACGGCCGCGAGTTCGCCGGCGTAGGTGAGTTCGTCGGTGAACGCGGGGTAGGGGATCGGATCCCGGTGGCCCAGCAGCGACGCGGGCGGCTTGATGAAGAAGTCCGGTTCGTCCGGGCGTTCGTACTCCATCTGTTCGATCGTGGCCGCGTAGTTGCGTCCGACGCAGTACAGCGCCGACGGCTCGCAGGGCGGCAGGAACTCGCCGTCAGCGCCGACCTCGTAGGCGCCGTCGTCGGTGTGCACGACGCCGTCCTCGTATCTGCCCGTGACCGGTCCCTCGTCCGTCGCGATCCGCGCGAGTTTCATTACCGGCCGTCGCGGTTCCTCCCGATTAGTCGTATCGGTTCGATTTCGGACCGGTTCGGATCGAATCGTCGCTCGAGTCGACGCACCACCCTCCGAGTTGCCCCGAGCCGGCCGATACAGGCGACCCACGCGTCGGGCGGCCCACCGGGTGACACACGCACATGGAGGCCCGACGTATACCCCGGCGGTCGGTCAACGAGCGAGTATGTGCGCCAACCTGACGGTAGACGACGAAGGGAAGCGAGTCGTCAACACGAACGGGAAGGAGATCGGCGTCGTCGACGAGGTCGGTGCCGGCGTCGCGTTCGTCGAACCGGGCGCCGAGATGAGCGAGTCGATCAAGTCGCGGCTCAGTCGCGATCGCGACGTCGCCGACGGGATGGAGCGCTATCACCTCGACGAGGATCACATCGACGAGATTACCCGAGACGAAATCCGACTGCAGCGATTCTGAGGGACTGCGATTGTCCGTCGTCGCTTACTCGAGTCGAATCACTCACTTGAGAATGGCCTCGGTCTTCCTGTATGCGACGCTCACCCACAGTCGCGATAAAAACGGTGCGGGGGACCGAACACGCGAGCGACTGCTGACAGGGGTCGCGCGGTGTCGGTCCCGAACCCGGATCGATAGTCTATCGGTCCCAATCCCGTGATCCGACGGTGCGTGTGACAGGGAGTCCGCCGGAACGTGTGACAGGCACTCCGAGACGGCGTGTGACAGGGAGTCCGCCGGAACGTGTGACAGGCACTCCGAGACGGCGTGTGACAGGGAGCCCGCCGGAACGTGTGACAGGCACTCCGGACGGCGTGTGACAGGGAGCCCGCCGGAGCGTGTGACAGGCACTCCGAGACGGCGTGTGACAGGGAGCCCGCCGGAGCGTGTGACAGGCACTCGGGCGGCGCGTGTGACGGGTGTGCTTATTCCTCGAGGACGAGGAAGGTCCGGGCCCCGCGGTGCTCGAGCGAGACGCAGTCGGTATCGACGTTCGACCGGACGAACTCCTCGATACCAGCCGTGTGCAGGTCGGTGACGTCGATGCGTCGTCGCTGTGGTTCTCGCTCGAGCGTGGCGCCCTCGCGTCGGTCGGTCGGCTCGCCTCGGTCGTCTGTGCGGTCGACGATCAGTGCCATACCTATCGATAAGACTGAGTGTACGTTAAACCGACCCACCCGGAGTGAAAGTGAAAGTACAGGAGAGCGGCGACATCGCGTCGAAATTCGTGGACGGGGAATCGCGGATACGGGTCGGCAAAAGACGGTCGCCGCGAACCGTGAGTTTAGCCGACCCGCTTGATCTCGACGCGGTGGGGACCCGCGTCGGTGTCGATCGTCACGGCGTCGACGATCGCCTCCTGCGCCCGGGCCTGCCACTCCTCGACCGCCTCGGCGTGGCGCTTTCGGATCCGCTCGGTCGTCGACGGGTCCGCATCGTCGAGTTTCCCTTCGAGGTCGGGGTAGTCGGCGACGACCTCGTCCGCGATGACGGCGTCGGGTCGGACGTGGACCGCGCCCGTCAGTTCGGTGTCGTCGCGCCGGTAGACGTGGATCCGCGCCCGCATCCGGCCGTGAAACGGCGGCGTCACGCGGAGCACGGCCTCGCCCGGGTTCTCCCGCGTGTACGCGTAGGCGTCGGCAGCGTCCTCGGCCGACAGCGCGAGCGATCGGATCGCCGTCGGATCGTCCTCGTCCTCCATGACCGGTCATTGGCGACGGACGGGGAAAAGGTGTTTCTCGTGGGCTGGACTCGAGGCCGATATCGAATGTGTCCCGATCGACGGTTTCGGACTCAAATCGACAGCGGTCGAACCCGCATGCGAGCAGCTATTGTGCGGTGGCGCGCGCTGTCGGTCGCCCGAGCGACGGCGAGGGCGGCCGACGATGTTGCGCGAGGGATGAGCGACCGCAGGGAGCGAATCGGTTGGGGAGGGCGTGGCTATTCCCTGTTGCCAGTATGAGCAACAGAGGCTCGAACCAATCACAACAAAGAGATTGACTGCGCCTCGGACGAAACGGTGAGCACGAGCGTGATCCTGATACGAGGGTTTCCACGCCCTCCAGCCAATTCGCGCTCCAAAGTCGGTCGCGACGACCTCCCACGTTTCGTATCGCGGTTCGGTGAGGGCTCACGGGTCGCTTCGCTCCCCGTTCGCTTTTCCGAGGCCTTCACTCCGTTCAGGCCTCGCATCCGTCGAATGCGTATCACTCCTCGAGTCGCGGCCGAACGATCCTCGCCCGTTGATCCGTCGAGACGCCGGAGGATGCGTCAGCGACCGAGTCGGGTATCTCGTCTCCAGAATCCGCGTACCGGGCACGCAACGAGGCCCGAACGGCCTCGCGGACGCAGGCCCGGACGGCCGCGCCGACATCCGTGCCGCTGCCCGAGAACGCGGCCCGCTCACCCGACGGATCGTGGCCCGCGACGATGGCGTCCGTCGTGGTACCGGGAAAGCCGGTCTCGGCGAGCAGCGTCGCGGCCTTCGCCTCCGCGGCGACGGCGATCAGGTTCGCCAGCGCGCCGGGTGCGAGCGCGCGGGTCGTGACGACGACGACGTTGACCGTCCCTCGACCCGGGGCCGCGTCCGAATCGACGTCGATGGGGTCGTCTCGAGGCCTCGAGCCCTCTTCGACGTCCATCGGCAGGGCCGCGGGGTTCGAAACCCCGGCGGTCGCGTAGGCCGTCACGGAGCCGTACCGCGCTCCGCGAGCGTGGACCTGATCGACGCCGGTGAGCAGAACCGGGGGCTCGCCACATCCGTCTCCCTCGCTGTCGGCCGGATCGGCGTCACGACCGCCCCCATTATCGACACCCCCGCCCGCGTCGTCGAACCCGGCCCGCTCGAGGCGCTCGTCGACGTACGCGCCCAGATCCGTCCGGTCCCAGCCCTCGGGGACCGAGACGTTGTACGCGCAGTCGGCGCGCCGCCGGCCGCCGTTCCAGCCGGTCGAGAGCCACTCGGTCCCCGGCCGTCGAACGCGGAGAATCCCGTCCCGGCGCACGGCGTCGTACGCTGGCTCAGTCGCGGTCATCCACGGCGTCCGGTCTCGCGCCCACCACTTGAGTCGTCGGATTCGGCTGCGTCTGGCGCCTCGAGGGCGCCGCCCACCTCGAGCGCCGCGAGCAATCGATCGTTCGCCGCGCGGTCCTTGACGGCGACACGGACGTGGGACTCGAGCCCGCGGAACGTCCGCGCGTCCCGGATCGCCACGCCGTCCTCGCGCGCCGCGGCGATCACGTCGTCGACGTCGTCCTCGCCGACGTCACACAACAGGTAGGGCGCGTCAGAGGGGGCGACGTCGAACCGCGACTCGAGCGCGGCGCGCATCCGCTCGCGTTCGCTCGCGACCCGTTCACGCGTGTCGCGAACGAACTCGTCCCGCTGCAGGCAGTGGGCGCCCACGCGGGCGGCCGGCGTCCCGAGCGACCAGGCCCGGCGAGCGGTCTCGAGGGCGACCCGCTGCTCGCCTGTCGCGACTGCGAATCCGGCGCGCAGCCCCGGCAACCCAAACAGTTTGGTGAGTGAACGGGCGACGATCACGCCCTCGGCCTCGAGTCGGGCGGCCGAAGGCAGGTCGGTAAAGCCCAGAAACGCCTCGTCGACCAGCAGCGTCGTCCCCGCCGCCTCGCACCGCGCCGCGAAGTCGGCCAGCGCGGCGGGATCCGTCGCCTCACCGGTCGGATTGTTCGGCGTGCAGACGATCGCCAGCGCGCAGTCCTCGAGCGCGCCGTCGGTCGTCCCCGGAACCTCGTCGTGGGGGACGAACTGCGGTGATGCACCCTGTAACCGCACCTCTCGGGCGTACTCGCCGAAGCTCGGGTACGGGACCAACGCCTCGTCGCCGGGCTCGAGCGTGACTTCCATCGCCAGCCGGATCGCGGCCAGCCCGCCGGGCGTGGGGATCACTCGCTCGGGGTCGCAGCCGCCGAATTCGCCAGCAGCGGTCCGGAACTCGGGATAGTCGTCGTCGGGGTAGCGCCGCGAGGCCTCGAGCGCGTCCGCGTAGACCGCCTCGACGCCGTCGGGCGTTCGGGGATTGGTGTTGGCCGAGAAGTCGAGGACGTCCCGGTCCGTCTCGCCGCCGTGGGGGACGCGCTCCCCCTCGCGCACCGAGTCAGGGTCCACCGTCGCCCTCCGTATGCGTCGCCGGGCCCGAGTCGGGGTCGCCGTCGGGATCGATACCGAGGCGGTCGCAGACGCCCTCGAGTCGGTCCAGCACGTCGTCCATCCGGCCGTCGGGGACGAGCGACAGTGCGCCGCCCATCGCGACGCCTTCTTTCGCCTCGCCGGCGCAGTAGCGCCGCATCGCGACGTGCTCGCGGGCGTCGAAGCCGGGATCCGTCACCGTCAGGTCGCAGTCCAGTCGCTCGCAGGCCTCCTCGAGGCGGTCACCCTGTTCGTCCGCGACGAACGACGTGGTCGCGATCGACAGCGACTCGTCGACCCCCGCGTGGCGCAGCGCGGTCGCGATGGCGATCATCTGCGTCCCGCCGGCGAGGGTGACGTCGGCTTCGGACTCGAGCGCGCCGGCGGCGATACCGGCGACGGTCGCCTGCACGGGGTCGCCGACCGCGCGGATCGCCGCGAGAGGGCGACCCTCGCAGTCGCCGGCTGCGAGGTCGCTCGCGGCGAGTGCCTCGTCGACGACGCGGCGCTTGCGCTCGATCGGATTGTCTGGCAGCGACGAGGAGACGCCGGCGGGTTCGCCCAGCGCGGTGAGCACGCCCAGCGCGGTCGTCGTTCCCCCCGGCACGGTCTCGCCGATCAGCAGGTCGTCGTCCGGCAGGCTCGCGCCGAACGCGTGGGCGCGGTCGAAGATCGCCTCGGCGTCCGGAACGGCCTCCGGCTCGCGAATGTCGGCGCCCGGTTCGACCCCGAGGTCGACCGTCGGCGCGCCCGTCGGCTGGACGAGGCCGGCGTCGACGACCGTGGCGTCGAACCCGATCACCTCTCGCACCGCGCGGGTCACCGCGGCCGGCGTCGGACAGCCGTTCGGGCTGACCGGCGTGACGGGCGCCGTCGTGGGTCGGCCGTACTCGAGGATCTCGACGTCCGCGGAGGGGGTGTGTTCCATCAGCTCCGGCGCCGCGCCGGCGGCGCTGATGCCGTCGATCAGGGCCGTCTCGGTCGTCCCGGCGGGGAGGAGTACGCGCACGTTATCGGCCCTCCGTGGACAACCGCTCGGCGGCGATTCGGGCGTCTTCGCGTCGGTTCACGTTGATCGCGAGTCGTGGGTCGTAGCTGCGGTGTGTCATGGATCTGGAGTCGTCCGCGGTGCCGACGACGTTGACCCCGGTCGGCGCGAGGTGGTCGGCCGACTCGAGCGTCGCGTCGACGCTGACGCCGAGTCGGCGCTTGAGTGCGACGGGAACGGCGACGGTCATCGACGGGGCGTCGCGTCCGTCGGCGTCGTTACCGTCGTAATCCGCCAGTATTCGGTCGATCCCGGCCCCCGCGAGCAGCGGGACGTCGGCCGCGACGGTGCAGATCGGCGGCTCGAGGGCGGAGCGCTCGAGCAGGGCGATCAGGTCGGCCACGTAGCCGTCGCCGGCCGTCTCGATCGGCTCGACGCCGGCGGTGGCCTCGAGGTGGGCTCGCGTCTCGGGCGTGTTCGGCGAAACGGCGGCGTAAACGCCCTCGACGCGGCTCTCCTCGAGGCCCGCGAGCACGCGGTCGACCATCGGGGTGCCGTCGATCGGGTGCAGGGGTTTCTCGTGCGGGCTCTCGAGGCGGGTCCCCTTCCCGCCGCACATCACAACAGCGTCCACGCGATCACCCCCGCGTGAACGCCGACGACGCGGCCGATCTCGTTGGCCGCGCCGAAGATATCCCCGTTGATCCCCCCGAGGAAGCGATTCGCCCAGTACCAGGGGAGGGCGATCCCCGCGAGCGCGCCGCAGAGGGCGACCGCCGCGGTCGGGGTCGGCCAGGTCAGCGCGACGGCTGGCAGGGCGACGGCGGCGGGTGCGACGAACCGACCGGGCGTCGCGGCGGCGGTGAACTGCCGGCCCATCCCCTCGTAGCTCGCGCGGCCGAAACAGGCCATCGCGGCCATCCCCAGTTTCGTCCCGACTTCGGCGGCGACCGCGACGCCGACCGCCCGGAACGCGGGAAGCCCGGCGAGGGCGAGTCCCCCGAGCGCGAGCGCCGCGACGACGAGCGAGACCGCCAGCAGCGCGCCGACGCCGGTCGTGGTATCCTTCAGGATCTCGCGGCGCCGGTCGACGTCGCCGTGGACGACGAGCGCGTCGCCCAGATCAGCGATCCCGTCGATGTGGTGGATCCCGAGGACCGCGTAAACGGCGAGGATATACCCTAACGCGACGGTCGGCGCCGGCAGCGCACCGGCCGCGAGCAGGGGGAGCGCGGCCAGCGCGCCCGCGACGTAGCCGACGACGGGGAACGCCGCCGGCCTCGAGCGAAACGCGATCCAGTCGCCGTCGCGGTACCCGACCGGGAGCCGCGTCAGAAAGCTGAGCGCGCCGCGGACGGCGCCGAACGGCCCCCCGATCACGCGAACACCACCTCCGGCTTCGGGATCGGCCACGCGGGTACCGCGAGGGGGTCGCCCAGGAACGCGAGGCCCGCGCCGAGCGCGACGCCGACGCCGGCCGTCGGATCCGTCGGAATCGGTTGCCCGGCCTCGAGCGGCGCGAGCGCCGTCACGGCCGCCGCGAGAGCGATGGTGAAGAGGACGACGACGACGGCCGCCCGGCCGACGACGGCGATAGCCCGCTCGGCGTCGGCGGCCGTCGGCAGGTCGGCCGCGGGATTGAGGTCGTACACGCCCCGCTTCCGGAGACGGACCGAGAGGACGCAGGCCAGCGTCGCCATGGGCCACCCCGAGTTGGGCGAGGGCGGGTCGCGGGCCCACTCGGCGGCGCGCCGGAGCGCGAGCGGGTCCACTCCGGCGACGGCGATCGCGACCGCCGTGAGCCGGGCCGGAAGCCACATCACGAGATCGTCGAGGCGCGCGCTCGCGGTGCCGTGGGGCTTCGACGGGTAGCCGAGCATGGAGTCCAGCGTGTTGACACCCTTGACCCACGCCGCGGCGGCCGCGGCGGCGGGCAGCGACAGCGGCGCGAGGAGGGCGAAGGGAAGCAGCGTCGCGACCAGCCCGTCGGCGAGGTTCTCGCCGGCGCTCTCGACCGCGGCGCTGCGGATCTCGGCCGCCGAGAGCCCGGCCGTATCGCGACCGACGAGTCCGCGGACCCGCTCGCGGGCCGCCTCGAGGCCGTCGCCTGAATCCGGTCCAGGTTTGTCGCCGGAATCGGGTCCGTATCCGTCGCCTGAATCCGATTCGGATTCGGATTCACCCGCCGCGACGTCCGCAGTGGCGTCCACGACCGCGCGGGTCAACTCGAGCAGCGAGCGCAGACTGGTCGTCAGGAAGAGGACGACGCCGGCGACTACCGCGGCGGCGAGCGCGGAGTACGCCCCTGCGAGGAGGACGACGCCGGCGGCGGCCCCGGCGGGAACCAGCGGCGCGAGGAGCGCGATCCCGACGCCGGCCAGTCGCTGGCCGCGCTCTGTGGCGGCCCACTCTCGGTCGAGCGCGCCGACGAGGCGGCCGAACCACGCCACCGGGTGGGCCGGGGTCGGCGGTTCGCCGACCAATAGGTCGAGGCTAAAGGCGAGTCCGAACAGCGCGATAATCGTCAGTAGCACGGTCGTGCCTCCGTTTTGCCCCCGATGAACTCGAGGAGCGGCGTCCCGGTCCGGGTCACAGTGTCGTCGTCCCCGCGCGTGGTCATGACTGCTGTGACTCCTCCCGCTCGGCCAGTCGCGCTGGAAGCGTCTCGAGCGGGTGGTCCGCGAGCAGCAGCGCGGTCCCGCCGACGCTCTCGACGCCGCCGTCGGCCCGCCGGTCGTCGCCGACGTGAACGAGGTCGCTCGAGTCGACCCCTACCTGGTCGGCGGTGAGTTCGAAGATCTGCGGGGCGGGTTTGCGCCACCCGCAGCCGACGCTCGTGATGACGGCGTCGAACTCGTCGCGCTCGAAAGCCGAGCGGACGAGGGTGCGGCCCACCAGTTCCGGGACGCTGCAGTTCGAGCAGATCGCGACCGGACCGCGCTCGCGGGCGGCGTCGACGGCCTCGCGGGCGCCCGGTCTGGTCTCGACGGCGGGATCGAAGGCGGCGACGACCGCCCGTCGGGCCGCGTTGCGCTCGTAGTCGACGTTGCGGCTCTCGAGCGCGCGCGAGACGTGAGCCGGCAGTGGTACCTCGGCTCCCTCCGGGGCGTCGATGTGACTCTCCGCGTAGGCGTCGGCCCAGTCGTCGGGGACGTCGACGCCGCGGCGCTCGAGTTCGGCCGCGACTGCTGCGGCCGGATCGGACGGTCTATCGGCGGTCACGAGCGTCCCGAAGAGGTCGAACGATACTCCCACGTCAGCGGTACTAACGCAAGTTGACTTTAACGCCGCGATATGCGCGGGGCGACGGGCGGTCGACGGTGGAAAAGATTTGTAACGACGACAGTCAGGCTAGGGATCGTAGCTCCGCCCTATGTCCCGACGATCATCCCCTCCCTCCCGAGTCGTCCGCCGCGTTCGGCGCACCGTCCGCGCCGGTCTTCGAACGATCAGCTCGCTGGTCCGCGTCAGCCCCCGTTCCGATACCCCCGACGGCGGTCACCGGACCGACGACGGTCCACACCGCGACCGGCAGCACGAACGCGGCGGCTCCGACCACGGCGGCCGCACCGAACGTCGCCGCCGAACGGATCGTGGCCGCGATACTGCGACACGGCTCGAGTCGCGCGCCGATTCGAACGCGGACCCGCTCGACCCCGATACGGGGCCGACGAGTCGCGGTGAAATCCTCGAGTACGGGTGGCTGCCGTCCGAATACGTGCGGGCCGTCCTCGCCGACCACGGCGGTCGGATCAAACAGCGGCGCTTCGTCGACGAGTACGGCTGGTCGCCGTCGACCCTCAGCGAACTCCTCTCGTCGCTCGAGGACGACGGCGCGATCGAGCGCTACCGACTCGGTCGCGAGAAAGTGGTTCGACTCCCCGAGGAGGAGCGACGGATGGCTCCGATGGCGGGGCGCGGTCGCGAAAACGGCACTCGATAATCGGCAGTCGTCAACGATCGGTAGCCTTCGATAACCGCCAGCCTTCGATAATCGGCGGTCGGCCGCTCTCAGTCGAGGCGAGCGAACGCGAGGTTGCCGGAGATGTTCTTGATGTAGATGTCGACGACGTCGCCCTCTGCGGCGCCGGGGACGAAGATGGTGTACTCCCCTTTCTCGGCCACGCCGTCGCCCTTGCGGCCGGTGCCGGTGATCTCGACGGTGTAGGTCTTGCCTTCCTCGACGGCCTCCTGCTGTTGTTGCTGCTGGCTGCTGGTCGAGCGCTTGGTGACGGGGCGGAACGCACCGCAGGCGTCACAGCGAAGCATCGGCGTGCGGTCCTCGCGGACGAGGCGGGTGTCCGGCAGGCCGCACTCCGAACAGAGCACGTACTCGTCGACGTAGGCGTCGACGGCCGCGTCGAAGTCCTGCTCGGAGAAGGTCCCGTTGTATCGGCCGCGGCCGTCCTCGAACTTGCCGCTGGTCCCCATCTCGCGCTGGACGAACCGGTGGAGGTGCTCGTCCTCGCGCGAGAGGACGTCGGCGATTTCGCCGAGGTTCGTAAACCGCGTGAAGGCGCCGTCCTTCTGGGTCTCGGCGTCGGGGATCTGCAGTCGCTCTTCGTCGCCCCCGATGTCCGGAACGTCTTCCATGGCTCGGTCGAGACTCGCTTCGTAATCCATACGCGAGACAAGGCGACCGGGACGTAAATCCGTTCTGCTCTGACAATCGGGGCACGTGACGGCGATCGGCGGCGCGACGCGAGTCGACGATGACGGCGGTCACCGCCGGGGTCGTTCGAGCGGCGGCCCGACCGGGAACCGAAGCGACCGCCGTTTCCGACTCGGACTCAGTACGTGCTCCCGCCGCTCTCGCCGAGCGATCCCTGTTTCTCCTCGTCCAGCCTGGTGAGGTCGCGTTCGGCGTTGGCCTCGTTGGGACTGCCGGCCTCGCCGGTGATCTCGCCGTAGACCGCCTCGCGGACCTCCTCGGGGGTGTCGAACTGCTCGCCGGCCAGCCGATCGAAGACGCTCCCGAGCGACTCGGTCTCGTTGGGCATGTCGATCGGTTCGCTGGCGTACTCCGAGGCGAGTTCCTCGCTCGTGATCGGATACTCGACCTCGCCGAGGTCTCGTTCCACCTCCGCGAGGATCGACTCGGTCGTCTCGGCCCGCTCGGCTTTCCGCTGCTCGGCGCGGTCCTGTGCGCGGTCGCGGTCTGGGCCACCCTCGCTCATAGCCGGTGCTATCGCGGGCCGAGGGAAAAACGACCGGCCGGCGATCGCCTGTGAAACGATCGCGCGCCGGCACGATCGCCTGTTGTCACTGCGGTCGCGA
The DNA here is from genome assembly GCF_017352155.2 of Haloterrigena alkaliphila. Taxonomy (NCBI): domain Archaea; kingdom Methanobacteriati; phylum Methanobacteriota; class Halobacteria; order Halobacteriales; family Natrialbaceae; genus Haloterrigena; species Haloterrigena alkaliphila. The sequence continues at coordinate 488,075 of NZ_CP071462.1, forward strand.
CAGCACTGGTGTCGCTTCCGTACTCGAGATGGATTCATATAGCCGCTCTCGAGACCGCAAGACGAGACGCATGGGGGACGACGAGCACCAACGAACGATCGCCATGTGCGAACAGTGCGGGGCACTCTACGCGGCGCTCGAGATCGGCGACGGCGACTTCCGACCGATCGGGCGACGGGACGGCTGTCAGTGTGGTAGTATGGCGTTTACGCCCGTAGACGACGACGACGAAGTCTCCGGACTCTCTCCCGACGACGACTGACCGGCGGATCTGCCGCGCTATCGGCCTACTCGTCGCGGAACGCCGGGTTCGTGACTGCACCGGCGGCGGCCGAACCGAAGTCACCGCCGTAGCGGGCCAACACGCCGCCGATTTCGGGAGAGTCGTGCGATGACTGATCCTCGAGTCTCGCCGCCAGTTGCCCGTCGTCGAGGTCGACCGCGACGGTCCGTTCGGGGACGTCGATCGTGATCTCGTCGCCGTCCTCGAGGGCCGCGATCGGCCCGCCGACGGCCGCCTCGGGGGCGACGTGGCCGATCATCGGGCCGCGAGTCGCCCCGGAGAACCGCGCGTCGGTCAGCATCGCGACGTCGTCCTCGTGGCCCTGTCCCACGATGGCGGCGGTGATTCCGACCATCTCGCGCATCCCGGGACCGCCGCGAGGTCCCTCGTTTCTGATGACGATGACGTCGCCGCTCTCGAGGTCGCCCGAGAGGACGAACCGGGCGGCCGCCTCCTCGCTCTCGAAGACGCGAGCGGGGCCGGTGTGGCTGTAGGCGTCGGCGTCGTTGCCCGTCAGTTTCAACACCGCGCCATCGGGCGCGACGTTCCCCGAGAGGACGGCGATGGCCCCGACGTCGTGGACCGGATTCGACAGCGGGCGGACGACCGATTCGTCGACGGCGTCGGCGGCGGGCAGATCCAGCGCCTCGAGTTCCGCGGCGATCGTCCGGCCGGTGACGGTCGTCGCGTCGCCGTCGATCAGGTCCGCCTCGAGGAGTCGCCGGAGGACGACGGGGACGCCGCCGTTCTCGTGCAGGTCGGCCATCACGTGGGTGCCGCCCGGTCGGAAGTCACAGAGGTGGGGGACTTCGCGGGAGATACGATCGAAGTCCTCGAGTTCGAGGTCGATCCCCGCTTCGCGGGCGATCGCCAGCAGGTGGAGGACGCCGTTGGTCGACCCGCCCAGCGCGGTCTGGAGCGCGATGGCGTTCTCGAAGGACGCCCGCGAGAGGACGTCGCTCGGCCGACGATCCCGCTCGACGCACTCGAGGGCGATCTCGCCGGCGCGTCCGGCGACCGCCAGCCGCTCGTCGCTTTCGGCCGGGGCCGACGCGGAGCCGAGCGGTGACAGTCCGAGCGCCTCGCTCAGTGCCGCCATCGTGTTCGCGGTGTACATTCCGGCACACGAGCCGGCACCCGGACAGGCCGTGCGCTCGAGTTCCAGTAGTTCCTCGTCGGTTATCTCGCCGGCGAAGTGCGAGCCGACGGCCTCGCCGACGTCCTGGATCGTGACGTCCTCGCCGCGGAACGCGCCCGGGAGGATCGTCCCGCCGTAGACGAAGACCGAGGGGAGGTCGGTCCTGACCATCGCGATCAGCATCCCCGGCAGATTCTTGTCGCAGCCGCCGATCGTCACCAGCCCGTCCATCCGCTCGCCGATTGCCGCCAATTCGACGCTGTCAGCGATCAGTTCCCTGGAGATCAGCGAGGTCTTCATCCCTTCGGTACCGACCGAAATAGCGTCGGAGATCGTGACGGTCCCGAACTCGACGGGCATCCCGCCCTCGTCGAGGCGGTCGCTCGCGCCGGCAGCGAGGTCGTCGAGGTGGACGTTACACGGCGTCATTTCGGCGGCCGGATTGGCGATTCCGACCAGCGGGGCGGCGAGGTCCTCGTCGTCGTACCCCATCGCCCGGAACATCGCTCGCTGGGGCGCGCGGCCGGCACCGGTCGTTATCTGGCTGCTCGGTAAGCGCTCGTCCTTCTGGGGAAACGGATCCCGTTCGGTCATGTTGACACACATGATACCAATTAGCGTGAATCTTCCCCCTGACTCGATCCGACGGCGAGCCGCTTCGGATCGGTGATCCACTCGAATTTCGAATCGCCGTCGCGTACGGGTGACTTTTCCGGACGGAGCCTGAGTACAATCCATATGAGTGAACGAGCGGACGCCACCGGAGGTGGATTCTGGGGCGACGTCGACGAGAGCGCGGCGCTCCAGCGCTACCGGACGCTCGTGAGCACGATCGACGACGGCCTCTATCAGCTCGACGCCGAGGGTAACTTCGTCGCGGTCAACGACATCATCGTCGAGACGACGGGGTTTGCACGCGACGATCTGCTCGGCGAACACGTCTCGCTGGTTCTCGACGACGACGACCTCGAGCGCATCGAACGCGAGATCCGTGAAGAGCTATCGACCGATCGGGACGCCGCCGGCGTCTTCGAGGTCTCGATCGAGACGGCCGACGGGCGCCGAGTGCCGATCGAACTGCGGGTCAGCCCCTTGATCGAGGACGGCACGTTCCGGGGAACGGTCGGCGTGGCCCGCGACGTCTCGGATCGGAAACAGCGCCAGGCACGGATCGAGACGACGCGTGGCTCCTACGAGACGCTCACCAGCGTTCTCGACGAGGCCGACGTGGGCGTCTTCGTGCTCGACGAGTCGTTCGACGTCGCCTGGGCCGACGAGACCGCGGGCGAGTACTTCGGGTTCGACCGGGACGCCGCGATCGGTCGCGACAAACGCGAACTGATCGAGGAGGAGATCCGCGACCGCGTCGCCGACGGCGACGCCTTCGCCGATACCGTTCTGGCCACCTACGACGACAACAGCTACGACGAACGGTTCGACTGTCACGTCACGCCCGGCCCCGACCGCGAGGAACGGTGGCTCGAGCACCGGAGCCGGCCGATCGAATCGGGGCGATACGCCGGCGGCCGGGTCGAACTCTACTACGACGTCACCGACGATCACCGCCGGGCCGAACAGTTGCGACGGCTGAACGAAGCCGTCGGCGAGTGGCTCGAGGAGTCCTCGCGCGCGGCGGTCGCCGAACGGGCCCTGGACCACCTCCGCGACATCCTCGGGATGACGCTCAACGGGATCTACCTCTACGACGCCGACGCGGCGGCGCTTCGGCCCGCGAGCTGGACCGAGGCGACCGAGCGCCTGCTCGGCGACCTGCCGACGTTCGAGCCGAACGAGGGGATCGCCTGGCGCGTCTTCGAGTCGGGCGAACCGGCGTTCTACGCCGACGTGGGCGCCGCTCCGGACGCGTACGATCCCGACACGCCGATCGGTAGCGAGATGGTCCTGCCGATCGGGGACCACGGCGTCGCCTTCATCAGCTCCGAGAAGCGCGACGCCTTCGACGAGGGCGATCAGATGATCGCGCGAGTCGTCGCTTCGAGCCTCGAGGCGACGTTCGACAGGTTCCGCCACGAGCGACGCCTCGAGCGCGAGCGCGACCTGACCGACCGGATCCTCGACACCATTCCCGTCGGCGGGCTCGTGCTCGACGCCGACGGGGAAGTCACGCGGATCAACGACCGCGCCGCGGAGATTTTCGACGTCGACGATCCGGAATCGTTCTCCCTACAGGACAGGCGGATCTACGACGAGGAGGGCCGACGACTGGCGGCCGACGAGTATCCGTCCGTGCGGGCGCTCGAGACGGGCGAGTCGGTGTCCGATCGCGTATTACAGGTCGAACGCCCGGACAGCAACCGACGCTGGCTGTCGATCAACGCCGTCCCGATCGCCGACGAGCGCGGCGAGATCGATCGAATCGTCACCGCGGGGGAGGACATCACCGAGCTGAAGGAACGCCAGCGGGTACTCGAGAGCGAACTGAGCGAGGTGTTCGGCCGGATCTCCGACGCGTTTTACGCGCTCGACGAGGAGGGGCGGTTCACCCACGTCAACGACCGAGCGGCGGACCTCCTCGAGGTCACCGAAGACGAACTCCTCGGAGAACGCCTCGAGGACGTGTTCCCGGGGACGGCGGAGACCCAACTGACGCGAGAGCGCCTGGACGCGGCGATGGAGCGTCAGGAACCGATCAATCTGGAACACTACTCGGAACGGCTCGGGTTCTGGATCGAAGCGACCCTGTACCCATCCGAGAGCGGCGTGTCGGTCTACTTCCGCGACGTCACCGAGCGGCGGGAGTACCGGCGGAAACTCGAGGAATCCAACGAGCGCCTCGAGCAGTTCGCCTACGCCGTCTCTCACGACCTGCAGGAGCCGCTGCGGATGGTCTCGAGCTACCTCAAGCTGCTCGAGGACCGGTACGGGGACGAACTCGGCGACGACGGCCGCGAGTTCGTCGAGTTCGCCGTCGACGGCGCCGAGCGGATGACGGCGATGATCGACGGCCTCCTCGAGTACTCTCGAGTCACGACGCGCGGCGATCCGCTCGAACCGATCGACCTCGAGCGGGTCGTCGACGACGTCCTCGCGGACCTGCAGTTCCGGATCGAGGACCACGACGCCGAGATCACGGTCGAGGACCTCCCCCGCGTCGAGGGCGACGCCGACCAGTTGCGGCAGGTGTTCCAGAACCTGCTGGACAACGCCATCGAGTACAGCGGCGACGAGCCGCCACGAATCCGCGTCGACGCGGAACGAAACGGCGATATGTGGACGGTTTCGGTCGCAGACGAGGGCATCGGGATCGATCCCGACGATACCGACCGCATCTTCGAGGTGTTCGAACGGTTGCACACCCGCGAGGAACACGAGGGGACGGGCATCGGTCTCGCGCTCTGTAAACGCATCGTCGAACGGCACGACGGAGAGCTGTGGGTCGAGAGCGAACCGGACGAGGGGACGACGTTCTCGTTCACGCTGCCGGCCGTCGACGGGACCAGCGACGACCGGTGAGCACGCGACTGCCGTACGCGGCCGGTGCGGGAGCAGCGTTGCAGGCCGTCACGAACCCGCCAATCGAATTCACCGGCGTCACCGGCGACTCGAGCCGATCGTCGAGGAATTTATCCGACTCGACGATCTCTTCCGGTCATATGAGCGAACGGGTGGGGGCCGCTGACGTGAACGCATGGGAGGACGCGGACGAGCAAGCGGCGCTCCAGCAATTTCGAACGCTGGTTTCCACCGTCGACGAGGCGGTCTGCCAGCTCGATACCGACGACCGATTCCTCGCAGTCGACGACGACCTCCTCGAACTGACCGGCTACGCTCGCGACGACCTCCTCGGCGAACACGTCTCGCTCGTGCTCTCCGCGTCCGATACCGAGCGACTCGAGGACCGACTCGCGACGGACGATCGACCGGTCGAGCCGTTCGACCTCGAACTGGCGGTTCACACCGCGGAGGGCGACCCGAACCCCTGTGCGGTCCGAGTCGGACCGCTGACCGACGACGGCGAACTGCAGGGAGCTATCGCCGTCGTACAGGACGTCGGCGAACGACGCCAGCATCGACAGCGCGACCGCGAACTCGAGCAGTACCGGGCCCTCACCGAGGCGGCCAGCGACGTGATCGTCACGATCGACGAGGACAGCACGGTTCGGACGGTCAACCCCGCAGTCGAGACCGTCTTCGGCTACGATCCGGAAGAGCTGGTCGGCGAGTCGCTGACGACGCTCATGCCGGACGGGCTGGCGGACGGCCACCGCGAGGCGCTGACCCGGTATCTCGAGAGCGGCGACCGGACCCTCGACTGGGACTACGTCGAACTCCCCGGAGTTCGGGCCGACGGCTCGGAGATCCCGCTGGGGGTCTCGTTCAGCGAGGTCGAGTACGGGGGCGAGCGGTACTTCACCGGTATCGTCCGGGACGTCACCGAGCGTCGCGAGTACGAGCGCCAACTCTCGACGCTGATGGACAACGTCCCCGGGATGGTCTATCGCTGCGAGAACGAACGCGGGTGGCCGATGGAGTTCGTCAGCGACGCCTGCGAGCCGCTGACCGGCTACGACGCCGACGCCCTCGAGCGCGGCGATGTCAGTTGGGGCGAGGACGTCATGGTCGATACGGACCGCCAGACGCTATGGGAGAGCGTCCAGCAGGCGGTGGACGAGGACGACACCTTCTCGGAAACGTACCGCATCGAGACCGCCGACGGCGACCGGCGATGGGTCAGGGACTACGGCCGCAGCGTCCGCGACGATGGGAACCGTACCGTCATCGAGGGGATCATCGCCGACGTCACCGAACGCAAGGAGCGCGAACGGGAACTCGAGCAGTACCGGCGGATCGTGGAAACGATCGGCGAGGGGGTCTACGTTCTCGACGGCGACAACCGGTTCATCACGGTCAACGAGGCGTTCGCGTCGATGGTCGGCGCCGATCGGGAGTCGCTGATCGGAAGCCACGCGTCGGCCGCGTTCCGCGAAGACCAGATCGAGAAGGGCGACGACCTCCAGCGAGAGATGCTCGAGGGCGAGACCGACGTCGCCGAACTGGAGGAGCAGCTGGTGACCGACGACGGGGCAATTCCAGTCGTGAGCCGGCTCACGCCGCTGGAGATCGGCGACGACGTCGGCCGCGTCGGCGTCGTCCGCGACGTCACCGAGCGGGAGCGTCACAAGCGCGAACTCGAGCGCCACACGGAGCAGCTCGAGGCCCTATTCGACGTCCTTCCGGTCGGCGTCGTCGTCGCGGAGGCCGACGGCGAGATCGTCGATGCCAACGACGTCGCCCACGAGATCTGGGGCGGTGACGTCTTCGACGCCGGCTCCGTCGAAGAGTACGAGCGGTATACGGTGCGGTGGGCCGACTCGGGCGACCCCGTGGCTCCCGAGGAGATGACGCTGGCTCGGGTCGTCGACGGCGAGGAAGTGACCGACCCCGACGTCCTCGAGATCGAGGCCGTCGACGGCGAACGTCGAATCGTCGAACTGGAGGGGATGCCCATCCGCGACGATGACGGCGCGGTGACCCGCGGGGTCGTCACCATGAGCGACGTCACCGAGCGCAGGGAGGCCCAGCGTCGGCTCGCGGAGTCCGAGCGACTCCACCGGACGCTGGCCGAACGGTTCCCCAACGGAACGGTCGGCGTCTACGACCACGACCTCCGATACACGCTGGCGGCCGGCGAGAAAGTGGGGGGTCCCGCACCGAGCGCCGAGGAAGTCGAGGGAACGCGGATGCCGGACCTCTACCCGGACGACGCCGTGGCAGACCTCGAGCCGTTGTTCCGGGCCGCTATCGAAGACGGCGAGACCGGCACCACACAAACGACGGTCGTCGGCCGCCACTGGAAAGTGTGGGCGACCCCGTTACGCGGCCCCGACGGCGAGATTTACGCGGGCCTGAGCTACGCCCAGGACATCACCGAACGGATCGAGCGCGAGCGGCGCCTCGAGGAGTCCAACGAACGCCTCCAGCAGTTCGCTTACGCCGCCTCTCACGACCTGCAAGAGCCACTCCGGATGGTCTCGAGCTACCTGCAACTGCTCGAGAACCGGTACGGGGACGACCTCGACGACGACGGTAAGGAGTTCATCGAGTTCGCCGTCGACGGCGCCGAACGCATGAAGGCGATGATCGACGGCCTGCTCGCGTACTCCCGGGTCGACTCGCGGGGCGAACCCCTCGAACCGGTGGAGCTGGACGACGTGCTCGCAGACGTGCTCGCGGATCTCCAGTTTACGATCGAGGAACACGACGCCGACATCGCGCGGGAGCCGCTACCACGCGTCGAGGGCGACGCCGACCAGTTGCGGCAGGTGTTCCAGAACCTGCTGGACAACGCCATCGAGTACAGCGGCGACGAGCCGCCGCGGATCGACGTCGGTGCCGAGCGACGGGGCGAGAAGTGGGTGATTTCGGTCGCGGACGAGGGGATCGGGCTCGAGCCCGAGGATCAGGAGCGGATCTTCGACATCTTCCAGCGCCTGCACAGCCGCGACGAGCACGCGGGAACGGGGATCGGACTGGCGCTCTGTGAGCGGATCGTGGAGCGCCACGACGGGGAGCTGTGGGTCGAATCGGCGCCCGGAGAGGGGTCGACGTTCTCGTTTACGCTGCCGGTTGCCGATGGAGACGAACGGGAGCAAAACTGAGGCTGGAAGCCGCACTATGGACCGGTGACTGGAATCGGGGTCCGATTCCTTCGACGGATACGACACGTAAACGCCGGACTGCTGGGACTGTCGCTCGGACAGATTTCGTTCGCAGGAGGAGTCCGCCTTCCCGATTTGAACAGATGAGAGACGGTCCCGCTCGTTACACTCGCGAGCGTGCGACTCTCGTGTTCAAATCGTGTCGGTCGGATTTTCGGAGAAAATCCGCCCTCCCCGATTTGAACGGGGGACAAGTCGATCTACAGTCGACTGCTCTACCAGTCTGAGCTAAGGGCGGTCGCACGTCAACGTAGACGCCGTGGGTCACATAAGGGTTATTATTCGTGGCGGCAGCGGGCGATGTGTGTCTTACAGTGACTAGCAGAATGATTGAAATAGGTGGAGTGTCAATGTCGCTGTAACATCGGAATGAGCAAGATCACGTTCCGCGCCGACGACGACCTCGTCGAGCAACTCGAGGGGCTCGAGATCTCCAAGAGCGAGGCGATGCGGGAGGCGCTGCGTTCGTATCTCGGGGCCGCGGAGCGGCCGGAACGTGGCGGCGCGGGCGGCGAGACGGGTGCGATCGACGACCTGATTCGCCGGCGCGTCGACGAACTGCTCGCCGACAGACTCGACGAACTGGATCGCGACGGTGCGCGCACGCGCCGTGGCCGTCCGGAGGAGGTCACCGTCTCCGTCTCGCTCGCGGGCGACACTCCCGAGGATCGGACGCGACGCGAGACGGGCGACCGGGAGACGGCCGATCCGCCGGCCGACTCGTCAGCCGATCGGTCCGTCGACCGGCCGCAAACGCCCGACGAGGTGTCGACGTCGTGTGGACAGTGTGGCGAACAGGTGGCGGGAGAGCACGTCTACTGTCCGAACTGCGGCGAAAAGGCCTCGCGACGGCTGTTCTGTGAGTGCGGTGACGAGATCCGCTCGGACTGGTCGTTCTGCCCCGGCTGCGGGCGGCGAACACCGGCAGCTGACGTCCTCGGGACGGAGAGTCAGTCGTAGGGACCGGTGTAAGACACGGACAGTCGCGTCTGACGAAAGTTTTATTGTCTATGCGGATATTCTACTTAGTCGCGTAAGACGGTCGTCTTACAACACTCGGCAAACGCCGCAAACCGCCCGATGTCGGGCGGCTCACGTGTAAGACACGCCGCGTCTGACAGGGGCGCGCCACCGTCTTACCCCAACGGGGAATACAAATATGGAGCGTGTGACACTGCGAATCCCGAAACAGCAGATCGAGGAGGTAGAGCAACTGGTCGACTCGGGCGAGTTCCCGAACCGGAGCGAAGCGATCCGGTCGGCGGTCCGAGAGATGATCAACGAACAACAGGACGGGCCGAGCGAGCAGTCCGGTAAACGAACCTGGGCCAAGGTGTAACGATGCAGGATATCGTACAAGACGCCCTCGAGAACGCGGAGGAAGAGGCCCGCGAGATGGACGCCGACATGGACGACGACGAGTTCGGCGATCCGCGAATCGTCATCGTCGGCGCTGGCGGTGCGGGTAACAACACGATCAACCGGCTGTACAACATCGGCGTCGACGGCGCCGACACCGTGGCGATCAACACGGACAAGCAGCACCTCAAGATGATCGAGGCCGACACGAAGATCCTGGTCGGCAAGTCGCTCACCAACGGGCTCGGCGCCGGCGGCGACCCGTCGATGGGCGAGCGCGCGACAGAGATGGCCCAGAGCACGATCAAAGAGGTGCTCGGCGACGCGGACCTCGTGTTCGTGACCGCCGGGATGGGCGGTGGGACCGGCACGGGTGCCGCCCCCGTCGTCTCCAAGATCGCCAAGGAGCAGGGTGCGATCGTCGTCGGCATGGTCTCGACGCCGTTCAACGTCGAGCGCGCGCGCACCGTCAAGGCCGAGGAAGGCCTCGAGAAACTGCGCGAGCAGGCCGACTCGATCATCGTGCTCGACAACAACCGGCTGCTCGACTACGTCCCGAACCTCCCGATCGGCAAGGCGTTCTCGGTGATGGACCAGATCATCGCCGAGACCGTCAAGGGCATTTCTGAGACGATCACCCAGCCCTCGCTGATCAACCTGGACTACGCCGACATGTCGACGATCATGAACCAGGGCGGCGTCGCCGTCATGCTGGTCGGCGAGACCCAGGACAAGAACAAATCCGACGAGGTCGTCAAGGACGCGATGAACCACCCGCTGCTGGACGTCGACTACCGCGGTGCGAGCGGCGGACTGGTCCACATCACCGGCGGTCCCGACCTCACGCTGAAAGAGGCCGAGGGCATCGCGGACAACATCACCGAGCGCCTCGAGGCCTCGGCGAACGTGATCTGGGGCGCCCGGATCCAGGAGAACTACAAGGGCAAGGTGCGGGTCATGGCGATCATGACCGGCGTCCAGAGCGCACAGGTGCTCGGGCCGACGACCCAGAAGCAGGCCGACAAGTCCCGCGCGAGCATCGAAGGCGTCAACGACGCCGACTTCGACGCGAGCAACAACCTCGAGGAGACAAACTTCAACGCCCACAGCGACGGCGGGCGCGAGGAAGTCGAAAAGCAACACGGCGTCGACGTCATCCGGTAATCGACGCGTAACGCTGCCGGCGTACTGCTCTCACACCGTCCGCGGATCGGTCGACGGTTCGGACGCGGTGCCTTTTCGCGACGCTCGGCTGTTACTCAGATAGTTACACCGACTCGACCGCTCGGACGATACCGAGCTTGGTTTCCACGCCGACCGAACCCTCTGTTTGCGCCCGTATACAGCCGTAACACCGAACTATCGCTCGAGTGCGAACTCACGGAGACCGTCCGGCGACTGGTGCCGACTGCAGCGTACTGCGCGAGTCAACTCGAACGGACACCACGGCGACACCCGTCGTGACCGCGATCGACCGCGTTGTCGGTCAGGCTAGCGACTCGAGCAGCGAGCACTTCCGACAGACTTCGCGGGTGGTCGTCGATCCGCACTCGACACACTCCCGGAGGTCGGCGCCGTCGTCGCCGCTGAACTCGTCGGCGGCGATCGAGGCCAGATCCTCGTAGCCCGCGAGAATCGAGTGGCGGGTCCCGGGATGGTTCTCCTCGAGTCCGTAGAGCAACTGCTGGATCTCGCCGCGGTAGGCTTCGCTGGCGTGGGGACACTCCGTGATGTGGGCCGGGAGGTCGTTGATGTGCGCGTAGAGGGCGACTTCCTTCTCGGGGACGTCGCGCAGCGGCTTCGCGCGCGGGACGAACTCGTCCTGCTCGTCGCGTTCGGAGAGGGGGCCGAGGCTGGCGTCGAAGTGTTTCGCGATCTGCTCGACGTCGCCCTCGAGGAAGTTCATCAGCGCTGTCTGGGCCTCGTCGTCTAAGTTGTGGCCGGTCAGCAGGAGGTCGGCCTCGAGTTTCTCGGCGTACTTCTCGAGCAGGTCCCGCCGGAAGACGCCGCAGTAGGCGCAGGCGGCCATGTTTTCGGGGTCGTCCTCGACGACGTCGTCCATCCGGACGCCGAACTCCTCCTCGTAGGAGACGAGTTCGTGGCGAACGTCGAGGTCGTCGGTGAGTTCGACGCAGGCCTCGACGGACTCGTCGCGGTAGCCCTCGATTCCCTCGTGGATCGTCAGCCCGACGAGTTCGATGCGCGGGTCCTCGGCGAACGTGTCGTGGAGGATCTGCGTGAGAACGACGCTGTCCTTCCCGCCGGAGAGCCCGATCACCCATATCTGGGGGTTCTCAGGCGTCGCATCGTGCGGGACGAGGTCGTCCCGTCGGACGCGGCGACGCACCCGCTTCTCGACCGATTCCCGAAAGTGATCCGCACAGAGGTGTGCTCCCGAGTAAGCGGCGTGCATCACCGCCTCTTCGTCACACCGGGTACAGTCCATTAGCGGTCCGTTGTCGGTCGCCGCCCATCACGGTTTCGTTGACGGGAGGGCGCGCTCGAGGCCGCCGGAGCCGTCGCCGAGACCGATGCGCTCGCGAGTGGACGATGCACTCCGCTGGCGGGATTCGCGACCGTCGTTTCAACGAAACGACTTTTAGACGCCCTGGAGACGAACCTCGTATGACGGCATACGATAGGTCACCGCCGACCGACCCTCGATTCGTCGACGACTTCGACGACGGGTTCGGCTGGCTCGCCCAGCCCGACGAAACTGGCCAGCGAGCCAGTCACGCGCTGGTCGGCGCGGACGACCGACTCTGGCTGTTCGATCCGCTCGAGGCGCCCAGGATCGACGCCGAACTCGAGCGCCGGGGCGAGGTCGCGGGCGTCGTCGTCTGTTCGAACTACCACGCTCGCGACGCGGCCGCGTTCGCTCGTCGGTACGACGTCCCGGTCTTCGTTCCGTCGTGGCTCGACCGGGCCGCCGGCCGACTGTCCGACGGCGACATCGACCTCGACCTCGAGTTCGTCACCGACGAAATCGGCGCGTCCGGATTCGCCGTTCGCGAGGCGAATCCGTTCCCCGGCTGGCGCGAGGCGATCGCCTACCGCCGGTCGAACGGGACGCTGTACGTGCCCGATCTGCTGGGGACGGCGCCGCCGTACCTCGCCGGCGACGAACGGCTGGCCGTCTATCTGTTATGTCGTCTCACCCCGCCGACGGGAGCGTTTACGGGAATCGCTCCGGAACGGATTCTCCTGGGTCACGGCGAGGGGATTCCCGAGGACGCGACGGCCGCGTTGGGCGACGCTCTCGCGAACGCCCGCCGCGGATTTCCCCGCGCACTGCTGACGAACGGCCGGTCGCAACTCGGCGCGCTGGTCGACGCGCTCTGACCGCTGCCACGGTACCGGCAGCGGTGACGTCGCTTCAGGCCGGGACCGGATCCGCCTCTTCTTCGGACTCGTCGTCTTCTTCGACGGCTTCGGCACCCTCCTCGAGGGCCGCCAGCAGCGTGTCGACGTGGCGCTCGCGGCTAGCGGAGGAGAACAGTTCGTGGCCGCCATCGTAGAGGACGACGTGTTCGGCGGGGACGCGCTCGCCGATCGGCCGGAGGCTGACGACCGGATCGCGCAGCGAGCAGAAGACGACCGCGTCGTGATCGATCGTCAGCAGATCCTCCTGGGCGCGGCGCGTCTCGCGGACGAACGCCGGCGAGATCCACCGCGGCGTCGTCGCGATCTGGTGGTCGGTGGCCTTCTCGCCCAAGGCCTCACGGTCGATGTCCCCGACGGGGAGACACGGGAACGTCGTCGGGAGCTTCGAGACCGCCTCGAGCACCGGATCGGGGAACGATTCGCCGTAGCCCCACCACGGACTCAGGTAGACGTGGTTGTCCGCGCCGTCGAGGGCCTGGGCGATCAGCGCGCCCGCGCTGTGGCCCAGCAACTGGTAGCCGTCCATGTCGCGGACGTACTCGGCGACCGGCTCGAGCCAGTCGGCTTTGAAGTCGTCGATGTTGGTGGGGAGTTCGAACGCGTGGACCCGGTAGCCGGCGTCGGTCAACTGCCCGACGAGCCAACTGACGTTCTCGTGAGTCCAGCGGTTCCCCCAGCCCATGACGAAAACGAGTTCCTCGTCGCCGTCCTCGTTGAAGATCCGGTGTCGCATAGCTCTCCGTTCGGCCGGAACGGATAAAAAAGGTGCTCTCCTGACAGGAGTGCGACGATGTGACATCCCCGAGCCGGAGATCGGGGAAACAACGGGCGAACACGGGGCTCTCGTTTCCGAATGGCTTTCCGAACCGCGGCGGGAGTCTCCCCCATGCTCGCGTCCCTGAGGGCTCGCCTCTATCGGATCGGCTTCAACCTGTTTCCGGCCTACCGCGGCACCGGCGGGCGGGTGACGTACATCGCTCCGGACTGGCAGGAAGTTCGCGTAAAGCTACCCCACTCGTGGCGGACGCGCAACTACGTCGGCGTGACCTTCGGCGGCAGCATCTACGGGGCCGTCGACCCCTTCTACATGATGATGCTCCTGAAGTCCCTCGGCGACGGCTACGTCGTCTGGGACAAGGAAGCCGAGGTTCGGTTCAAGAAGCCCGCGAAGGAGACGCTGTACGCCCGGTTCAGGCTGACCGACGAGGAACTCGAGGCGATCCGCGCCGAACTCGCGACCGAGGGGACGGACTCGATCGACCGCCACTACACCGTCGACCTCGTCGACGCGGAGGGGATCGTCCACGCGACGGTCCGGAAAACGGTCTACGTCTCGACCGACGAGTCGAAGACGGCCTGACTCGACGGCGAGCGCGCTCTCCCGCGGCGACGTCGGCACGCGTCGAAGAAACCGTTTTGCGACTCGAGGCCCCACACTGCCGTAATGAGTGGATTTTCCCGTCGCAACGCGGTCGACCGGCTCGAGGCCCTCGTCGAGACCGTCGAGACCGAGCGCATGCCCGTCCCGGTCCGGGAGGTCTGGGCCTTCGGCGACGTCGCGCTCGGCGTCGATCCGGTCGAGCGCCTCGACGTCTACCTGACCAAGGACGTCCTGATGCGAGACGACAGCGACGGGGACGACGAAAGCGCGGCCGCGCTCGAGAACGAGTACGGGGTCGCGGGCATCGGCAAGTCAGTCCGGGCCGACTGGGCCGCCGACCACCCCGAGTACCTGCGAGCTAACGCCAGCGGCCACGCCGCTCCGGAGAAGTGCCTGGCCGCCCACCTGCTGGGCGAGGACGAACCGATCCACCTCGAGGTCTGTAACTCGCCGTTCGAGGACAACGTCTCCCAGCGCCTGCGCGGGGCGAAACTGCGCGAGGACTACACGCGACTGCTCGACCCCCGCGGCGTCTGCCTGTGGGCCGACGGCACCCGCAGCGACGAGGCCCTCCGCAAACTCCGGGAGAGCGAACTGGCGCTGCCGACGCTCTCGAGCGCCCTCGAGATGCTCGGCCTCGAGGAAACGGAGGCCCGGGAGGCGGCGCGAGAGCTCCACGCCTGGCGCGACGAGCAGGACGGCGTGACGGTGCGCGGCGACGTGGTCTGAGCTGGTCTTCCGGTATCGGTCGGAATCGGAGCACGCGGGTGCGAACGCGAGCGAGCGGCGCGATCCGCGATCGTACCAACGGAACCGATTCACACACCGATCGCACAGTCCGCGATCTCACCGACGGCCTGCGGTATCATTTATCCGGCTTCGTCCGACCACCGGCGCCGGCCGGAACCGAGCGTCGTCTCGAGTGCGCTGACGCTACCGCGGTTCGTTCCCCGGCCCCGTCAGATATCGCGGCGTCGGAACCAGAGCTGGCTGGCCGCGAGCAGGACGACGGTCATCGCGACCAGCACGCCCGCGCCGACGAGGTCGTACGTGCCGTCGATCAGTACCTCGTTCGGGTCGAAGTACCGCATCGGTGCGACAGCCCCGATCGCCTCGTAGTCGGTGCCGGAGAGCAGCGACTCGAGCATGAACAGGCCGAACGTGATCCCGAGCGCGAGTCGCTGGGCGATGCCCGTGCGATCGACGACGACGGAGGCGACCAGCCCGATCCCCGCGCACGCGAAGAGGTAGGGGATCGAAAGCAGGTGGATCGCCGCGACGCCCGCGACCGCGAGCGGTTCGTCGACCAGCGCCGCGGCCGCGTAGATGACGATCGGCGTCAGGACGTTGACGACGACGATCGGCACGGCCAGCGAGGCGAACTTCTCCCCGACGACCCGCGCCCGCGAGACCGGCATCGACAGCAGGATGTCCATCCGTCCGCGTTCGACGTCAGAAGCGACCGTCCCGGCGGCGAGGTAGGCCAGGTAGAGCCCGAGCAAAATCGTCCAGCCGAAGATGTAGAGTTCGAACGCGAGAAAGCCCTCGAGCGAGGCCATCGTCCGGATGTCGAACACCTGAATGACACCCTCCGGATAGGCCTGCAGGAACTCCTCGTCGACGTCCTCGAAGGAGCCGCTGAACGAGGGGTAGATCCAGATCACCATGACGGCCAGAAGCGACATGGCGATCGAGAGGGAGACGCTGCCCTTCAGCCGGTGACGACCGTCGTAGCGGCTGAGTTCAAACATCGTCGGCCACCTCCGTCGGGCGCGCTCGCCGTTCGCCCGCCGCGGCATCCCCATCCTCGCCGTAAAACCGCATGAAGACGTCCTCGAGCGGCGCCTCATCGATCGACAGGTCGAGCAGCCGGTGGTCCCGCAGGTGCTCGAGGAGCGCGTTGACGTCGCCGGTGAACGTGAAGGTGCACTCGGTGACGGCCCGCTCGGCGCTCTCGGCTGCCGATTCGTCGTCATCCGGACCGCGAACGCGATCCGCAGAGCGGTCCAGACTCCCCTTGAGGTCGTGGACGCCGTCGATATCGAACGCCTCGCGGGGAATCGGGTCCGCGGCGCGGAGCCGCACCACCTTCCCGCTGCGGTCGAGCAGCGATTCGACGGGTTCGACCGTCACGAGTCGGCCGTCGCGGATGATCCCGACCCGGTCGCAGAGCCGCCGGACCTCGCTCAGGATGTGCGAGGAGAAGAACACGGTCACGCCCCGGTCGCGTTCGGCCCGGAGAAACTCGGCGAACCGGTGTTGCATCAGCGGATCGAGCCCGCTCGTCGGCTCGTCTAAGATCACCAGCTCCGGCTCGTGCATGAACGTCGTCACGAGCCCGAGTTTCCGGACGTTGCCGTGGGAGTAGTCCCGCACCGGCCGGTCGAGCGGCGGGGCGAACAGCTCGAGCAGGTCGTCGCTGCGCTCGTCGCCCTTGATCGAGGCGTGTAGCTCGAGGATCTCCCTGCCGGTCGCGTGCTCGTCGAACGCCGGGTTGTCGGGGAGGTAGCCGAGGCGGCGCTTGGCCTCGACGAGTTCGTCCTCGGCGGTGACGTCGCGGCCGAGCAGGCGGGCCGACCCGCTCGTCGGCGAGAGGAAGCCGAGCAGCGTCCGGATCGTCGTCGTCTTCCCGGCGCCGTTGGGTCCGAGGTAGCCGAAGATCTCGCCGCGCTCGACGGAAAACGTCACGCCGTCGTTGGCGAGGACCGCCCCGTAGTCCTTCGTGAGCCCCTCGAGTTCGATCGCTGCCATGGGATAGTTTCGTCACCAGCGCTTATGTAACCGATCGATAGTTTCGAGCGGGACGGCAACGACTTTCACGGCCCCTCGAGGAGGGGGCGCGGGGCGAGGCGATCCCCGGCGTCAGAACTCGGTACAGACCGGAATGCCCATCGTGTCGTACTCGCCGAGTCGGTCCATCACGTCGGGAACGTCCTCGAGCGAGCAGGTCTCCGTGACGATCTTCCCGGGATCGATCTTCCCGCCGTCCATCATCTTGAAGATCTCGTCGTACTCGTGGGGCGGCATGCCGTAGGAGCCGTAGAACTCGCGCTCCTCGGTGACCATCGTGTCGACCGGGATCGAGACTTCGCCGCCCTCCTCGGACGTCGTCATCCCGATCTGGAGGTGCTGGCCGCCCGGGGCGAGCGAGTCGACCGAGTTGCGGACCGTCTCCGCGATGCCGAGCGCGTCGACCGAGACGTCGACGCCGCGGCTCATCTCGGTGAAGCCCTTGACGGCCTGGGACACGTCCTGGACGCTCTCGGGATCGACGGTCTCGACGGCGCCCAGTTCGCGAGCCAGTTCGAGTTTGTCGGGGATCACGTCGACGGCGATCACGTTCGCGCCGAGGGCGCTGGCGACGTGGACCGCGGAGAGCCCGACGCCGCCGCAGCCGTGGACCGCGACCCAGTCGCCGGCCGTGACGTCGACGCGGTGGACGATCCCGTGGAACGCGGTCGCGAACCGACAACCCAGTCCGGCGACTTCGGCCGGATCGACCGACTCGGGGACGGTCACGAGGTTCTGCTCGGCGTTCCGGACGGGGTACTCCTCCGCGAACGCGCCCTGCTGGAACGGGACGAACCCCATCGGGACCGACTTCTCGCAGATGTTGGCCCGCCCCGCCCGGCAGTACGGACAGGTGCCGTCGCTCAGGTTGAACGGGTTCGTCACGAGGTCGCCCTCGCTGAAGCGCTCGACGCCGCTCCCGACCTCGACGACGCGGCCGACGGGTTCGTGGCCGAAGACCAGCCCCTCCGTGGGCATCAGGCCGATCCAGTCCCAGTCGCCCTGCCAGGCGTGCCAGTCGCTGCGACAGATGCCACAGGCTTCCGTCTCGACGACGACGCCGTGCTCCTGACAGTCGGGTCGGTCTACTTCCTGTACCTCGAGCGGTTCCTCCGCGCCCTGAAAGACGACGGCTTTCATAGCCGCTCGCACGACGGGTTCCCCAATAAAGTTAATGATTAATAGTTGTATTTGTGCCGAGAGCAGCCGCTATCGGCCGAACGAGCCCTCGCTGACGTGTTGCTCGACCGAACAGGTCACCCCATCTTCGGGACGCCGCCGAGGTTGACTTTGACCGTCTTCACCTGCGAATAATCCTCGAGCGCCTCCTCCGCGAGTTCCCGGCCCGTGCCGCTCTCCTTGTAGCCGCCGTGGGGGGCCGGATCGAACAGGTCGTTGTAGGTGTTGATCCAGACCGTCCCGGCCTCGAGGTCGGTCGCGAACTCGTGGGCCGCGCGGAGGTCCTCGGTCCAGACGCCCGCCGCGAGTCCGTAGCTCGTGTCGTTGGCTCGCCGGAGGACCTCCTCGCGGTCGCTCCATTCGAAGACCGAGAGCACGGGACCGAACACCTCCTCGCAGCCGACGGTCGCCTCGTCGTCCACGTCGGTCAGCACCGTCGGCCGCACGAACGGCGCCCCCGCGAGGTCGTCGTCGACCGCTGCGGTCGCGTCGTCGCCGCCGATGAACGGGGTGGCGCCCTCCGCGACGGCGGTCTCGACGTAGTCGCGGACCGACTCCGCGTGGGCGTGGTCGATCATCGGCCCAACGTCCGTCGTCGGCCCGAGCGGATCGCCGACGGTGAGCCCCTCGACCGCGGTCCGCAGGCGCTCGAGGAACTCGTCCCGGATATCCTCGTGGAGGTACAGCCGGGAGCCGGCGGTGCACTGCTGGCCGGAGTTGAAGAAGATGCTCACGAGCGTTCCCTCGATCGCCAGCTCGAGGTCGGCGTCGGGGAAGACGATGTTCGGGCTCTTGCCGCCCAGTTCGAGCGAGGTTGGCGTGATCGTCTGGGCCGCGCTCTCGAGGGTGGCGACGCCCGCCCCGCGCGACCCGGTCAGGCTCAGTTTGTCGACGTCGTCGTGGGCGGTCATCGCCGCGCCCACGTCCTCGCCGAAGCCCGTGACGACGTTGACCGTCCCCGGCGGGAGGACCCGATCGCAGATCCGCGCGACCTCGAGCGACGAGAGCGCGGCCCGCTCGGACGGCTTGAGGACGACGGTGTTCCCGGTCGCCAGCGCCGGGCCGAGCTTCCACGCGACGAACATCGCGGGGAAGTTCCACGCGGAGATGGCCCCGACGACGCCGTAGGGCTCGCGGCGCGTGAAGACGCGTTTCTCGTCGCCGGTCGGCACGACCCGGCCCTCGTCGGTCGACCGCGCGAGCGCCGCGAAGTGGCGGAACTGCTCGATCAACACCTCGCAGTCGACGAACAGCGCGTGGAGGTTGGGTTTCCCCGCCTCGAGGCTGTCGACCTTCGCGATCTCGGTCTTCCGGTCCTCGAGCCGGTCGGCAATCTCCTCGAGCCGTTCGGCGCGCTGTCGGGGCGAGAGCTGGCCCCAGCTTCCCTCGAAGGCCTCCCGGGCAGCCTCGACGGCCCGGTCGACGTCGGCGGGAGAACCGATCTGAACCGTCGCGAGCGGTTCGCCCGTGGTGGCGTCGATCGCCTGCCCCTCCTCGCCGTCGGCGGCGTCGACCCACTCGCCGCCGATCAGGTGGCCGTAGCGGTCCCGCGAGAGGGCCGTGGTCGCGGCCGACCGGTGGCGCTCGAGGACGCCGTCGCCGACCTCGTACCGGTCCCGGTCGTAGTACTCCGCCTGCATGGGATCACCGTCCCTCCGTCGCGGATCGGCTCCGTTCGGCGATCGGATCGGGTCTGCGCGTGTACACGACCGGTACGCCGCCAGCGGCGGTGGTCGGCCCGCCGAAGTCGTCGGCGCGTCTCGATCTGCCCGAAGACTGTGTGGAATTGGCACACATAGGATATAGCCGTGCCAATGATACCGAGAATCGTCAGCGTGATCCCTTGGAAACGCGGTTATCTATAAAGGGCGAGCGGGTCGTCCACTCTAACTTCGCAGAAGCGATCACTCGACGGGCGGGAGTCGAGCGATCGTCAACCAGAACGTTTCGATGGCCTCGACGAGTTCCTCGAGTTCGTCCGGGTCGTCCGGTTTCCGGAGGTACGCGTTCGCGTGGAGGCTGTAGGAGTTGATGATCTCGTCCGCGACCTCGGAGTCGGAGAGGATGAGGACCGGGATCAGTTTGAAGACCGGTTCGTTTTTGAGTTCGTTCAGCAGTTCGTAGCCGTCCATCTGGGGCAAGTGCGGGTTGAGGAGGACGATATCCGGGGCGGGAGCGTCCTCGTACTGGTCGCGTTGGTGAATGAAATCGAGCGCGTCGTCTCCCGTGTGGACGACGTGGACCGTGTTCGACGGTCCCGTGTCCTCGAATTCGCCCCTGATGCGGTCCGCATCGTCGGGGTTCGGGTCAACTAACAGAATAGTAGTAGACATTGACTGGTAGGTACGACAATTTTGATGAGTCGGACGCGGTAAAAGGTAGTCACCAAGTGTGTTGGTACTCCGGTGGAGAGAGTACGATTATTCAAAACGAAATTAGCCCCATCGGAGCGGGTCGTGGCTGACGGCGAGTCGGGCGCTCGAGTCGATACTGGGCGAAAACCGTCCGAAAAACGACCGTGAAGGCGAGTTACGACGGTGGGAGATTCCGTTCACAGGGCGTCGAGGCCGAGGAGATCGTTCTGAACGCGTTCGCCGACGCGGATCTCGCTGTCCGCACGCGGATACGAACAGCACAGTAGCACGTAGCCGTCGTCCTCCTGGGCCGGCGAGAGCGCCGTCCCCTCGTGCCCGTCGAGGTCGCCCTCGAGCAACTCGCCGGCACAGGAGGTACACATCCCGTTCCGACAGGAGTGGGGGAGCTCGAGGCCGGCGCGTTCTGCCGCGTCGAGGACGTACTCGTCCGGGCCGACCTCGACCGTCTCCGTCCCGTCCTCGAAGTGGAACGTGATCTCGTACATGGCCAGGCTAGATGCGCTGGCGGAGCTTGTACAGTTCCAGCGCCTCGAGTCGCGGATCGCCGGTTCCGACCTCGTCGTGGTCGAGGCTGGCGCCGCTGATGCTCTCGTTGAACGACGTGCTGACGCCCTCCTCCTCGAACGTCGAGTCCATGATGTAGGCGACGTTCTCGCGGACCTCCTCGAAACTCTGGCCGAGCTCGTCGGCGGCCTCCTCGATCGCTTCGACCACTTCGTCTTCCGACGCGGTGAACTCCGCGCCGCGTGACAGTTCCGTCAGTTCGGTGTCGGTCGATGCGTCGGTCGTCGTATCGGTGTCTTCGCTCATGTTATCGGCCCCCGTCTGCGGCGACGGCGCCGCCGCGTTTGCGCTGGTAGATCTCCTGGTACTCCCGCACCTCCTCGTCGATGTCCTTCTCGAGACACTCCTGGTGGCGGTCGGCGACGATGCCGACGACCTTGCGGTGGTCGATGTCCAGATCCAGCGCCTCGTTGAACTGGCCGTCGATGAGGTTGCCGACCCGCATCAGGAGGTCGTCGAAGTCGATCTCGAGGGGGTCGCCGACGGCGTCGGTGAACATGTAGCCGAAGTCGGCGACCGATCCGACGTTCTCGTAGAGCACGTTCTCGATGCCCTGACTGACGCCCTGGAACTCCGGTTCGCCGGCGCGCTCCTTCTCGATCAGTTCGCTCAGGACCTCGACGCCGTGGGTGATGTGGCGCCCCTCGTCGGTGCTGATGAACTTGAAGCCGTGGTTCAACAGCGGCAGCGGGGCGTTCTGCGAGAGCTTGTTGATCGAGTAGAAGCCGCCGCGGGCGAGCAGCCCCTCGACGATCATGTGATACACCGTCAGCGCCTCGGCGATGTCGACGGGGTCCTGGGAGTGGGCCGCCCTGGCCGTGAGCTGTCCCTGCCGGTCGAAGATTTCGCCGAGTCCGGTCGCCTGCACGATGGGGATCCGGGCGCCGCCCCGTTTCGGGTTCAGATCGGCGAACACGTCCTGTTCGCCCATCACCTCGTGCATGTAGACGTCGAGGAACTGGGTGTGTTTGTGCTCGGTCAGCGTAAACATCGTCATGTACATCTCCATCTCCTCGTTGTCGTCGAAACACGGCGCGCCCATGATCCGCTGGAGGTGGTGACTGGCGTCCTCGCCGACCGCGAACTCGCCGTCGAGGAAGCCCGAGACGAGGTACCGAATCTGCTTCTGTTCGACCGGGTCGAGCGAGTTCCAGATCTCGCGGTCCTCCTCGAAGCCGACCTCCTCGAACAGCTTCTCGACGTTCCACGTGCCGAGTTCGACCCCCTTCTGGAAGAGGTCGTACCACTTGCTCTGCGTATCGATCCGTTCCGCCTGAAATCCGGGTGTCTTGGTAACCTGTGACACAACTTCACTTCGGCCGATTCGGGAATGAGCCTATCCGTTCGAATACGCGGTCCTTGAAGTCGCGCCGTCGCCAGCGCGTCGGCCGGATCGTCTCGACTCGAACGAGTGGGCCGGATCGTCTCGGCGCGAGCGTGTCGGTCGGACCGTCTCGACGCGAACGTATCGTCCGGACCGCCCGTCAGAACAGGCGCTCGTCAGAATAGGTATCGCGCGTCGGTCTCGCCGGCGACGTCGCCCATCGCCGCCGCGGCGTCGCCGTAGTGCAACACGCGCGTCACGTCTCCCTCGAGGTCCATCTCGTTGGACATCACCGATTCGATGACGTCCGCGCCCTCGAGCAGCTCCGTCCACGTCTCGTAGGGGGCCTCGAGTTCGAACCCGGGGTCGCACGCCGACGGGTCTTCGACGAGTTCGGCACCCAGACAGTCGCCGTCCTCCAGTTCGACGTAGGCGTGAACCCGGGTGTCGTCGACGACGTACGTCTCCAGCTGGTCGAGCAGCGAGTCGAGGTCCCCTCGGATGTGTTCCTCGAGCGCCGGCCAGGTGACCTCCGGGACGTCGGCGAGGGTAACGCCCGCGAGCGCCTCCCGGAACCGTTCTCGGTCGTCCTCGCCGTCGGCCGACGCGAGTCGCTCCTCGAAGGCGGGCGTCGCCGTCTCCCGCAGGCGGTCGAACTCGTCGGGTCCGAGCGCGTCGATGCGGTCGAACAGGTTGGCGGTCAACTCGTCGGGGAGGTCACCGATGGTCATCTCCTCGATGGGTAGTCGCGTCAGGACGAACAGGAAGTCGCCGTCGAAGTCGACGCCCCAGCCCTCGCTCTCGGCGGCGTACGTCTCGTCTTCGTCGAGGGTCGCGCGGTAACTCTCGAGCCACTCTCGTGAGGGAAACCACTCCGTCATACGTTCACACACTGGATTCGGCGGCTTGAGCGTTCGTCCCCGGATCCGAGGCGGTATATGTGGGGAGACGACGGGGTCGGCGAGCGACGCGACCGAGCACCGGTCCCGCGGCAATCCCACCTCACCTCACCCTACCTCACCCCACCATCACGCGATGATCCGTCATCTCCGCAATAAATCGTGATAAATCCCCTCGGATGCGCGGAGAAACCACAACAACAGTTCACAATGAGCACCGTCATATATCGGGTCGGCCGAGGCCCGGTCACCACCCATGAGTACACAGCAACTCCGACCGATCGAACAGTACTTCCCGACCGAACCGTGGCTGCAGGAGTATCGGGACGCGATCAACGACGACGACGATTACGCCGAGAACTGCGCGGGCTGGGGCGTCGACTTCGACGGCCGGTTCGTCTTCCAGATCGAGGACGTCCCCCTCGAGTCCCACACCGTCGCCGATTTGCCACAGGAGATCGTCGAGGCCACCGACGACCGCCTCTCGGCGCTCTCCGAGGACGAGATCGAAACCGTACTCGAGACGGCGCCGGACGAGATCCGCGAAAGCATCGAGAGCCGCGACGGCTCCCTCGAGGAACGGGTCGCCGAGGAGATTAAGTCGACAACGATGGCGGAAATTCCCGACCGCACGTGGCCGGAACTGCGAGCGGAACTGCCCGACCTCCTCGACGAACTGATCGTCCAACTCGAGGAGAACGTCACCGACGACGGGACGGTTTACTCCTATCTGGACCTCTACGACGGCGAGTGTCGCGAGGTGGATACGATCATCGACCTCGATAATCAGGAGTACGGGTTCCGGCTCATCGGCGACTACGAGAAGTGGACGAAACTCGTCCGCGGCGAGGGCGACGTCATCGACATGCTGATGTCCGGCGAGTTCGAGATCGACGGCGACATGCAGAAGATCCTGCAGTACTCCGACGCGGCGGTCGACCTCGCGGAGATCTCCGGCGACGTCGACTCGCGGTTCATCTTCTGACTCCCCGCTAACTGCGGGCGGTCTGCCAGCCGCCGGCCCTCGGTGGCGATTTTTTGACACTACTGATAGAAAATAGGTTGCTAACTCCGGCGATAGACGAGAACACCCACGACCATTGTCCACACGTATAGCACCGGAATCAGTAACGTCGCGATGTCGAACAGCACGTGTCCTTCCGAGCCGCCACCGAGGCCAAGGAGCAGCGGGTAGAGGGCAGTAAGGATTGTAATCACCCCGAGTCCGACACCCGTCCCAGCGACGTACCGGGAGACGAACTCCGTCTGACGGATCGCCCACCCGAATAACGCGATGCCAGCCCCCATGAGGATCGCGTACATAAGCAGGTGGCCGGCACCGAACGGAACGATAATCGCGTCAAGGAGCAGTTCGCTCCGGTCCGTCTCTCGCGCACCGCGTACGTCCACGTAGGCCCAGGTCACCCATTGGAGTCCGTGAAGAACACCTAACCCGAGGACGCCCGACCCTAAATAGCCAGCCAGTCCCCGTCTGAGTGCGGGAATCGCTCTAAGCAGAGCGACGACGCCGACCGTCAGGATCACGATAGCGAGCGCCCACAGCGCGTGACTGAGCATCCCGAGCAGTGGGGCTCCTGAGGGCGGTGTTTCGGCCTCGATGACGAGAACTCCGCCGACGAAAAACGGGATTCCGGAGAGTGTCAACCCCGCGACACCGATCCGCAGGCTGGATCCGTCCTCGTTCGGAGGCGGCGTGAACGTAGTTGTAGTTTCTTCAGACATGTCTCATGAACCACGGTTTCTACCACGATTAATTCTATTATCGGACAGAACTTTGATACTCTCCGCCGGGCCGTACCCCGGCGGAATGTATCGTGGCTTCGTCCGATAGTATAAGCGCTCGTAGCTACCGGAGATTTCAGAATGTATCGGTGCGAAACATACGCGCCCTGCATTCAGCACACTACTACGAACGAGACTCGAAGCTGAGAGATCGCTCGCTGGTCGATACGCGCGAGACGGACTCGATCGGAGGCAACGGCGCTACCGATACTCGAGCAACAACCCGTACACCAGTCCGAGCGTGCCGCCGTACAGGATCCAGGCGACGACCCCGAAGAGGCCGTCGACCGTGAGGTTCGGAATCATCGTCGGGACGTCCATCACGACCGTCAGCCAGATCGGCATCAGGAACAGGGAGACGACGACGCCCACGGCGGCCCCGTAGCCGTTGCCGAGGCCGAGCGTCGTCGTCGTGAGCGCCGAGCGCTTGAGCAGCGGCACGAGGACCGTCCGGAGGTGGTCATTTTTACTCGAGAGCAGCATCACCTTCTGGACGAACGAGTCGATCGAACTCGAGACGAACAGGCTGAAGGGGAGCGCGAACAGCACGCCCAGCGCGAACATCGCGAGCCAGCCGCCGTCCAGCGTCGGGGCACCGAAGACCGCACCGACCCGCCGGATCGAGTCGGTGTCGTGGACCTGCAGAACCACCGCCGCCTGAAACCCTCCGGCGAGGCCGCCCGCGACGGCCGCCTCGAACTCCCGGGCGTCGAACTCGAGCGAGTCGACCGCCTCGGACAGCGCCGTCAGTGCGTCGCGAAACGGCGAGTCGCCGCCGTCGGGGTTCGATCCGGCGTCAGTTCCGGTGCTGGTGTCGGTGTCTGCCATACTGGTGCCTACCACTACTGGTCTACGGTGGCATTCCTCAGTGTTGTTCCGCGGATCCGGGGCTCTTTATGTCGGACGCGTCGTCACGGGCCCCATAACCGCCGGCATCGGACGCCTCGGACGACTCGATTCTCGCAAACTGCGACAGTCCTCAAGGGTTTACTATCTCCCTGTGGGGCCGGAAGATATGACCGAGATACTGACGCGGCGACTCGTCGGAAAGTCGATCGTCGGGACCGACGGCACCGTCTTCGGCACGCTGTCCACCATCACCATGGACCCCGAATCCGGTGCGCTCTGCGACCTCGTCGTCGAACCTCGCGGGGACGGTCGTTCGAAGCGCAACAAGCCACTCGACGACGAGGGCCGAATGCACATTCCCTTCGGTCGAATCGAGACGGTGCGGGATCAGATCGTCGTCCAGGTCGGCAACTAGGGTCCGATACCGGCGCCGACGAACGGGTTCAGCACCCGGAGGCGCTGGCAAAACGAAAACGGGCACGAGTAAACGGAAACGCGAGCGAGTCGACGGCTCAGTAGGCGCTCATCCCGGTCAGTTCCTTCCCGACGATAAGTTTCTGGATCTCGGTGGTGCCGTCGGGAATCGTCATCACGCGCGCGTCGCGGTAGTAGCGCTCCATCCGGTTCTCGAGGTCGAGTCCCGCGGCCCCGAGCACCTGGAGCGCGTCGCTGGTCGCCTCGATCGAGCGCTCGCAGGCGTACCCCTTCGCGAGCGAGGAGAGCAGGCGCGCGTCGGGGTCGCCGTCGACCAGCGCCTCGGCGGCGCGGCGGGACATGCCCCGCGAGGCCTCGATGTTCGCCCGGACGTCGTAGAGCTTCTCCTGAATCAGCTGGTGCTGGGCGATGGGCTCGCCGAAGGTCTCTCGCTCCTGAGCGTACTCGAGCGCGTCCTCGAATGCTGCCTGCATGATCCCGACGGCCATGAACGCCATCCCCGTTCGCATGAACGAGAACATGACGTTGAGCGGCTTGTGTTCGAAGAACAGCTGGCTGACGCTCTCCGGGAACGGGACGATCTCGTGGATGTCGTGCCCGTCGGCGATGGCGTCGCCGAAGATGGTCGAGAACCGGTTCTCGACGGGGATGCGCACGTCGTCGAAGACCATGCGCCCGTTCGGGACGCCCTTCCAGCCCAGCTTGTTCATCTCCTCGGTCTCGAAGTCGGCGTTCTCGCGGTCGACGAGGAACATGTCCTGGGTGTCCTCCGAGGCGTCGTGAGCGACGACGAGCGCGACGTCGGCGATCTGGGCGTTGCCGACCCAGACCTTCTCGCCGTTGAGCACGAACTCCTCGCCGTCCTTCCGGGCGACGGTGTTCGGGTGGGCCGTGTCGCTGCCGCCCTCGGGTTCGGTGACGCCGAGACAGCCGATACAGCGGTTCTCCTCGAGCTTCGGGAGCATCGCCTGCTGGGTCTCGTCGGCGGCGTAGCGGACGAACAGCGCCGGGAACGACATCTGCAGGGCGACGTTCAGGCTGGGCCAGACCCGGCTGATCTCCTCGCTGGCGATGACGAACCGCCAGACGTCGCCGAAGTACTGGTGGACGGTGTCGGGGGTGAAACCGATGTCGAGATCCTGCAGGTCGTCGAGGTAGCCGACCAGATCGTCGCGGTTCATCGGCCCGTTGCGGTCCTTCTCGTCGACGATCGGTTCGATCTCGGACTCGAGGTAATCCCGGAGATCGTCGCGGAACGCCTGCTGGTCGTCGGTCAGGCGCATGTTAGGACTCCGCGGGGACCTGATCGGACAGGGAGTTCATGATCGGTGCGAGCTGGGTGCCCTTGTAGACCGGGCCGTCCATCTGGTACTTCTGCTGCATGAAGCCCTGGATCGGATCGACGCTGCCCACGATGAGGCCGACCAGCGTGTCGGCGGGGCCGGTGATCTCGAGCATCGGGTCGTCGAGTTTGCCCGCGCCGCCGCGCATCGTCTGCTCGGCCTCGTCGACCTCGAGGTGGCCCTCCATCGGGCAGTCGTCGGCCTCGAAGTTGACGGTGATGTCCTCGTCGATGCTCTCCTGAACGTCGGGGGAGGTCTCCACGAGGACGTTCATGCCGGCCCAGAGAAGCTCCTGAAACTGGTCGGCCGTGTCGGGGTTCTCCGAGACGAAGGAGGCGATGTCCATCGTCTCCATCCGCTGGACCACGCGGCCGAACGTCTCCGGGTACTCCCGGACGAGTTCCTCCGTCTGGCCCTCCATCCGCCCGAGCAGGTCGGGGAGGTCGTCCTCGAGTTCGTCGTCGGGTTTCTCGAGCGATGCGTCGATGTCCTGAATCAGATCGTCGTTCGTCATGGCTATCGGTTCGGGCCCACCGGGTGGGTGAGTCCCGCTACACGTGGATAGGGAACGAGTGTCGAACAGTTTGATCCGTGGAATACGCGGAGGTTTATATTGGGTGCCGTGACGGTTGGAGGAGTGACACCGTCACGGGACGCGGCGAACGACGGGTTCCAACGGCCGAACGCGCGGGTTCGTCCCCGTTCGGGGGCGACCGTCCCGGGGCCAGCGACAGCGGTGCACGGACGGAACAGGAAGGTGCGCTCCCCTCAGCCCGAGTCGTGGTTTCGAATCCGGCTCGGGACCGGCAGGTGGGAGCCGCCGATCTCGATCGCACCGAGCCTGTGAGCGGCGAGGGAGACGAGCAATGCCCCGAAGAAGGTCGCGGGAGTCAACGCGAGATGCCAGAGGATCGTGTTTTCGACGCCGTATCCGGCCCCCTCGAGCAGGTCGCGGGTCAACTCCAGCACGTACAACACCGCGGGATGAGTGACGTAGATCCCGACGGCGTACGCTCCCCACGAGGGTAACGGGGTGGACCGTCCGAGAGTCGGTCGCGAGAGGAGGAAGGCGAACAGCGAGAGGGTGACCAGCACGGTCGCGATCGAGTAACTCGGGGCGTAGACGCTCTGACCGACGCTCTCTCCGGTCAACGCGTATCCGAGGACGTACCGTTCGGCGACGTGGAGCGCGCCGAAGAGGACGGTCGCACCGAGATAGGACGGGCTTCGATCGGCGTTCGGCCGCCAGTCGCCGGCGTGGAGCCAGTAGCCGAGGCTGGTGTAGAAGAAGCCGAAGAATAGCGCGTCCCTGACCTCGAACGGGACGTCGACGAACATCGTGTAGCTCGCCCCCAGCAGACCGATAACGTGGAATCCGAGCGCAACCGGCACCAGGTGCGCCGTTCTGTCCGCGGCAACGAAGAGACAGATCAACCCGAGCGAGAACAGGAGCGCCGGGAGGAACCACAGGATCTCGGAGACCGAGTTCCCGTAATAGACCAGTGTTAGCGGCGACGTAAACTCGATCAATTCGCGAAGCACGATGCTCGCGATATCGGTATCGCCCCCCGCACGGACGATCGCACCCGCGAGGAACACCGGCGTGGAGAGCAACAGCCCGAACGCGTAGATCGACGCGATCGTGGCCGCTCGATCGGCGAAGTAGCCGATCGGCTCGCGCGTCTCGGTCTTGCGGGCGAAGAAGTATCCCGAGGTCACGAAGAAGAACGGAACCGCGAATCGCGCTGTCGAGTCGATCAGAAAGTTCAGCGTGTTTCCGTACGCGCCGAGTCCCCTGAACGGGTCCGTGTGGATCGCGACGACGAACGCCATCGCGACGATCCGCATCGAGTCGATGCTGTAGATCCGATCGCCCATACACCGGGCCAACCTCGTTACCGGGTATGTCCGTTCCGCCTCAATAGAGTGGGTCTCCGCCTCGTCAAACTGGCAGCGGGGCAACTAACGTCGATGCGTCCGGTCCCAGCGCCACGGATTCGTCCGCATCAGCGACGCGACGCGGAGACCGGTTCAGTCGGCCCCGGCGTCTCCCGTCGCCCCGTCGCGCAGCGTCTGCTTGTCCGTCTTCCCGATGTCGGTCAGCGGAATCGACTCGACGAACGTCACCTCCGAGGGCATCGCGTGTTTCGGCACCTTCCCATCGAGGTGGTCGCGGACGTCCTCCTCGGTCAAGTCCGCGTCCGGTTCCGGTTCGATGTAGACGCCGACCCGCTCGCTCCCCGGTCGATCGGGGTCGGGAATCCCCACCGTCGCGGGTCGTTTGACGCCCTCGAGGGCGAACAGGACCTCGTCGACCTCCTCGGAGTAGACCTTCAGCCCCGAGACGTTGATCATGTGTTTGACGCGGTCGACGATGTAGAACCGGCCCTTCGAATCGACCTTCGCGACGTCGCCGGTTTCGACGTACCCCTCGTCGTCGAAGGGATCCTGCTCCGCGTCGAGGTAGCCCTTCATCCGCTGGGGACCCTTGACGAGCAGTTCGCCCTCGAGCCCCTCCTCGGCGGCGCGCTCGACGGGGATCGCCTCGCCGGTGTCGACGTCGCGGAGTTTGACCTCGGTGTCGGGGACCGGGACGCCGATGGTCGGGTGATCGAGGCCGTCGTCGCCGTCCCTTCCGGCGAGGAGTTCGTAGAGGCCGTGAACGTCGAAGTGGGTGATCGGCGACATCTCCGAGAGGCCGTACCCCTGGGAGACGCCTCCGGCCTCGCGCTCGAACTCGGATTTCGTCTCGTTGGCGAGCGGCGCGGAGCCCGAGATGCCGATGACCTCCGACTCGAACTCCTCGTTGACCAGTTCCATGAACTGCGTCGGGACGCCGAGCATGATCAGCGGCTCGTGGGTCCGCACCAGCTCGCTCATCTGCGCCGTGTCGCGCGCGTCGGGGACGATCAGAATATCGAGGGCCAGGTCGAGCAGACTGTTCGTGATCGAGTAGCCGTAGGCGTGGTACATCGGCAGCGCCATCACGCCCGCCTCGCTGCCGCGCATCATCTGGGCCATTCGCGACTGCGCGGCGACGCCCTGGAGCGCGTTCGCGACGAGGTTTCGATGGGTCAACAGACAGCCCTTCGGCAGCCCGGTCGTCCCGCCGGTGAACAGCAACGTGTGGACGTCGTTCTCCGGATCGAAATCGACGTCCGGCGGGTTCGGGTCGGCCTCCTCGATGACGTTGGGGAGCCACTCGGCACCCGTGATCGCCTCGTGCTCGCGCGGCGGGTCGTCCGAGTAGTCCTCGAGCGACGTGAGGATGACGTGCTCGATGTCCAGTTCGTCCCGCAGCGACAGCACCAGGTCGAGGTGTTCGTCGTGGCCGATGAGCACCTCGGGCTCGCCCCGCTCGAGGCGATACTGGAGGTCGTCCTCGGCGTCGAGGAAGTCGTTCGGGATGTGGACGCCGCCGGCCCGCGAGATGGCGTTCGTGGCGACGACGAACTGCGCGGAGGTCGGCAGGATCGTCGCCACGCGGCTGCCCTTCTCGACGCCGCGCTCGCGCAGCGCCGTCGCCAGCCGGTCGACGTCCTCCCGGAGTTCGGGATACGTAAAGCGGCGACCCAGCTGAACGATCCCCTGCTCGGGGTGGTCCTCGGCGGCGTCGTAGAGGAAGTGATGAACCGGTTCGTCGGGGTACGGCTCGAGCGACTCGGGGATGCCGAACCGCTCGTACTCCGTCGACCAGAGTGTCGCGTCTCGAGACATTCGTTCACGGTACCGTCTCTCACTCGCTAAAGCGTACTCACTGGGATACGCGGGGCTTGAAGGCTGGCGCCGGCAGTCCGCGGCGCGGTCGTCGAGTCGTTCCCGTCCGCACACGGGGAACGCTCACACACGGGGCCGTTTTCCGGCGTCTTCGCCGGCCTCGGACGCGATCGCGAGCCGACCGGTGCTATAAACGGCCTGCCATCCGCCGAGCAATTGCCTTCGTCGTCGCCGCTATCCCTCGAGACATGGACTTCGGATTGGACGACAAGACCGCGCTCGTCACCGGGGCGGGCGGCCGCATCGGGAGCGTCGACTGCGAGGTACTCGCCGAAGAAGGTGCCGAGGTGATCGCGCTGGACGTCGACGTCTCCGCGGCCGAAACGATCGCCGAGGACGTCGAGAACGCGGGCGGCCGTGCCCACGCGGTCGAGTGCGACCTGACCGACCGAGAAGCCGTCGCGGAGACGGTCTCGGCCGTCGAGGAGGAGACCGACGGCATCGACATCCTGATCAACAACGCCGGACTGGTCGACGCCCGCGACAGGGTCGAGGAGTTCGACGACGAGATCTGGGACCGCGACGTCTCGGTCAACCTGA
Organism: Haloterrigena alkaliphila; assembly: GCF_017352155.2. Lineage (NCBI taxonomy): Archaea > Methanobacteriati > Methanobacteriota > Halobacteria > Halobacteriales > Natrialbaceae > Haloterrigena > Haloterrigena alkaliphila. Next base: position 520,178 of record NZ_CP071462.1, read on the forward strand.
CGGGCACCTACAACGTCACCCGCGCGGTCTACCCCGGGATGAAGGACCGCGAGTGGGGCCGGATCATCAACATGTCGTCGATGGCCGGCTGGTACGGCGGGTTCGGGCAGGCGTCTTACAGCGCGACGAAATCCGCCCTGATCGGCTTCGGCAAGACCCTCGCCCTCGAGGGCGCCCAGCACGGCATCACGAGCAACGTCGTCGCGCCGAGCATCGTCGTCGGCGCGCTCGCGGACATGGATATCGAACAGTTGGAACAGGTCGACGAACACTTCGCCCGGATCGCCAAGGCCACGCCGATGCGACGGCTCGGCCGCGAGGAGGACGTCGCGAACCTGATCGCGTACTTCTGTTCCGAACGGGCCGACTACATCACGGGACAGGTCGTCGGCGTCACCGGCGGCGTCGATCTCTTCAGCTTCTGAGCGACGACGGCCTCGCGCGACCGACCTCGAGGGCCGTCTCTCATTTCGACGGACGGCTGCACGGCTCGAGTCGTCGGACGCGCGGCTCAGAGCGTGTCGTCTCCTCGAGAGACCTGCGATCGGCGACCCCCCTTCGAGTCGCGTCGGCAGAGCCACATCATCCCTGGTTACGATCCGATCCGGTTTCGCCGCGTTCGGACCGTCACGGAACGATCTGCGTGAGGATTTTCGACTCGATCTTCCGCAGGTGACCGCCGACGGTCCCGCCTGTACAGCCGAGTTCCGAACCGATGTCCTCGTGGGTCACCTGCCGCGGAACGCTGTAGTAGCCCATATCGACGGCGGTCTGGAGGATCTCCTGTTGCCGGTCGGTGAGCTGGGAATACAGGCGATCCGTATCCGGTTCGTAGCTCCCCGTCTTGAGGAGCTTGAGCCTGATCCCGTCGGGAACGTCCGGGACGGCCTTCTGGAAGCTGCCCACGTCGCCGATCATCGTCACGCGCAGCCCGCCGCGGCGCGTGAACTCCAAGGGCGTGTCGAAGATGAACTCGAACTCCCGAAGCATGCTCAGCAGCCCAACGAGCCTGTCGTGAGCCTCGACGTGCATGTACGCGTGGATCGCGTCGCCGGACCCGGAAAGCTGATACTGGTGTACCATCGGGGACTCCTCTAAGATCGCCTCGAGGGCTACGCGGTCGCCCGAGAGCTGGTAGAGCGTGACGATCGTATCGTCCGCGAGCAGGTTGACGTTGTGCAGGAGGTCGCGCGCGATGTCGGGGTGGTCTGCGACCCGCTTGTCCACGGGATGCAATCCATCGTCGTCGGGGATGATAATGCACTTTGCGTATCTCATCGGACGACAGTCCCCTCATCGTGAACGTACTTCTTGTTACCGCTTGTCACTGTATTTCCGAACTATTCAAGTAAAATATCAACTAATTATATACACGATACGATTATTGTCTGGGGTTGCGTGAGCTCGCTCGGCGAAGTCGCGGGCGCTTCCCTATCGGGAGATTGACCACACACGTCCCACCGTGTGGCCGGGTTAAATGAGGGCGCTCTCGCGTCCTGACCAGTAGCTCTAATTCGGGGCGTGACCCGCTCTCTACCGTACGAGCAGTCGTTCGATTGGTATCACACGTATAACGGTTGTGGCCGATTCAGGTATAAACTCCCCCGCATACAAGGAGATAAAATAATTATAAGTCGTGTTGGGTGTGTTCCTGTGCCACACAAGATGGACCCCCAGCACGGCCGATCCGTGAACGGGGCAGGTGACAGTCCGGGGAGTCGATCGAAAACCAACGGAATACAGTGTATCAGGAGGAAATAATATGTACAACCGAAAGCGACTGCTGGCCGGGACCGGCCTCTCGTTCCTGGTCGTCGCCCTCGTCGGACTCGTCGTCCTCTCGACGGGGACGGCGTACGCGGCGCCGCTGGCCGACGGCAACGGATTCACCGTCGAGGCCGACGAGATCAGATCCGACGAATTCATGATGTACCCCTCTACCGGGGAGAACGACGCCGGAGAGACGCCGGTCGCCGTCGTCGAACAGCGCGGCGTCGAGATCGACGGGCTGGTCCTGTCGAGGGAGCAGAACATTCCGGGCATGGGAACGGTGGTAATTGAATTCACCTCCAGCGACACGGTCACAGCCGACCAGCAGTACCTCAAACTCACCGGGTTGAGCGCCGAAAATGCGCAGTTCAACGGCCAGGTCATCAACTCTCAGCCGGGCGAACCCGCAGACAACTTCATGCAGACGGCCGGCGAAAATTCCGAACCCGAACAGGGTCGGCTCACCAACATCTCCGGTGAGTCGCCCGGCATGGTCCAGGAGAACGTCTCCATCGACATGGTGTACCTGGCCTCGAACGAGATCACCCTGCCCGGGCTCGACGTCAATATCGAGTACACCGACGGCGGCGACGACGGCGGTAACGGCGATACCCAGACGAACAGCAACGTCGACGAGAAGAAGAAGTGATCGCCAATGGCAACGCAACATAGTCAGGACGGCTCCGAAACGATCTCGGACCGCCTCTCGAGTCGGTTGAGCCGATTCAACGACTGGCGGACGCAACGGCCGTTCCTCGGCGGCGTGCTCCTGTGTCTGGCCGGGATCCTGATCACCTGGGTGCCGATGCAGATCCTGCCCGACCTCATCTTCATCGGCGGCCAGGTGGCGGGCTTTCTCGCCATCGGAGCCCTGTTCGGCGTGCTCGTCTTCCTGACGGGCATCTACGCGCTGTACAAGCCGACGCTGTCCGACGAGATCGGCGTCATCGGCGTCGTCCTGTCGATCTTCTCGCTGTTCGGCTCCCTCGGCGGGCTGTTCGTCGGGATGCTGCTCGGGATTCTCGGCGGCAACCTCTGTCTCGCGTGGCAGCCCGACGCGGAAGCGGTCGACGACACCGTGACGGAGCCGAGCAAGGTCGACAGAGCCGCCGCTCGGGTCCGCGGGAGTGTGCTGGGGGTCGTCGGGAAGTCGGTCGCTCGCTTGCGCGGCGAAACCGGGCGCGTCCAACGGGAGGGCGCCGACGAGTAACGTTTAGGCACATGATTCGAATCAGCGCGGTCGGCGACGACGGGCCGGTTCCCGACAGCCAGGAGAGCGAATCGCGTGAGCGCCATGAGTGAGTACGAGAGCTACGAGTTCGACCCGGAGGACGTATCGTTCGAGTGGTTCCACGGCTGGGTCGTCGTCGGCGCCGTCGTCGTCGGCGCGCTGGTCAATCTCACGGCGCTGATGGTGCCGCTGCTCGGCCAGATCGGCGGCGGGATCGTCGCCGGGTTCCTCGCCGCCTACGCCGTCGGCCGATTCGCGATGGGGTTGCTCCACGCGGCGATCGCGAGCACGCTCGTCGGCGGCGTCGCGGGAACGGTGACGGCGCTGCTCGGCGTGACCATCGGCCTCTTCAACGAACCGCCGCTGCTGGTGCTCAGCGGCATCGGCCCGGTCAGCCCGATGCTCTCGGGGCTCGGACTGCCGAGCGCCCTGCTGATCATCGCGGCTTTCGCGCTGCTCACCGTCGTCGACGGCCTCGTCGGCGGCCTGCTGGGCGCTGGCGTCCGGGCGCTGCTCCCGTGGTAACGCGCACACTCACTTCTCACTGTCCGACTCCTGGGACCCCGAAACCGGTCGACTCGAGATTCCTCAGGGGACCCGTCCGACCGTGACGAAAAACGGCACCGACTCCTCGCGTCTGTACTCCCGCCCTTCCATCTGGTCGATCACGTCCCGGCCCATCTCCCGCCACGCCCCCCGGAGGTCGTCGTACTGGGACTCGGTCAACGCCCCCGAGAGCATCGTCTCGCGGTCGTCGGCCAGCCCCGCGCCGGTCGCCTTCCGGCGGGCCGCCACCAACGCCAGTTCCCCGTACGGGGGTTCGACCGTTCGAACGTGGTCGTACCGGCGCGTCTCGCACACCTCGAGGCCCGCCTCCTCGAACGCCTCCCGCGCATCGGCGCCGAGCGCGACGTCCGTTCCCACGCCGTCGATGTAGGCCCGGCGCGCGCGCCGCTCGAGGTGATCCTCGCGCTCGACGCTCGAGTCGATCTCGACGGCCGCGTTGTCGGGTTCGACGGCCGCGACGAGGTCGGTCGAGACGCGCGCGAACTCCGCGACGGCGGCCGCCGGATCGGGGAGGTTGATCAACAGCGCCTGACAGACCGCGAGGTCGAAGCTGTCATCGGGGAACGGCAATCGGAGGGCGTCGCCGGCGACGACCGGAATCGATTCGTCGTCGCCGACCGCAATTTCGAGCAACTCGCGATCGGCGTCGCAGCCGACCACGGTTGCGTCGTCGGGCGCCTCCTCGCGCAGGACGCGGGTCAACTCGCCGGTGCCACAGCCAACGTCCAGAATTCGGTCGCGGGACTCGAGGTCGAGGGGCTTGAGGGCCTCGCGGGAGTCGTCCCACATCCCCTCGCGGGTCCGACGCAGGTAGTCCTCGGAGAACTCGCGCACGGCCGCTCGTAGAGCGGTCTCGAGTAAAAACGGGTCGGTTTCAGGTCTCGCTTCGCCGCTCGGGGAGTGGCGAACTCTCGCCGCGCAGTTCGCTCGAGTACGGCGTCCGTCGTCCCCAGCCCCTGCGTTACCGCCGCACGGCAGCGAAATACCAGTCGCCCTCGTACCGGGCGAACGACGCGAACTCTCCTCCGGCGAGCGTGAGACGGTCGAGGAGGTCGGCGAACCCGTCGGAATGGGGTTTACACGCCTCGTACATTCCGTTCCGCGCCTGCGAGACGATGTCGCGCTGGGCCGCCGTGAGGTCGTCGAGCACGACCCCTCGCGTCTCGAAGAGTCGCTCGGCGAACGCCGTCGTCGAATCCGCGACGCGTTCGGCGGTGACGGTGTGGTCGGCGACCGAGACGGATCGTTCTCCGTCGAACGTGATGCGAAGCGGGATCCCCTCCCACCGCACGTACTGAACGTCCGTCTCCGGAACGAAGACGGACTGCTCGCGCTCCCGCTCGCGTTCGTACGCGAACACGACGCTGAGCGTCGTTCCGTGTCCGTCGCGGACGCGGTGTCCGATACCGATCACGCCGAGAAGCGACTCGCGGTCGTGGGCCGGTAACGCGTCGAACCGATACACCGTGTCGTCGTCCGTCGGCCCACGCATCCCGTTCCCGAACTCGAGCGCGTATTCGTATCCGGTCGTGGACGCCCGATCGTGCGCCCCGGTCGTCACGCGATAGTAGGTCCGTTTGGGGGTCGTACTGACGAATTCCGTGTGGACGTCTGGAGCGTAGTACCCGCGCCGTGTCGCGTCACCGTCGTCGATCGCGTCCGCCACGAGCGACCGGGTTACCGGGGACAGGAACTCGAGCGGCGTGCTGTACTCGTTCGAGACGTGCGCGTCGCGTACCGTCTGCATCGAAAACGTCGTCTCCGCCGCGCAGCCGATCCCGAGCGACCGGACCGAACAACCGGCGAGCGCCGTCGCTCCGGCGGCAACGGTCGACTGGAGGAGGCGCCGCCTGGAATGTGGACGCGGAGCACGGGCCATACCTGTCATTGGTTTCACCGGTACGTAAGAATGGGGGTCCGCTACCCGGACGGAGGTCCCGTTACCCAAAGTGAGGGGCCGTTATCCGCGCTGATGGGCGGTCAGTCGTCATCTCGCAATTCTTTGACTTTCTCGATGTTCCACGCGAAGCCGCGGCCGTCCTCGGTGGGCGTCTCGAGCGCGAACGGCAGATCCCGCAGGTCCGGATGGTTCACGATCGCCTTCATGCCGTCCTCGCCGATGTAGCCCTCGCCGATGTGGGCGTGTTCGTCCTTGTGCGTGCCGACGTCGTGTTTCGAGTCGTTGAGGTGGATGTACTCGAGGTGCTCGAGGCCGACCTCGTCGTCGAATCGACCGACGGTTTCGTCGACCGCTTCCGGAGTCGTCAGGTCGTTGCCGGCCACGAGGGTGTGGGCGGTGTCGATACAGATGCCGATCTCCGTCTCGGTGCGGTCGATGATCCCCGCGAGGTGTGCGAACTCGCCGCCGAGTTTCGTGCCGCTGCCCGCGTCGGACTCGATGAGGATCTGGACGCCGTCGGGGACGTCGAGTTCGTCGATGACGCTCGCGGCGTTGTCGAGGCCGCCCTCGACGCCCGCACCGGTGTGGGCCCCGAGGTGGACGTTGACGTACGGAATCCCGAGTCGATCGGCGGCGTCGAGTTCCGCCTGCATGCTCTCCTTCGATTTCTGCCGCAGGTCCTCCTTCGGGGTGCAGAGATTCACGAGGTACGCCGAGTGGATCACCCACGGCCCCTCGAGTTGCTCGTCGGACGCTTCCCGAAAGCCGTCGGCGGCCTCGTCGCCGATTTCGGGCTGAGTCCAGACCTGCGGCGAGGTGGTGAAGATCTGTCCGCAGTTGCCGCCGAAGGCGCGCTGGCGGTGGACCGCGTTGCGGATGTCGTCGTACGGCGGCGTTTCGTCGTCGGAAGAGACGCGCGAGCCGGAGATGGATACGTGTGCGCCAACCTTCATGGTCGCTCGTCAGTACCGGTTCGTGATAGGTATACTGGTTTCCGCAGTCAAGAGACGCTGTCGTGTCGTCGAGATTTACACGCTCTCCGCTCGAAAGCGGAGGACGTCGATGTCGAGCGGAAGCGCGTCGAAATCGTCGTCGCCACCGACGACGAGCGTGGCGTCGTGCTCGAACGCGAGCGCCACCGCGTGGGCGTCAGCTAACGAAATGTGACCGTCGGCTTTCACCTCGCCTGCGAGACGCCAGTCGGCGCGCTCGAGGTCCAGCCCCCACCGCTCGAGGGCTCGAACGTCGCGATCGGCAGTTCGAAGCGAGGCGGACGTCGGCGTTTCGTCGACGCCTTCGAACCGGGCGACGAGGTAGAGTACCTCCGCGGCGTTCGTTTCGGTAAGAAGACCGTCAGCATCGCCACTGTTGACCGCGGTAAGGAGCGTCTCGACGGAATCGCGTCCCGGTTCATCATAGAGGTATGCGATGATCGCCTCAGTATCGAAGACGTACGTTTCCGTCATTCGTCCTCATCCCCGGGCCGAAGACGAGCGGCGCGTTCCGCCTCTCGCTCCCGCTCTTCGGCCCGCAACTCCCGAGTCCGATCGAGTACTGCACCGCGTTCACGGTCCGCATCGGCGTGGATGCCGCCGAGTTCATCGAGCGAGGGGATCGGTTCGACGACGATTCGACCCTCGTCCTCGTAGATGAACACCTCACCTGGCGCCTCGATTCCGAATTTCTCCCGCAACGATTTCGGGATCGTCGCCTGCCCCTTCTGAGAAACACGGACGACCTCCGGATCTCGAGTACTACTCGACATTACTAGTTGTACGTATGCGATACTCGTATTACAATCTGACGGTGATCGGGCCTCGTGTTGGCTGCAGTCTCGAACCGAGAGACGACGATAGCAACCGGGACAGTTCGCTCCCGTCCACTCGGTTCGGACCGATCGAGATAAGGTTTCTCATAGCACGCTCGAGTCTGAAGGAAAAGCCGTTTAATCACCCCGCTCCTCGGACGGACAATGAGTCGGAGTTACCGGATCGGACTCGTCGGCAAACCCTCCGTCGGCAAGTCCTCCTTCTTTAATGCGGCCACGATGAACGACGTGCCCGAAGGCGCGTACCCGTTCACGACTATCGACCCCAGCGTCGGCGAAGCCTACGTCCGCGTCGACTGTGCAGCCCCCGAGTTCGACGAGGAGTGTACGCCGAACGTCGGCTACTGCGACCACGGAACGCGGTTCGTTCCCACGAAACTCGTCGACGTCGCCGGACTCATCCCCGGCGCCCACGAGGGCAACGGGCTGGGCAACCAGTTCCTCAGCGACCTCAACGAGACCGACGTGCTCGTCCACGTCGTCGACTTCTCGGGCACGACCGACGCCGAGGGCGAACCCACCGAGGGCCACGACCCCCGCGAGGACATCGCCTTCCTCGAGGAGGAACTCGACCAGTGGTACCTGGGCGTCCTCGAGAAAGGTATCGAGCGCTACGAAACGGGCTACACGACCGAGGAGGACGCCATCGAGGAGGAACTCGCAGAACAGATGAGCGCGTTCCGGACGAACGAAGACGAGATCAAGCGCCTCATCCGGCGCACCGAGGTCGGTTTCGATCCCGAGGAGTGGGACGAGGAGGACCGACTCGAACTCGCCCGCGAGATCCGCAAGGAGACCAAGCCGCTGGTCATCGCGGCGAACAAGATGGACACGCCCGCGGCCCAGGAGAACTACGAGGAGATCGCGAGCGATCCGGCGTACGACCACCTGACGATCGTTCCCTGCAGCGCCCACGCCGAGAAGGCCCTGAAGTCCGCGGACAAGGCGGGCGTGGTCGACTACCGACCCGGCGATTCGGACTTCGAGATCACGGGCGACGTCTCGGGCGAGCAGGAACAGGGTCTCGAGCAGATTCGGGACTTCCTCGCCGAGTACGGCGCGACGGGCATCCAGGCGGCGCTGGAGACCGCGCTGTTCGACGTGCTGGGCGTCGTGCCGGTGTTCCCCGGCGGCGCGAACGGACTGGGGAACGAACGCGGCGAGGTGCTGCCCGACTGCTACCTGATCCCGCCGAACTCCACCGCGGAGGACTTCGCGTACAACCTCCACTCGGACATCGGCGACGGCTTCCTTCACGCCATCGACTGCCGGTCGAACCGCCAGTTAGGGAAGGGGTACGAGGTCGAGTCGCGGGACGTCATCGAAGTCATCACGACGAACTGACGGGGGAGCGCCGCCGCTCGAAGCTGACGTTCCTACCACTATCGCTGCCACGTGAATCGGCTCATCGCGTCGTCGAGTCGACTCGAGAGGCCCGAAATCCACCCGTCGGGTGAGAAGAGGCGCAATTGGTTCTCATCCACCTCGATCCGTTCCTCGCCGTACGGGTTGCGTTCGGCACGTTCATCGTCCCCGCGGTCGGTGTTGGCGACCTCGACCGCGACGGACGTCGAACATCGGCCACACGCTTCGCGGTCCGTTACCATGGGTATCTACGGCAGTGTAGGAGTCGACGACACTTAAATCACGGCGCGCGCCGCGGCGCTGCGGTGCCGACGGACTTTTGGTCGCGACGTGGCATCACTTCGCATGAACGATCAGACCGTCGGACGACGATCGTTCGTCCGGGACGTCCGGAATACTTCGACCGGGGCCAGCCATGAGTGATCCGCACACCGATACCGACGAGACCGCGACCGACTCGCCCGAAGATGCGACCGCCGACGCGGCGCCACCGGCGCCGGCGAGGGCAGCGGACGACGCCCTCGAGGACGTTCCCGACTGGGACGACGGGTACGTCGACCGGGTGAGCGACCGACTGTTTCACAACTACGACCTCGAGAAGGACTACGCTGCCGACGGGGAGCGCTTCACGCTCTACGGCCGGATGGAACTGGTGAACAAGAAGCACTTCCTCCACCCCGCGCTCTCGCTGGCCGAACACGAGTCGACCGAACACCTGTTCGTGCGGCGGGTCGACCGCGTCGACGACCGGACGCTCGATCGGTTCGTCGACCTCGGCGAGCGACTGGCCGACGACTGGATCGACCCCGACGAGGAACACTTCTCGACGGACTTCACGTTCGTCGCGATCGCGCCCTCGATCCCCGAAGCCGTCCGCGAGCGCGTCGCGGGCTACGACGGGCGAACGCTGCTGAAGTACGGGTATCACGGTCACTACGAGATCAACCTGGCCGTCGTCTCGCCCGACACGGAGGATCTGGTCGCGAGCGAGAACGCCGACGTCGCGACCGCCTTCCGGCTCTGGGATCCGATCGAGACGGACGAGTCGGGACTGCTCGGACTGCTTTCGCGGCGGCTCCAGTTGTAGCCCGACGCCGTCCAGCCGCCGACGCGTCACTCGAGGCGAAACCGGAGCGAAACGGCTGCGTGCTCCCCACTCTTCTGGGCTCGAATCGTCGAAAGAAGGGTCCGCAATCGGCGATCGCGATCCGCAGTCGCGACCCGACTCAGTCGTCGTCCGAACTGACGTCGGCCGCGACGCCGTCGCCCGTGCGACGGGCCGTCTTCATGTTGTCATAGCCGATCTTGAACAGCGACAGCGCCAGCCCGATGAGAATGGCGATGATCACGAGCTGTACGACCGCCGAGGCCTGAGCGAGCAGTTCGGTCTCCGCGTCGGCGGTGATTCCGAGCAGCCGACCGCCGAGGATCTGATAGAGCCCGGTCCAGGTGAGGCCGATGATCGTGATGGTCCCCATCAGCGCCATCGGGCCGCCGGTAGAGATCAGCTGCTTGGACTTGCTCCAGTTAGCCAGCCAGACGGTGCCGGTCAGCAGCGCCAGCGACGCCAGCAGCTGATTCGCACCGCCGAACAGCGTCCAGAGGTCTTCCCACCGACCGCTGCCGAGCAGGAAGAACGCGACGACCGCGATGAGCGTCGTGTTGACGTAGCGGTTAGCCGCGTACTGCTCGACGGTCGTCTCCGGCGTGCCGACGATCTCTTCCAACATGTATCGGCCCAGTCGAACGGCCGTGTCCATGCTCGTCAGCAGGAAGCTCGCGAGCACGAGCGCCATGAACGGCGCGGCGTACTCGAACGGGATTCCGAGCGCGGTGAGGATGGCGCCGCCGCCGGTCGCGAAGTTGGGCAACGCGAGCCCGATCCCGCCGCTACTGGCCGGAATCGCGACGACCGTCACCGCGCAGAGTGCGACCGCCGCCAGCAGGCCTTCGGCGAGCATTCCGCCGTAGCCGATCAGTCTGGCGTCGGTTTCCTTGTCCAACTGCTTGGCCGTCGTCCCCGACGAGACCAGCGCGTGGAAGCCGCTGATCGTCCCGCACGCGATGGTCAGGAACAACAGCGGGAACAGCGGCATGAGCGGGAGGTCCCCCGCGAGGGGACCGCCCCCTCCGAGGAAGCCGTACCACGCACCCGTCGTGATGTCGAGGCTCAGTTGCGCACCGGTCTCGGGGTGGACGGCGTCGCTTCCCATCCCGGTGATGAGTGTGCCGACGATGACCGCGAGCAGGCTCCCGCCGACCCCCGCGTACAGGAGGAACGACGAGAGGTAGTCGCGCGGCTGTAGCAGCATCCACACCGGCAGGACGCTCGCCGCCCCACCGTAGAGGAGCATTACCAGCACCCACGCACCGATGTTGGCGCTTCCGAGCAGCGACGGGAAGAACGACGCCGAGTCGAGCAAGACGATCGTCCCGCTGGAGTAGTCGCCGGGGACGATCGCGAGCGGGTACTGGATGCCGACCCAGACCGACGCGAAAACGCCGCCGACGAAGACGACCGTCCCGACCGAGAACGGGAGGTTCAACTGGTAGAGCCAGACCCCGAAGACGAACGCGAGCGTGACGTACAGCAGGCTCGCGGTCGCCGCCGACGGGTACGCGTTCAGCACGACGCCGATGACGAGCGCGAACACCGCGACGACGAGGATCGTCAGCAGGAAGGCGAACCACAGCAGCATGTCCTTCCCCCGTTCACCGACGTACTCGCCGATGATGTAGCCGATCGACTTCCCCTCGTGTCGGAGGCTGCCCGACAGCGAGATGAAGTCGTGAACCGCGCCGAGCAGCGGGTTCCCGATCGCGACCCACAGCACGGCCGGCACCCAGCCCCAGACCAGCGCGGCCGTGATCGGTCCGACGATCGGTGCCCCGCCCGCGATACTCGAGTAGTGATGCCCCAGTAGCACCGGCTTCTTCGCCGGTACGTACTCCTGTCCGTCCTGGTACTTGTGTGCTGGCGTCTCTCGGCTGTCGTCTAACCCCACGAACTGGGAGAGATACCGCCCGTACCCGATGTACGAGACGGAAAACGTCACCAGCACCAGTGCCACGATCCATATTACACCTGCCATGTTACCCTCTCTCTAGGAATCGATGGGACGGGAGGATTATAAATATAATTTATTGTGGATTGTACTAGGCCTGATCATATGTTCGTTACCGCGCGTAAACCGCCCTATATGTAATCGGTATTCGATTTACGAGAGATTGCCTATCACTCGAGCAACCGAACGCGCGATTACTCCGTCTGGGGCCGATCGTCCGCGACTCCGATCTCGAGGTCGTTCGCCACGTCCTCGAGCAGGCTCCCCCGGACCTCCTCGACGCGCGTCTCGATGGTCGCCACGACCGGCGGTTCGAACTCGCGCTCGATGCGCTCGAGGCGCTCGCGCTCGGTCGCCACGCGGTCGCGGAGGTAGGTCGCGCCGCGTCCCTCCTCGTGGGCCTCCGGTTCGGGCGTCAGCCGGTTGACGACCAGGCCGCGAACGGGCAGGTCGGCCTCGGCGAGCGTCTCGAGCGATCGGGCCGTCTCCCGGATCGAGAGTTCGTCGGGGTTCAACACGAGGTAGAACGACGCGTCCTCGCGAAGCACCTCGCCCGCGAACTCGAAGCGCTCCTTGCGTCCCTGGAGCCGAGCGAGGATCGGGTCGCCCTCCATCACGCGCCGGGGTTCCTGATTTCCGATGGCGGCCTTCTCGTAGAGGTCGATGCTGCGCTCGCGTTTGTCAATCAGCCGGTCGATCCAGCGCTCGAGCAGCTCGGGGAGGGCGAGCAGCCGCAGCGTCGAGCCGGTCGGCGAGGTGTCGAAGACGACGCGGTCGTAGTCGTCGGCGGTGCGCATCACCTCGACGAACCGGTCGAACAGCGCGGCCTCGTAGGCGCCGGGCGTCTGGTGGGCCATCTCGAGTTGCAGTTCGACCTCGTTGACCATCGTCGCCGAGAGCTGCGCGTTCAGCTGCTGGCGCAGCTCCATCAGGTGGTCCTGCACTTCCTGCTCGGGATCGATCTCCATCGCCGAGAGCCCGTCGTACCCCTCGACGGGCCGCGGGTCGTCGCCGAACTCCTGGTCGAAGACGTCGGCCGTGCTGTGGGCCGGGTCCGTCGAGACCACGAGCGTTTCCAGCCCTGCGTTAGCACACTCGAGCGCGTAGGCGCTCGAGACGGTCGTCTTCCCCACGCCGCCTTTGCCGCCGAAGAAGGTGAACCGTGTCATCGCGTTAGATGGTAAGCGTCGTCATCGATCAGAAGTGGTACTGGTGGCCCTTGCGCTCGATCACCGACTGGCGGTCCCACATCCGGCGCTCCCAGGCCTGGTACTCGTCCTCGAGGTAGGGGAGGAGTTCGGCCGTGTAGTAGGAGACGGGGCTCGGGATCCCGAACGCGTCCGGGAAGCAGGCGAGCATGAACGCGTCCTCCGTGTCCTCGGCCTCGGCCTCGACCTTCTCGTAGGCGGGGTGGGTGAACATCCCGTGGTAGAGCCCCCGGAGCCACTCCTCGAGGGTGGTCCGAAACGCGGCGATCCGATCGGCGAGTGTCATCGTCGGTCATGCTCGGGCCCGGAGACAAAAAGATATCGCGTCCGGCGGTTCGACGCGAAATCGCTGCCCCTGTCGCGCAGTGCGCACTTTATCGGTCGAATCTCGGCAGACGAACGTCTACCCAACAGTTACCAGTGTGGCCGTGGAACGACAGTTCGCGCACACCCTGTCGCCGACCCGCGGTCCGCCCGCTCCGGTGGCATCACGGCTCCTCACCGGTTCCGTGCCCTGAAAACGGGAGCGGGTGGTGTGTCTTGTTTCGAGAAGCTCCCGTGGTAACTAGTCACAACTGCACGCTAATAATGGCATCGGCTAGCACCGATCGAGCACCGCGGCGCCGGCGATACGACGCTTCTTGACCCTCGAGTCCCAACCACCCGGCATGAACGCCGAATCGGACGCCATCCCGGTCACCGTGCTCTCGGGGGCCCTCGGAGCGGGGAAGACGACGTTGGTCAACCACCTCCTGCGGAACGCCGGCGACCGCGACCTCGCCGTCCTGGTCAACGACATGGGTGCAGTGAACGTCGACGCCGAACTCGTCGCCGAGGGGTCGGACCTCGAGGTCGAGGGCGGCGTCGCGGAACTCTCGAACGGCTGTATCTGCTGTGAACTGCAGGACGACCTCGAGACGGCGGTCGTCCGACTGGCCCGCGAGCGCGACTTCGACCACCTGCTCGTCGAGTGTTCGGGAATCTCCGAGCCCGAACCGGTCGCGCGCCTGTTCACGACCACCTCGCGAGTCGCCGCGAGCTATCGGATCGACGCGCTCGTCACGGTGCTCGACACCCGGCTCTTCCTCGATTATTTCGCGGGCGAGGGCGTTCCCGAACGCCGCGGTGAGAGAACGGCCGAAGCGGGCGCGAGCGGCGAGTCCCCCGACGGGACGGGCACGGACGGCGACGATGCCGACGGGACGGAATCGGGAGGCGACGCCGACGAGACCCGGCCGCTCTCGGACCTGCTGCTCGAGCAACTCGAGGTCGCCGACCTCGTCCTGCTCAACAAGTGTGACCGCTGTGATCCGGCGGAACTCGAGGAGGCCGAAGCGCTCGTCCGCGCGCTCCGACCCTCAGCGGAGACGATCCGCACGGAGTTCAGCGCGGTCGACCCCGACCGCGTGCTCGGTGTCGACCTGTTCGATCCCGGCCGGACGGGCGAGGCCGCCGGCTGGCAGCGCGCGCTGGCCGACGATGGCGAGGGCCAGAACGCCCACGATAACGGCCACGACCACCGCCACCCGGACGAGGTGTACGGCGTCGATTCGTTCGTCTTCCGCGAGCGACGGCCGTTCCACCCCGAGCGGTTCGCCGCCTTCCTGCGGGGGCTTCCGGACGGCGTCGTGCGCTCGAAGGGCGTCGCGTGGGTCGCCGGTCGGGACGTGAAAATCGACGTCGCGCAGGCCGGCCCCTCGGTTCGCGCGAGCGTCCGCGGCCCGTGGATCGCCGCCCTCCCCGAGGTGCGACGGGATCTCTACCGGTCGAATCGACCCGACCTCGAGTGGCACGACGACCACGGCGACCGCCGGTCGGAACTGGTCTTCATCGGCACCGACACCGAGGAGGAACGGCTCCGCTCGGAACTCGAGGACTGTCTGGTCACGGACGAGGAGTGGGATCGCGCGGACGCCCTCGAGAACCCGTTTCCGGACGAAGGCGACGATGCCGTCGTGATACGCGAGTCCTGATCGGCTGAGCGGTCGCCCCGGCAAGCGGGCGGGACGGGACAGAGCGATCAGTCGAAGGCGTCTTCGACGGCCTCGAGCAGCCGCGTCACCTCGCCGCCGCGCTTCCAGGCGGCGATCCGGTCGCCGAAGGGCAGCGGCGCCGCCAGCGAGGCCGACGACCGGACCGTGACCCGAGTGCCCGAGTCAGCGTCGGCGTCCTCGAGTTCGATCCACGTCTCCATCGCCGAGAACGGTCCCTGCTCGCCCGCCTGCGTGTAGTAGATCGCCCCGTCGCGGTCCTCGAATCGCAGCGGCAGCGCCATGCCGGGCCCGCTGGCGACGACGACCACCGCGTCGTCGCGGTTCTCGACGGATTCGACGTCGAAACTCCCCTCCGCGCGGACGATCGTCGGGGGATCCAGCCACTCCGAGAGCTCCGCGGGCGTCGCGTCGACGACTCGAGACGCCGTCACCTCGCGCATACCGGGCACGTTCGCGGGGACCGGCATAAATACCGGTGACGTCGACGGATGCTGTGGACGTGCTCGCGACCCGGCGTGGGAAACGACTAAGTGATCCACGGCCCCGTATTCGGCCATGTCAGCCGGCCCTAACGGCGAGCGAGACGGGCTCCAAGAGGGACTCGAGTCCTCGGAGGGCGACCCGCGGGTGATACTCGCGATGAACGCGGTGCTGTCGACGGTGTTCGCCGCGCTGATCGTCTGGGGCGCGTCCATCGTCGGCACTCTCGAGTACGACCTCCCGACCGTCGCGGTCGCCGCGGTCGCGCTGTTCGTGCTCACGCTCGTGATGACGCGGCGCTGAGCGGCGTTACCGCGGAACCGAACAGCGTTACCGCGGGACTGAACGGCATCACCGCGGGACCGAACGACGTCGCCTGGATCACCGATCGCGAGGTCGCGACCGAGGCGACAGGTACACGTCGCCGGGCCGCCTTCGTCCGATAATGACCGCGCGGAGCGCGCTTTCCTATCGGCCCACGAACCCCGAACTCGCCGTCTTCGTCTCGGGGATCACCAGCATGGGTATCGAGATTCTCGCCCTCCGGATCGTCGCGCCGCAGTTCGGGAACCACATCTACACCGTCGGGGGCATCATGACGGTCTGTCTCGCGGCGTTGAGCCTGGGCTACTGGCAGGGCGGTAAGCGGGCACCGGACGCGACGAATCGGCAGATAACGTGGCTGTTACTCGCCACGGCGACCTACATCGGCGTCGTGATCTTCGCCAGCGACCTGCTGTTGCTCCAGACGTCGTCGCTGCCGCTGTCGCCGCGGTACGCCGCCCTCCCGGCGTCGATCGCCCTGTTCGGACCGCCGACGTACCTGCTCGGGTTCATCAGCCCCTACGCCGCCGAACTCTCCCAGAAGAAGAGCACCGGCGAGGCGTCTGGCCACGTTTACGCGCTGGGGACGATCGGCAGCATCCTCGGGTCGGCCGCGACCACGTTCGTCCTCATCCCCGCGCTGACCGTCGACACGATCGGGCTGGTCTTCGGCGTCGCCCTCGTCGGAACCGCGCTCTTCCTCGAAGCGCCCGCGCTGCCCCGGAAACCGACGCTCGCGAGCGTCGGCGTCGCGGTCCTGCTCGTCGCCGCGACCGGCGTCGGCCCGGTCGCGCTCGACTACCGCGGCGACGTCGTCTACCAGACCCAGACCGCCTACCAGGAACTCGAGGTCGTCGACAACGGCGACGTCCGCACGCTATACCTGGGCGGCGCCCGGCACAGCGCGATGGACCTCGAGGATCCCGACCGCCACGTCTTCGAGTACACGACGTACTTCCACCTGCCGATGCTCATGGCCGACGACGTCGACGACGTCGGCGACGTGCTGTTCATCGGGGGCGGCGGCTACACAGGGCCGAAGGACTTCGAACGCAGCTACGACGTCGACGTCGACGTCGTCGAGATCGATCCCGAGGTGACCGACACCGCCGAGGCGTACTTCGGCCTCGAGCACGGCGAGAACATGACCACGCACACGACCGACGGCCGGCAGTACCTCCAGAACACGGGCGAGGAGTACGACCTGATCGTCCTCGACGCATACAAGAAGGATCAGGTTCCCTTCCACCTGACCACCGTCGAGTTCATGGAACTGGTCTCCGATCGCCTGGCCGACGACGGGCGCTTCCACGCCAACGTCATCGCCGCGCCGACGGGATCGGCCGGCGAGTTCTACCGCGCCCAGCGGAAGACGATGGACGAGGCCTTCGGCGAGACGTACGCCTTCCGCACCTCGGACGCCAACGCCATCCAGAACATCGAGATCGTGGCCACGAACGAGGAGACCGACTTCACTGCGGCCGAACTCGACGACAGAAACGCCGAGCGCGACCTCCCCGTCGACCTCGCGGAGCAAATCGACAACCGCCTGGGCGCCCTCGAGGCCACCGACGCGCCCGTCCTCCGGGACGACCGCGGCGAGGTCGACAGCCTACTCGATCCGATGCTGGGCCAGCGCTACGTCATCGAGGAGAGCGACGGCGACACGGCCAGCGGCGACGGCGAAACCCCCTCGATCGCCGCCGGAACGGTGCCGCTCGCGGTCGCCGGCCGGATCGGAAGGCGGGAGCCGGCGGAATCGTAGTCGATCGCACCAGTCACACCTCCTCGAGTCATCCGGTAGAATCACCTCGTATTCGCCACTCGCCACCGGGGTCCAACAGTCGACGCCCGGAGTTCGTCACTCGCCACCGGGCCTGTCACGCGACGTCCGGAATTCGTCACTCCGACCGGCGATAGTCGGGATCGAACAACTGCGCCGACCGCGGATCCGGATCGCCTTCGGTGAGGTTGTACCGCGAGAAGTCCTCGACGCCCGCCTCGCGCAGTAGTTCCTCGTCGTAGACGGCGTTCCCGGTGAACTCGGCGGGGTCCCGGGAGAGGATCTCGAGGACCGCGTCGCTCACGATTTCGGGCGTCCGCCAGTCGTCCTCGGTCCCCATCCCGAAGTACCGCGTCGCGCGGGTGTCGATGGCCGTTACGGGCCAGAAGGCGTTGCAACCCACGTCGTCGGCCGCGAGTTCCTCCGCCATCGAGAGCGTGACGAAGGACATCCCGAGTTTCGACCAGGCGTAGGGTGCCGATCCCGGAGCGCGATCGATCGTCACCGGCGGCGCGTTCGCGAGCAGCCACGCGTCCTCGACATCCCGCAGGTGGTCGGCGAAGGCCCTCGCGACCAGATACGTCCCGCGCACGTTGACGTCCGTCAGGAGGTCGAAGCGCTTCGGCGGGAGGTCCTCGACGGTCGCGATCTGGATCGCGCTCGCGTTGTTGATCACGATCTCGACGGTCCCGAACTCGTCGATGGCGCGCTCCGCCGCGGCCTCGACGGCCGCCGGGTCCCGGACGTCCAACTGAACGGGGAGCGCGTCGACGCCGCGCTCCTCGGCTTCGCGGGCCGTTTGCTCGATCGTCCCCTCGAGGTCGTTGTCCTCGAAATCATCGTCCGTTTCGCTCGTCTTGCCCGTCGAGACGATATTACAGCCCTTCTCGGCCAGTGCGAGCGCGATCGATTTCCCGATGCCGCGGGTCGTGCCCGTGATGAACGCCGTCTTCCCGGAGAGGTCCGGGTTCTCGAGTGCCATATACTGTCATTCATCTGTCGGGGGATAAGTAGCGGTGAAACCGGCAGGGATGGCGACGATTCGGTCCGTAGCGCGTCTTCGGCGCCGCCAGCGCGCCGGTTCGGCATACCAATCAGACTCAGTTACTATCACGACTATAAACTAATTGCCGCGATATCAAATCTCGGGAGTCGAACGAGAACGAAGCGGAATGACAGACGCTCAGGAGGTGCGGAAGCGTCGAGGACGCCGAAACGGGCCGCACGGCCATCGCTGAACGGGCGCTCGTCGATCGACGCAGCGTCGCCACTGCGGGTCTGAGCGGTCAGTAGAACGCCTCGAGGCGCGGTTTCAGTCTTCGCTGCCGCCGCCCGTGACGACGACCGGCCGGTCGGTGTTGAGGATCACCGACTGCGTGACGCTGCCGAACACCGCCTTGCCGACCGGCGAGCGCTTCCGGCCGCCGAGGACGATGGCGTCGACGTCGTGGTCCGCCGCGGCCTCGAGAATGTCGCCGTCCTCGACGGAGCCGCTGCCCTCGAGAATCGTCGTCTCGACGCCCGCCGCCTCGAGGCGTTCGTTCGCTCTGCGGACGGAGCCGATCCGCGACGCGGATTTGAACTGCTCGAACTCTTCGGGCAGGTCCGCGCTCTCCTCGTCGAAGATGAACAGTACGTACGCTTCGACCGATTCGGCCGCGTCGGGTAGCGACGTGACGTACTTCGCCTGTTCGAGCGCTCGGTCCTCGTTGGTGTCGACGGGGACTAAAACGCGATACATGAACCGAATTTCACACGGACACGTAATAAAACCGACTCACGGAACCGGTTCGTTGGAACGAACGCGAGGCGATGAAAAGGCCTCCGCGAGATCGAGTGCAAGGGTGAAACGGCGGACGCGAGACCGATCACAGGAGTGGAACGGTAGCTGCGGAGTCAGCGCGGTGACGTCGATGAGTCCCCCTAGCGCGTCGCGTCTACTCGCCGTCGCGCAGCGAGCGCCGCTGGATCTTGCCGGTGGTCGTCGTCGGCAGTTCGTCGACGAACGCGACGTGTTTGGGGTACTCGTACTCCGCGAGGCGCTCCCGGACCAGGTCGCGGATCTCCTCGCGGAGCGCGTCGGGGTCGTAGTCGTCGGTCGCCGGCTGGACGTAGGCCTTGATCGCCTCGCCGCGGGTCTCGTCGGGGACGCCGACGACGCCCGCCTGTTCGGTCTGCGGATGGTGCAAAATCGCCTCCTCGACCTCCATCGGCCCGACGCGGTAGCCGCTGGTGAGGATCACGTCGTCGGTCCGGGAAACGAACCAGCAGTAGCCGTCGTCGTCGCGCTCCACGAGGTCGCCCGTGAGGAACCATCCGTCCTCCGTCCGCTTGTTTTCGGTCTTCTCCGGGAGCTTCCAGTACTCGTCGAAGAAGACGCGTCGGTCGTCGGGCTTGACGGCGAGTTCGCCCACCTCGCCCGCCTCGAGTTCCTCACGCGTCTCGGGGTCGAGTACAGTCACCTCGTAGCCGGGGAACGGCTTACCCATGCTCCCCGGACGGGTGTCGAACCACGACGACGAGTTGCCGACGACGAGGTTGAGTTCGGTCTGGCCGTAGAACTCGTTGATCGCGATGTCCGCGAACGTTTCGTCGACCCAGTCGACGACTTCCGAGGTGAGGGGTTCGCCCGCGGAGGCGAACGTCTCGAGGTCGAGATCGAATCGCTCCTCGGGGTCGTCGACCGACATCAGCATCCGGAGTGCCGTCGGCGGCATGAACGCCTTCGTTACGCCGTGGCGCTCCATCAGGTCGTACGCCTCCTCGGGGTCGAACCCGTCGCGGGGCCAGCCGACGATCGTACAGCCGTGGTGCCACGCCGCGAAGAGGGTCCCGCCGAGGGCGGCACCCCAGGCCCAGTCCGCGGGCGTCCACAGCGTCGTTTCGCCCGGCTCGAGCCCCTGGTCGAAGTAGTTGTACGCCGCCGCGGCCCGGCCGAGCCACAGCGCGTGAGAGTGGCGGACGCCCTTCGGCGGCCCCGTGGAGCCGCTGGTGTACATGATCGCCGTGGGCGTCTCGGAGGTCGCGTCGTAGACGTCGATGCCGGGGTCGTACTCAGCGAGCAGGTCGTCGAAGGCGTGGGCATCGCCAGCCACCGATTCGGCGCCGCCGAGTTCGATCACGTGCTCGAGGTCGGGACACTCCTCGCGGATCTCCTCGATCGTCTCGCGGACGCTCGGGTCGACGACGACCGCCGCCGCCTCGCTGTCCGCGAGCCGGTACTGCAGGGCGTCGCGCCCGAAGAGCACGGTGAGGGGTACGGAGACGGCCCCTAGCTTCCAATTCGCGAGGTGCGAGATCGGGTTCTGGGGCTTCTGGGGGACGACGACGCCGACTCGGTCGCCCGTCTCGACGCCCAGATCGGCCAGCGCGGCGGCGATCCGGTCGGAAGCGTCGTCGAGGTCGTCGAACGAGTAAGTCTCGAGGCCGCCGTCGGGAACCTCGTAGCGAAGCGCGGTTCGACTCGTGTCGTCGTGTTTCCGGAGGAAGTCGACGGCCGGGTTAAACTCCTCGGGGAGGTTCCATCGAAATTCCTCGCGGGCCTGCGCGTGGGTGTCGAACGACGGCATCACCGTCCAGGTCATACGCGGGGCTTCCGGAGCCAGGACATAGCGTTTTTCGACACCGCTCGGCGAGAACTGGCGTCGGTGGAAACCGAGCGGTGATTTTCCCCCCGATTCCGCGACGCGTGGCGCGACCCGATATCGGCCGGCGTCGGCCTACTCCTCGTCTTCCGCTTCGCCTTCCGTCTCTTCTTCCCCTTCGACCTCGATCTCGGCTTCGACCTCGATCGTCAGCCCGTCGGTCTCGAACTCGCCCTCGAACTCGCGGCGGTCCGCGGCCTCGAGTTCGAGTTCCTCGCTGTCGACTTCGACCTCTACCTCGACATCGACGGTGACGTCGGAATCCTCCATACTCGCGCTTCGACGGAGATCCCTAAAGAAGTGGTGCGGTTTTTCGCCGGGCGAACCCGCCGCGACGGGAATCGGTATGTGGGTGGCTTGCCACGATGGAGGCATTCAGGGGACCCTCGAGCGCGCCGAGGCCACCGAGGCCGTCGCGGCCGATCCGCGCGGCGTGTTCGATCACGCCTACGACGAGCCGAGACTCCGACTCGAGGACCAGCGGCGCGCGCTCGCGGTCCTCACGAACCACACGGCGACGCCGAATTACTCGATTGTGAGTGACTATTTTACCATAAAGGCGGAACAGGGACAGGATAACGGCTACCCCGTAGTCGTCCCCTCTCTCGGGTAACATGCAACTCGAACAGCCGACCCAGGTCGAGCAGTCGACGCAGGAGTCGGGCTGGAGCGGGACGGTCCCCAGCGCCGTCGACGCGCGGGTCCTCGGACTCGTCGTCGTGGTGGGCGGACTGGCGGCGTCGTTGAACATCCCCTACGGCGGGCTCCCGATGGCCCTCGCGGCGTTCGGCCTGCTCGTCGGCGGCGGCGTCGTCGCCCACGTGCTCGGCGAACGGAAACTGCGCCGGATCACCGACGGACTCGTCGAGCGATGGGTCGACGACGGCGCCCACATCGAAGACGTCACCCGGTCGTCCGACTGGATGCAGACCGAGTGGACGGTCCACACGCCCGACGGCGAGATCCGAATCGGCGGCCTCGCGCTGGTCCCGATCAGCCGCTTCTCGGTCGAGTGGCAGGGGATGGGCGACGCGATGAACGCCAGCGAGGCCGAGGAGAACCTCGACGCCCTCGCGAAGGGACTCTACGCGGAGTTCTTCGACATCGGTTCCGCGACCCAGCGCTCGTAACGCCGGTTCACCACGCGCTGTCGCAGTAGCTCTATTCTTCGGCAGGTCGCGAACCGTTCTCGAGGCTGATTACTCATTGACTCCGTTCGAGACGGTGTTGCGTCCGATCTCAGTAGCTCCCGGCGAGCACGGGCGCAACGTGTCAGACATCGAAATTTATTTGTTCCGAAGTATGGTAGCACATAACATGGCAATCGGGCGTTACCGCGACGAACCGGCCGAGATGGACGACGACGAGCGCGAAGTCGCCGCGGCCCAGTACCCCGAGGGCGGTCTCGTGATCGGTATCGGCGTCGGTATCGTCCTGGCGCTGGTACTCGCCGACGCGTTGCTGGTACTGACCCCCGTCCTCGGCGGCGTGGTCGGATTCGTTGTCGGTCGTCGAATTCGCCGCTACAAACTCCGACAGCGGCGAACCGAGCGCACCATCGACGATGAGCGACGACACTGAGGGCGATTCGACGACGCTCTCCTCGAGCGTCGGGGTGGTGGGGGTACTCGCGTTGCTGGTCGGGAACGCGATCGCCGTCCCGATCTTCGTCCTGCCCGGGCCGCTGGCCGCGACAGCGGGACCCTCACTCGTGCTGGCGGCCGTGCTAGCGGCGATTCCCGCGGGCTTCGTCGTCCTGTACAACGCGCTGCTCGGCTCCGCGATGCCCGTCGCCGGCGGCCTGTACGTCTACATCTCGCGGCTGACGGCGCCCTTCTGGGGGTTTCTCGTCCCGTGGACGATCCCGCTGGTCGCGTGGGCGTCGCTGCTCATCACGGCGACCGGCTTCGCCGAGTACGTGCGGATCTTCGTCGACGCCCCGTCGCCGTTGTTCGTCTACGGCCTGCTCGCGTTCGTCCTCGTCGTCAACCTGATCGGACTCAGGACGGTCGCGCGGGTCCAGCTCGTCTTCGTCGCCGGCCTCGTCGCCTCGCTGCTCGTCTTCGTCGTTCCGGGCCTCGGCGCGGTCGAGCCCGCGAACTATGCCCCGTTCCTCCCGGACTACGGCGGGTTCGCGCTCGCGGTGGTCGCGCTGTTCTACCCGTTTCTCGGCTTCGGCCTGCTGGTCGAACTCGGCGAGGAGATCGACGATCCCGGGCGAACCATTCCGCTCGTGCTAGGCGTCGGCATCGGCATCGTCGCGCTGTTCTACGTGGCGCTGATCGCCGTCCTCGTCGGCGTCGTCCCCTACGCGGAACTCGGCAGCGAGGCCGACCTCGCGATCGCCGCCGGGGCGTTTCTCCCGTGGTGGGGCGAGTACGTCGTCGCCGCCGGCGCCCTCTTCGCCGTCGTGACGACGGTGAACACGACGTTGCTCGTCTTCTCGCGGACGCTCATGCGCGCGAGTCGCGACGGGATCTTCCCGGGACAGTTCGCCCGGATCCACCCGCGCTTCGAGACGCCCCACTACGCCGTGCTGGCTCTCGGGCTCCCGCCGTTCGCGCTCGTTCCCCTCGCGGACGAAATCGTCGGGCTCGCCGCGTTCATCGGCCTCGCCAGTCTCACCGCGTACTTCTTCTGTGCGGTCGGTCTCTGGAACCTCCCGCGGGAGTTCCCCGACCACTACGCGAACGCCCCGTTCCGGCTCCGGCGGTATCGCGGGCTCCTCCTCGCGGTCGTCGGCGGCGCCGTCGTGACCGGCGCGTTCTGGATCGTCACGTTGCTCCAGCGTCCCACGGTCGGCGTCGTGCTCATCGGCTGGTTCGTCGTCGCGTACGGCTACTACCGCTATCGGCTCGCGAGCGTCGACCGGATCGCGGTCTATCGAACGATGACGAGCCTCGACGCCCACGAGCGCGTCGGGGACGCGGACGAGCGTCCGGACGACTGACTCGCTCGAGCCCGTCGGTCGACGCCCCCAGCCTCCCGTCCCGTCTGGTATCACCGACATCACATTTAATAGCCGGAGCGAGTAGTATGTTGTATGTCAACGGAATACACTCCTACCGAGATGATGGATCGGGAGTCCCGATCGAACCGCTACTACCGGAACGCGGTCGAGCGCCACTGGGATCCCGGAGAGATCGACCTCGAGCGGGACGTCGGGAACTTGCTCGAGTACATCGAAGGAGCCGACGAGTACGATCAGGGGTACTGGTACCGGACGCTCAACGGGATCGCGAAGTTCGGCGCCGGCGAGGACGCGGTCACCGAGGACCTCGCGCCGCTCGGCACGGTCCTCGACGATATCGACGACCAGTTGTTCCTGACGACCCAACTGTACGAGGAGGCCAAACACGCGGACTTCTTCGATCGCTACTGGCGCGAGGTCGTCTGGACGGTCGAGGACGAGCTGGGCTGGGAGCGATCGAACCCGCGCCACGAGCGGTGGTTCAACGAGCCGTACATCGAGCTGTTCGACCGCAACCGAAAGGCGCAGTTCCGACTCCTCGAGGAAGACACCCCCGAGAATCGGGCGAAGGCGTACTGTCACTACCACCTCACCGTCGAGGGGATCCTCGCCCAGACGGGCTACTACGGGATGCAGACCTCCTACGGCGGCGAGTTCGACGAGTTGCCGCACCTGCCGGGGCTCGTCGAGGGCTTCACGAAGATCCGCAGCGACGAGGGTCGACACGTCGGCTTCGGGATGAACCAGCTCAAGAAGCTCATTCGGGAGGAGGGCGTCGATCCGACGCTCGTCGAGGAGACGGTCAACGAGCTTCTCCCGCTCGTGCAGGGCATCACGGAGGACGATCGGTTCCAGTCCGACACCGAGGAGGGAGAGCGCATCGGCCTGCAGGAAGGCGAGCTGGCCGAGTACGCGGTCGAAAAGCACACCGATCGGATGCACCAGATCACCGACGCCGCGGCCGACATCCCCGACGTCGACGAACTGGTGCGCCTCGAGGGCGACGACTGACGAGCGAGCGGCGCCTCGAGGTCGCCGTCACACCGGAAGACGCGCCTCGAGCCGCAGGGTCACGCCGTCGCGGTTGCCACGGAATCGCGCCGTCGCCGTTCTCACGGAATCGCGGGCGACCAAACACCTAATACTCCGGCCGTTGACAGTCCCCGCGACCATGATGGGTGCACAGTTAACACTTGACAAGATACTCGAACGGGCAGTCGACCTATTCCCCGACCGGGAACTGGTGACGAAACTGCCCGACGGAGAGATGCACCGATACACCTACGGGGACGCCTACGAGCGCATCTGCCAGCTCGCGGGCGCGCTCGACGAACTGGGACTCGAGGAGGGGGCCCGAGTCGGCGTCGTCGCGACGAACCACTACCGCCACTTCGAACTGTACTTCGGGCCAGCCTGCTCGGGGAGGTCGATCCACATGTGTAATATGCGGCTGCCCGACCACCACTTCGTCCACACCATCGAGGACGCCGGGGACGAGGTGCTGTTCGTCGACCCGTGGCTACTCGAGAAAGTCGAGGCGAACGCCGACGAACTCGAGACCGTCGAACGGTACGTCGTCCTCTGCGGCGAGGACGAACTGCCGGAGACCGACCTCGAGCCGGTGACCGACTACGAATCGCTGCTCGAGGGACACTCGACCGAGTACGGCTGGCCCGACGTCGACGAGGATGCGGAGTACGGGATGTGCCACACCTCGGGGACGACCGGGCTCCCGAAGGGCGTCGCCTACTCCCACCGGGCGATGTACCTCCACAGCATCATGTGCGGCCACGTCGACGCCAACGGGGTCAGCGAGCGCGACACCGTGTTGCCCGTCGTCCCGATGTTCCACGCCAACGGCTGGGGGCTCCCCTACGCGGCGACGTTCGTCGGCGCGAAGCAGGTCTTCCCGACCGTCCACACCGATCCGGAGCCCCTCGCTCGCCTGATCGACGAGGAGGAGGTAACGTTCTCGGCGGCCGTGCCGACGATCTGGCTCGGGATGGCCGAGTTCTTGGACGAGAACCCCGAGGTCGACATCTCGAACATCGACCGGCTGACGGTCGGGGGGTCCGCGCCGCCGGAGTCGCTCATCCGGAAGTACGACGAGGAGTACGACGCGCCGATCATCCAGGGCTGGGGCATGACCGAGACCTCGCCGCTAGGCACGCTCAGCACGCTCCGAAAGGAGGCCGCCGAACTACCCAGCGACGAGCAGTACGAGTACCGCGCCAAGGCCGGCCTCCCCGTCCCGGGGATGCAGACCCGCATCGTGGACGACGACGGCGAGGAGGTACCCGCCGACGGCGAGACGATGGGCGAGTTGCAGGTCCGCAGCCCCTGGGTCACGGACGGCTACCACGACCGACCCGAGGAGAACGAGGCGGCGTTCACCGAGGACGGCTACCTGCGGACCGGCGACATCGCCACCCGCGACGAACTCGGCTACGTCGACGTCGTCGACCGGAACAAGGACGTGATCAAGTCCGGCGGCGAGTGGATCTCGTCGGTGCAACTCGAGAACGAACTGATGGCCCACGAGGCCGTCGCCGAGGCGACGGTCGTCGCGGTCGAGCACGAGCGCTGGCAGGAGCGCCCGATGGCGGTTATCACCACCTCGGCGGGCGCCGACGTGACCGGAACCGAACTCGAGGACCACCTCGCCGAGACGTTCCCCGATTGGTGGCTCCCAGACGTCTACGAGTTCGTCGACGAGATCCCGAAGACCTCGACCGGGAAGTTCGACAAGAAACGGCTGCGCGAGCGGTTCGATATCGTGCTCGAGGCAGAGCAGGGGGAGGAGGCCGAACCTTAAGCCGCTCCGCACGGTCGTTCGCGTATGCCAACTGATACCACAGCTGGCGTGAGTTTCGCCGTCGACGAGGAGACCGGACTGATCCTCGACAGCCTCGAGGAGTTCCTCGAGCGGGAGGTCGATCCGATCGTCGAGGAGCTGGGCGACGCGTACACCAATCCGCGGAAGGGGCACCGCGAGGACGGCCGCTGGAGCGACGACCTGCTCGAGGCCCGCGAGGAGATTCGGCGCCGCGCCGCTGAGGCGGGATTCTACGCGATGAACCTGCCCGAATCGGTCGGCGGCGAGGACGTCTCCGCGGTGACGTGGTACCGGGCGAAGAAGCGGCTGGCGTCCCACGGCCCCGGACTGGCGCGCTACGCCCTCGCCGGTCCCGAGGGCCCGAAACCGCTTCTCCTGCAGGCCGAGGGGGAGCAGGTCGAACGGTACCTCGAGCCGACGGTCCGCGCCGAGAAGTCGACCGCGTTCGCCCAGACCGAGCCCGGCTACGGCTCCGATTCGCCGAATATGGAGACCACGGCCGAAAAAGACGGGGGCGAGTGGGTCCTCAACGGTCGCAAGCAGTGGATCACCAACGCTCCCTACGCCGACTTCGTGCAGGTGTTCGCTCGGACTACTCCACAGGAGGAGGCGGGTCGCTACGGCGGTATCACCTGCTTCATCGTCGAACGCGACGAGTACGAACTCGGGTCGTACAACAACGCCGTCGGCGCCGAGGGGTCGCAGGCCGAGATCGTGCTGGACGACGTGCGGATCCCCGATGACCGCGTCCTCGGCGCGGTCGACGAGGCGTTCTACGCCGCGATGGAGTTCCTCTCGCTCGGCCGGCTCGAGCTGGGTGCAGAAGCGGTCGGCTACTCGGAGTACCTGCTCGAGCGAGCGACCGAGTACGTCACCGAGCGCGAGGCCTTCGGCCGGTCGATCGGGGACTTCCAGCAGGTCTCGGCGAAGCTCGCCCGCGGGAAGGCCAAGACCTACGCGGCCGACGCGGCGGGACTGAAACTCGCCTGGAAGATGGAGCGAGACGAGCGGACGGTGATGGATTCGTCGATCCTGAAGTGGTTCGCGACGAACGTCATGTGGGAACTCGCCGACGACGTCGTGCAGGTCAACGGCGCGAACGGCCTCGCCGAGGAGAACCCGTACGTGGACCTCCTCCATCAGGCCCGGATCCTCCGGATCGTCGAGGGGACCGACGAGATCCAGCTGAACACGATCGCGAAGTCGATGGGGGTCACGGACTGATCCGCTATGGTCCCAGTACCCACACGGATGACCGCTGCGGGGCTCGCGAGGGCGATCCGGGACGGCGAGTACTCGCCCACCGAGGTCGTCGACGCCACGCTCGAGCGCATCCGCGAGCGCGCCGACAGGACGAACGCGTTCGTCACCGTCACGGACGAGTTGGCCCGAGAAATGGCCGAAGAGGCCGAACGGGCGATCGACGAGGGCGAACCGCTCGGGCCGCTGCACGGCGTCCCCGTTGCAATCAAGGATCTCGACGACGTCGAGGGCGTCCGGACGACGTCGGGTTCGCTGCTCTTCGAGGATCGCATCGCCGACGCGGACTCGCCGTTCGTCGCTCGACTGAAGGCGGCGGGCGCCGTCGTCGTCGGAAAGACGAACACGCCCGAGTTCGGCCTCGGGGTAACGACCGACAACCGCGTCGCCGGCCGAACCGGCACGCCGTTCGATCCCGACCGCGTGTCGGGGGGCTCCTCGGGCGGCGCCGGCGCGGCGCTGGGCGACCGACTCGTCCCGCTCGCGCCGGGGTCGGACGCGGGCGGCTCCGTCCGGATTCCGGCGAGCTTCTGCGGCGTCTACGGCCTGAAACCCACGCAGGGCGTGCTCCCGAACGTCAGCCGGCCGAACGCGTTCGCGAACCACACGCCGTTTTCCACCGTCGGGCCGATGGCCCGCACGGTCGAGGATGCAGCCCTCTCGCTGGACGCGATGGCGGGCGCCCACCCGCGCGACCCCTTCTCGGTCCCGAAACGAGAGTCGTACCGCGACGCCGTCGACCGTCCCGTCGACGACCTGAAGATCGCCTACAGCCCGGACATGGGAATCTACCCCGTCGATCCCGACGTGCGCGAGGTCCTCGAGGAGGCCATCCCGGCGTTCGAACGCGCCGGCGCGACCGTCGACGCGGTCGACCCCGATCTCGGACACGACAACGAGGAAAGTCTGGACGCCTACTACACGATGGCCACCGTCCGGTGGCAGTCGCTGCTCGATGCTCTGGAGCGGGAAGGGTTCGATCCGCGGGGCGACGACCGCGGCCACCTGCGGCCGTATCTCGTCGACCTTATCGTGGACGCGGAGGAGCCGACGACGCGGGAGTACGAGCGCGCGGACGTCGTCCGGACGCGCGTGCTCGACGGGTTCGCGGATCTCTTCGCGGAGTACGACCTGCTCGTGACGGCGACGGTCGGCACGACGCCGTTCCCCCACGGGGAGGAGCCCGAGGCCATCGACGGCGTCGATATCGAACCGCTCCGCGGCTGGGCGCTCACGCAGCCGTACAACCTCACGGGCCAGCCGGCGGCCTCGATTCCGGCCGGCTTCGTCGACGGGCTCCCCGTCGGAATGCAAATCGCGGGCGAACGACACGCCGACGCCGACGTCATCGCCGCCAGCGCCGCCCTCGAGCGCCGGCGGCCGTGGCGCGATGCGTATCCCGACTAACGGGATCAGAAACTGAAGAGGTCGACGCCGCCGGTGACGCCGATCACCTGCCCGGTCACGTAACCGGCCTGCTCCGAACAGAGGTAGGCGACCATGTTGGCGACGTCCGCCTCGGTCCCGAGGTGGCGCATCGGCGTCGCCTCGGCGATTCGCGCGAAGTACTCGTCGACGTCCTCGCGCAGTTCGTCGGGATCCATGTCGGCCCAGTCGCC
This sequence comes from Haloterrigena alkaliphila, assembly GCF_017352155.2. Classification (NCBI taxonomy): domain Archaea; kingdom Methanobacteriati; phylum Methanobacteriota; class Halobacteria; order Halobacteriales; family Natrialbaceae; genus Haloterrigena; species Haloterrigena alkaliphila. The sequence continues at coordinate 550,023 of NZ_CP071462.1, forward strand.
GACGACGATGTTCGGGGCGATGACGTTCGACGTGACCCCCGACTGAGCGCCCTCGAGCGCCATCGTCCGGCCGAGCCCGATCATCGCGGCCTTCGTCGCGGAGTAGGAGAGTTGGCCGAAGCCGCCGTACCAGCCCGCCATCGAGGACATGTTGACGACCCGTCCCCAGCCGCGGTCGCACATCCGCGGGAACACCTCCTTGCTGATGTTGTACGTCCCGGTGAGGTTGATCTCGACGTCCCGATTCCAGATATCGTCGTCGTAATCGCCGATCCGCGAGCGCGCGTCGACCATCGCGGCGTTGTTGACGAGCACGTCGACGCCGCCGAACGCGTCGCGCACCTCGGCCATCGACGCGCGGACGTCGTCGGGGTCGGTCAGGTCGCACTCGAGGGCCATCGCGTCGCCCCCGTCGGCGGTCTCGTCGATCTCTGCGGCGACCGTCTCGGCCCCGTCGGCGTCCACGTCGAGGACGACCACGTCGGCGCCCTCCTCGGCGAGGATTCGACAGTCGGTGCTTCCGATCCGTCCGGCGCCGCCGGTGACGACGGCGGTCCGGTCCTGGAGTCCGAAATCCATGACTGGAGCGGCTATTCCGCCGAGACAGGTAACAGTTTGGGTGAGATCGACACGCACGCTCGTCGCCCGGCGACGCGTCTCGTGCCCGACTGGGCGTCCCGGCGGGCTTCGAGGACGCGCCGGGCCTCGAGGACGGACTGAACTTCGGGGACGCGTCGCCGTCCCGCACTCGAGCCCGTACGGTAAAGTATCGCTGCGTCGACCCGTACGGTATGCGACTCGATGGCACTCGCGTGCTCGACTGTTCGCGGCTGCTGCCCGGCCCCTACGCGACGCAGTTGCTGGCCGACTGCGGCGCCGAGGTCGTGAAAGTGGAGGACACCGACGCCGGCGACTACGCGCGGGCGATGCCGCCGTACACGTCCCGCGACGTCGGCGCGATCTTCGACGCGGTGAACCGCGGCAAACGGAGCGTCTCGATCGATCTGAAGCGCGAATCCGGGCGGGAGGCCTTCTATCGACTCGTCGAGACGGCCGACGTCGTCCTCGAGGGGTTCCGACCGGGCGTCGTCGACCGGCTGGAGATCGACTACGAGACGCTCACCGAGTACAACGAGGAACTGGTCTACTGCTCGCTCAGCGGCTACGGGCAGGACGGGCCGTGGGCGGACCGGGCCGGCCACGACCTCAACTACGTCGCGCTGGCCGGCCTGCTCGACATGACCCGCGACGCGCCCGACGAGAAGCCGCAGGTCCCCGGCTATCCGATCGGCGACATGGCCGGCGGCCTGTTCACCGCCTTCGCGATCGTTGGAGCGCTACTCTCGCGGGAACTCGGAAACACCGGCGGCGAGTACGTCGACGTCGCGATGGCCGACGTCGTGGCCTCGTTCAGTCAGTCGGTTGCCCATCAGGCCTTTACAGGCGAGCCCGACGAACCTCGACCCGGCGCGACGTCGCTGACCGGCGCGCTCCCGTGGTACGACTGCTACGAGACCGCCGACGAAAAGTGGGTGACCCTCGCGGCTCTCGAGCCGCAGTTCTGGCGGGCGTTCTGCGAGGCCGTCGACCGAGAGGACCTCGTCGACGAACACGGCACGGCGGATCCGGACGTCCGCGCCGCCCTCGAGGCGGAACTCCGCGACCTCTTCCGCGAGCGAACCCGCGAGGAGTGGGAGGCGGCCCTCGCAGGCGTCGACGCGGCGTTCGCCGGCGTCTACGCGCCGGCCGAGGCGGTCGACCACCCCCAGTTCCGCGCTCGGGAACTCCTCGAGGACCCCGAGGACGCGCCGCCGCGAATCGGATTTCCCGCCCGGTTCGGCGGCGAGTCGGCGGCCCGCGACGAGCGCGTCCCGGCCCAAGGCGAACATACCCGTCAGTACCTCCTCGAGGCGGGATACGACGACGAAGACGTCGACGCGCTGCTCGAGTCGGGCGTCGTGGCCGGTGAGTCGCACCGATAGGTTTCGTTCGATCGGCTGCCGTCACGGCCGCCGTCTCGACGCCGCCCCAGCCCCGCGATGGAGCGTTTCCGTGACAATCTTTAACACACTATCTCCCGTCACCGTGACTGGGTGAAGCCGAATGACGCGCTACGAGAACCGATACGAATGTCGGAACTGCTCGTCGACGGTGCGTCCCGTCGCCTATCGCGCGAACTGTCCGGACTGCGGCGGCGCCCTGCAGTCCACGACGAGTCGGTACAGCGGGACGACGAACCCCTGATAGCGTTCGAAGACGCTACTTGGGCTATTTTTGATTACGACCATCCATTCGCAGATGTTCGGGGTACAGAAGGTGCACATGCCGACCCGTTTCACCTCGTCGTCCTCGGGATCCTCGCGATCGCCGCGGCGCTCGAGGACCTCCTCCGATCGCGCTATCGCGGGTGGGACGGCGGCCGGTTTGCCGAGAGCGCCGACGCCGCGTGAGGTCGTCAGTCGAAGAGTTCGTCGTGGCGGCCGGCCAGGTTCGTGTACTCGCCCGAGGAGAACTCCTCGAAGATGGCCTCCGCGTCGACTCCCGTCTCCTCGAGCGGCGTGATCCGAGCGGGGACGCCGCGGACGAACGACTCGGGCGGGATGTCGTAGGCGTCGGGGATCACCGTCCCCGACGCGACGACGCTGCCCGAACCGATCGTGGAGTCGGTGTTGACCGTCGCGTTGAAGCCGACCAACGCCCCTTCCTCGACGGTCGCCTCGTTGAGCACCGCACCGTGGCCCACCATGACTCGGTCGGCGAGTTCCGAGGCGCGAACCGTCGCGTTGTCGCCGATGTGGGCCTGTCGACCGACGCGAACGGGACCGACGTCGCCCCGGAGGACGACCCCCGGCCAGACGCTCGCCTCCGCTGCGATCCGGACGTCGCCGACCAGCGTCGCTTCCCGACTCACCGACGCGGCATCGTCGACTGACGGTTCCGTTCCCTCGAACGGGTAGGTTCGACTGTCACCCATGGTGAACGGACCACGATCGCGCTCATAATACTGAATGGGGGCCGTCGTGACACTCACCGTCCCGTAGGGGTCGCTCGAACCGCGAAGCGAACGCGGCGTCGGCGACGATTCAGCTTTCGAGACCATTCATTACCAATTAGAACCATTCAGCGGTATGCAAGCCCGCTATTTATCCCCGGTCGGCACCGATCATTGAGTGAAGACAATGAGCCAATCAGAGTCCCCTATCCGAGCGATGTTCGACGTGCAGCGAACCGCGGTCAAACAGAGCCAGCAGCTGTTCAAACAGGGCCTGTCCGCCCAGCGCAACGTGGACACGATGGCGCTAACCGGCCTCAAAGGGCAGGAGTCGCTCCAGCTCCAGCAACTCGAGCTCGCGCAGGCCGTCTCCCACAGCTACGTCAGCGCGACGTCCGCGATGTTCCCCAGCGACGAGTCCTCGGACACCCACCGAACCATCGACGAGACGTTCGCCGGGCTGAAGACGACCCACGCCGAGTTCTACGAGGCGCTCGAGCGCGAACTCGAGCGAGACGTCGACTCGGCCGCCGAACTCTCCGACGAGTTCGTCGAGGCACTCGACGAGCAGATCGACCAGCTCCTCGAGATGTCCCGATCCATCGAGGATCAGACGGTCGAGAACGTCGACGGCCTCTCGGGACAGCTCCACCAGCAACTCGAGCAGACCCAGGAACTGCAGGATCAGCTCGAGGAGCAACTCGAGCGCCAGACCGGCGACGTCGCCGACCTGCTCGAGCGCCAGGCCGAACAGGTCGAGCAGTTCCAAGCGCAACTCGAGGAGCAAGCCGAACAGGTCACGCAGCAGCTTCGAGAGGAGCAGCAGGTCGAGGCGGAGACGAAGATTCGGACCGATCCGGAGCACACGCTCGAGTCCGTCGCGGGCATCGACGCGGACGTCCGGGACCAGCTTTCGGATGCCGGCATCTCGACGGTCGACGATCTCGTGCGCGCCGACGCCGAAACGGTCTCCGAGGCCGCCGACGTCTCGGAGAGCGAGGCCGAGGAGTGGATCGAACAGGCCGAAGCCTGAACAAGGGTTTCCCTGTCGGAGCCGTTCGTCTACGTATGCTCGTTCTCGGTGACGCCCACGCCGCCGAACCGGACCGCCGCGAGACCCTTCTCGAACTGTATCGAACCGTCGACCCCGATCGAGTCCTTCAGGCCGGCGACCTCGAGCACTACGACCTCCCGGCGCCGACCTGGTTCGTGGCGGGCAACAACGAGGACTTCGACGTCATCGATGCGTTTCGCGCGGGCGAGAACCCGCCGGAGGCCGCGAACGTCCACCTCCTCGCCAGCACCGTCGCGACCGTCGACGGGATCCGCGTGGCCGGCCTCTCGGGCAACTACTCGCCGACGAGGTACGATCTCCCGCGCGACGAACTCGAGGGCGACCGACGTCGTCACTTCACCCACGAGGACGTCGGCCGGGCGGCCGAACTGGACGACGTCGACGTCTTTCTCACCCACGAGGCCCCGAACGATCTGTTGTCCTACGGCTACGACCCCGGCTGCGAACACGTCGACGACCTGCTCGAGGCGCTCTCGCCGTCGCTCTGTCTGGTCGGCCACCACCACCGTCACCGCGAGGCCGAAATCGGCGATACGCGCGTCGTCAGCCTCGCGCCGGCCTGGGAACGGTACTACACGCTCGAGTCGGTCGACGGCTCGCTCCGACTCGAGGGCCACGACCACGAGTTCGGGAGCGACGGCTCTCGGTGATCGAGCACCGGACGAGTCGAGATCGAGAAGGAAAACGAAAGACGGAGAGCGGAACCGCCAGCGAATCCGATCGAAACGGCGTCGATCACCGTCGACCGGTCGGCCTCAGAACGTCTCGAGGTAGCGGTCGAGTTCCCAGTCGGAGACGTCGACGAGGTACTCCTCGAACTCCTGGCTCTTCGCTTCGACGAACTTCGGTCCGACGTGCTCGCCGAGCGCGTCGTAGATGACGTCGTCCTCCTCGAGGGCCTCGACGGCCTCGCCGAGGTTGGTCGGCAGCGTGTCGATACCGTACTCCTCGCGTTTCTGCTCATCGAACTCGTAGATGTTCTCTCGAACCGGGTCGGGACACTCGAGATCGTTCTCGATGCCCTCCAGACCGGCCTGAATGAGCGCCGCGAGGGCGAGGTAGGGGTTACACGACGGGTCAGGGAACCGCGCTTCGATGCGCGAGGCCGCCGGGACGCGGGCGGCCGGTTTGCGGATCAGCGCCGAGCGGTTGCGGTCCGACCAGGCGACGTAGACCGGCGCCTCGTAGCCGGGCACCAGGCGCTTGTAGCTGTTCACGGTGGGGTTGGCGACCGCCGTGATCGCCGGCGCGTGCTCGAGGATGCCGGCGGTGAAGGCGTGGGCCTCGTCGCTGAGGTTGAATTCGTCGTCCTCGTCGTGGAACGCGTTCTCACCGTCCTCGGTGAACAGCGAGAGGTGGGTGTGCATGCCCGAGCCGTTGATTTTCGGAATCGGCTTCGGCATGAACGTCGCGTGAAGGCCGTGCTGGGCCGCGATGGCGCGGACGACCGTTCGGAACGTGGCGACGTTGTCCGCGGTCGAGAGCGCGTCGTCGTACTCGAAGTTGATCTCGTGTTGGCCCTCGGCGACCTCGTGGTGACTGGCCTCGATCTCGAAGCCCATGTCCTCGAGGCCGTAGATGATGTCCCGTCGGACGTCGCTCGCGAGGTCTTTCGGCGCGAGGTCGAAGTAGCCGCCGGAGTCGTTCGTGTTGGTCGTCGCGCGACCGTCCTCATCCTCCTCGAACAGGAAGAACTCCGGTTCGGGCGCGGCGTTGACTTCGTACCCCATCTCCTCGGCGCGGTCGAGCGCGTTCTTGAGGACGCGGCGCGGGTCGCCCTCGAAGGGTTCGCCCGTCGAGGTGTTGTAGACGTCACAGATCATTCGGGCCGCAGCGCTGTCCTCCTTCCGGCGCCACGGGAGAATCGCGAACGTGTCCGGGTCGGGAACCAGACGCATGTCCGATTCCTGGATGCGGACGAAGCCCTCGATCGAGGAGCCGTCGAAGTAGATGCCCTCGGCGAACGCCTTCTCGGCCTGCCGGGCCGGGACGGAGACGTTTTTAACCGTGCCGAGAATGTCAGTAAACTGGAGACGGAGGAAATCGACGTCTTTCTCCTCGATCTCGTCTAATACAGCCTGTTCGGCTTCAGTGATGTTTCCGCTTGTCATCTTTCTCGTCGTGCTATCCAAGTAACTCTGCTACTAAAACCCTACTGCTCCAAGCAAATCTTCGGTGTGCTCCTTCAAACTGGATATTCGTAAAGTTCTAAAGGCTCCAATGAGAGGGAGGATGTGATGACGTACGAAAATCTCGATGCAAAACTAGTGAATGCACTCCTCGGCGACGGCCGGGCGAGCCTCCGGAGCCTCGCCGAGGAGCTCGACGTCTCCGTGACGACCGTCTCGAATCACCTCTCGGATCTCGAGGAACAGGGCGTGATCGACGGCTACACGCCGCGAGTCGACTACGACGCGGTCGGCTACGACGTCACGGCCGTCATCCAGTTGCAGGTCGAGGGGAACGCCCTCCCCGAGGTCACCGACACGCTCCGCGACCACCGGCAGATGATCTCGGTTTACGAGGTCACCGGCGACTACGACGTCATCGCCATCGGGAAGTTCGAAGACACCGACGGCATGAACGAGCAGATCAAGCAGTTGCTGACCGACCCCGACATCAAGGCCTCGAACACGAGCGTCGTTCTCAACGCGGTCTGCGAGAACGAACAGTTCGAACTCGACGTCGAAGACGACTGATTCGAGCGAGAGCCGACGTATCGACCGTTTTCCGACCCCGAGAGACGCGCCCGTCCAGCCGCGGCCGCCGCGAACGGCGACGCCGACCCTCTCAGTCGTCTCCCTCGAGCAGCGCTTCGGCGGCCGTCTCGCGGTCACCCGCCTGTGCCGCCCACAGCGTCGCGTACTGCCCGTCCGCGTCCAGTAGCTCCTCGTGGCTCCCCCGTTCGACGATTTCGCCGTCCTCGACGACGAGGATCGTGTCCGCGTCCGTGACCGTCGAGAGACGGTGGGCGATCGCCAGCGTCGTGCGGTCCGCGGTGAGTCGATCGATCGACCGCTGGATCTGCAACTCCGTCCACGTGTCGACGGCGCTGGTCGCCTCGTCCAGCACGAGGATCTCGGGATCCGCGAGAACGGCGCGGGCGAGCGCGATCCGCTGGCGCTGTCCCCCGGAGAGCTTGACGCCGTTCTCGCCGACTCGCGTCTCGTAGCCCTCGGACAGGTCGGTGACGAACGCGTGGGCCTGCGCCGCTTTCGCGGCCTCGCGGACCGCTTCCTCGTCGGCGTCGAACCGACCGTACCGGATGTTGTCCGCGACGGTGCCGTCGAAGAGGACCGTCTCCTGACTGACGTAGCCGACGCTCGATCGCAGGTCGGCCAGCGAGAGCTCGCGGACGTCGTGGTCGTCGATTCGGATCGATCCCGACTGCACGTCGTACAGGCGGAGCAGGAGTTTGACGAGCGTCGACTTCCCGGCGCCGGTCGGGCCGACGAACGCGACCGTCTCGCCGGGTTCGGCCGCGAAGGAGACGTCTCGAATCACGGCCTCGTCGAACGCCGTCTCCTCGCCGACGTGGGCCTCGCTGGCGTCGTAGCTGAACGTGACGTTCTCGTACGCGACGCGGCCCTCGACCGACTCGAGCGCGACCGGATCGTCGGGGTCGGCGACGTGGACGGGGACGTCCATCAGCCCGAAGACGCGCTCGCTCGAGGCCTTCGCGTTCTCGTACTGGTCGACGATGTTCGAGACCTCGGCCAGCGGGTCGACGATCCGCTGGGTCAGGAAGAGGAAGACGACGAAGTCGCCGACCGAAAGCGTCCCGGTCAGGGGGCCGGGCGCCGTCCCCGTCGCGAGCCAGTAGCCGCCGACGAGGAAGGTGCCGGCGAAGGCCAGTCCGGCGAGCAGTTCCATGCCGGGCCGGTAGAAGTACGAGAGTCGGAGGACGGCCATCGTGTCCTCGTAGAGGCGCCGCGAGGCCCCGCGGACGCGGTCGATCTCGTGGGCCTCGCTGTCGGTCGTCTTCGTCAGGGTGACGCCGGAGATGCTGTTCTCGAGGCGGGTGTTCAGCGCTCCGACCGCGGAGCGCTGGCGGGCGTAGCGCGGTTCGACCGCGCGCATGAACCAGATCGTGAAGGCGACCATCGCCGGGACGGCGACCAGCGTCACGATCGCCAGTTGCCAGTTGAGGTAGAAGAGGACGGCGGCGATCCCCCCGACCATCACCAGCAGTCGCGCGGAGTTCATCAGCGCGTTGTCGAGGAACATCTCGAGGTTCTGCGTGTCGTTGTTCAACACCGCCATGACCTCGCCGGTCTCCTTGTCGTCGAAGAAGGTCATGTCCAGGCGCTGCATCTTCTCGAAGCAGTCGACCCGCACCGCGTGCATCACGCCGTGGGCGAACAGGTTCGCGGTGACGCCGTAGATCCAGGTGAAGACGGCGACGACGAGAAAGGAGACGGCGACGGCGCCGATGGTGAACCAGAACTGCGCCATCTGTGCGGTCGGCAGCCACGCGTCGGGCACCAGCGGCAGTTCGAACGACCCGTCGTTGGCGAAGATGGCGTCGATGGCGACCCCCAGCAGGAGCGGCGGGACGAGACTCGCCATCCGCGCGACGAAGTTCGCGACCATCCCGGCGGTGAACCAGCCCAGCCGGTCGGGGCCGTACTCGCGGAAGAGTCTCGAGAGCGGGCGCTCGACGTCCTCGCGGTAGGCGTCGAACGGCGTCTCCTCCTCGTGCGTACTCACTGGACGATCGTTTCGGTGCGAAATATAAACCGGGCTCGGTTCCGCTCGAGTCCCCTCGAGGCGTGTCTGGTTCCGCGTCTCCAACTGCCGCCGCCCACGTCCTCGCTACCGGTAGTACAGCAACACCAGACCGAGCGCGAGGAGCCCGATTCCCCACCACAGCGAATCGCCGGGCAGGGCCTTCAGGACCAGCGTGACGATACCGGAGGTGAACAGCGACCAGCCGAATGTTGTCTGGGAGGACATAGGCATCGTACCGGCCCCAGCGCAAAAGATCACCGGCCTGCCACGAAACGGATGGGATTCAGGAGTCGGCAGTCGGACAGAAACACCTGCTCGGGAAATCGGATGGTTACAGATACAAATCGATACTCGACGAATTTGCCTCGAGCCGAGCATCGGCGAGTGAGCGGTTCGGAGAACCCGAGCGGTGCGCGGTTCGGAGCGAGCAAAGCGAGCGAGAACCGCGAAAACGTGAATAGCGCGGGATCGAAGATCCCGCGAACCGTGCGAACGGGCACTTCGTGCCCGTGAGCGGACGGGGAACGGAGTGACCCGTGAACGACGCCGTTCACCGAGCGCGGCTTCGCCGCGCTCGGGCCGACGAGCGACCAAGGCGCGGCGCGAAGCGCCGCGGGATGGCGAACGGCGCTAGCCGTGAGCCCGGGAGCGAGGAGTGCTTTTATACTAAATTTTGCCGAGGGCCGCCTTCGGCGGCCCGCAGAGCAAAATTTAGTTTAGCTCGCGGGTCACTCCGTTCCCCGCTCGCTTTCAGCGATTCTCGATCACTGCGTTCGCTCCGAATCGCTCCTACATCATGCCGCCCATGCCGCCGCCCATGCCGCCCATTCCGCCGGGGGCACCACCGGGGCCGCCTTCCTCGTCGCCGCCCTTGTCGGTCGACAGGTCGCCGGCGGAGATGATGTCGTCGATCTTGAGGACGAGGTTCGCGGCCTCGGCGGCGGAGGTAACCGCCTGCTCCTTGGCGTGGGCCGGTTCGACGACGCCGGACTCGAAGGTGTCCTCGACGTCGCCCGAGAAGACGTTCAGGCCGGCCGTGATCTGGCCGTCGTCGTGAGCCGCGCGAAGGTCGACGAGCGTGTCGATGGAGTCCAGACCCGCGTTCCCGGCGAGGACGCGCGGGACGAGCTCGAGCGAGTCGGCGAAGGCCTCGACGGCCAGCTGCTCGCGGCCGGAGACGGAGTCAGCGTAGTCGCGGAGGCGGCTGGCGAGTTCGACCTCGATGGCGCCGCCGCCGGCGAGGACGCGGCCGTCGGAGACGGTCTGGGCGACGACGTCGAGCGCGTCGTTGACGCCGCGCTCGAGTTCGTCGACCACGTGGTCGGTCGAGCCGCGCAGCAGGAGGGTGACGCCGTGGGCGTCGTCGCCCTCGACGTAGAACAGTTCGTCCTCCTCGTCGCGGGTGACGTCACCGAAGCCGAGGTCGTCGGCGGTCGCGCTCTCGAGGTCGGAGACGACGTTCGCGCCGACGACTTCCGAGAGGAATTCCAGATCGCTCTTCTTCGCGCGGCGGACGGCGAGGATGCCCTCCTTGGCGAGGTAGTGCTGGGCGAGGTCGTCGATGCCCTTCTGGCAGAAGACGACGTCGGCGCCGGTGTCGACGATGTGCTGGACCTTGTCCTTGAGCTGTTTCTCCTCGCGGTCGAGGAACTTCTGGAGCTGGTCGGGGTCCGTGACGGAGACTTCGGTGTCGACGTCGGTCTCCTCGACTTCGATGGCCTCGTTGAGCAGCAGGATGTCGGCGTCGGTGGCCGACGTGGGCATGTTGTCGTGGACGGGGTCCTTGTCCACGATGCCGCCCTCGAGCAGGTCGGACTCGCCGGCCGAGCGGCCGGTCTGGGTCTCGATGTTGAGGAACTCGAGGTCGACGACGTTGTCGCCGTCCTCGCTCTCGACGGTGACCTGCCGGATGGCCTCGACGATGAGCGCCGAGAGGTGCTCCTTGTTGACCTCGGTACCCTTGCCGGTCATCGAGGTCTCGGCGACCGAGCGCAGGAGGTCCTCGTCCTCGGTGTCGACGTCCTGGGCGATGTCGTCGATCTCCTCGCGAGCCTGCTCGCTCGCCATGTGGAAGCCCTTGATGATCGCCGTCGGGTGGATGTCCTGCTCGAGGAGGTCCTCGGCGTTCTTGAGGAGTTCGCCCGCGATGGCGACGGCCGTCGTGGTACCGTCACCGGCCTCGTCCTCCTGGGTTTCGGCGACCTCGATGATCATCTCGGCCGTCGGGTTGTCGATGTCCATCTCCTGAAGGATGGTGACGCCGTCGTTGGTGATCGTTACCGATCCCATGGAGTCGACGAGCATCTTGTCCATCCCTTTCGGGCCGAGCGTGGACCGAACGGCTTCAGCGACCGCACGGGCGGCGCTGATGTTGTAATCCTGCGCGTCCTTGTCCTTGACGCGCTGGGAGTCCTCGCTCATCACGATCATCGGCTGTCCCTGCTGCATTCGCTGGCTCATAGTCAACTGAGTCATTGATTGTGATTCTATATAAATACTTCGCTATTCAACTCTCGTGATGATCGGCTGCGAACGCACAAAGTATCTCAAAACCGCCGTAGTGCGCGGTGTTCGGCGCACAACATCGAGGTGTGTTACCACTTCTAAAGGCGGCGCAGAAGGTGGGGATATCCGCCATATTTAAGTCATTTCGATTTGCACGACGGGGGAAGTCCGCCTCGAGACGATCGTCAGCGAGCCGAAATGCGGGTCGTTTCGAGCCCGAACCGGCACACTCGTGGCCGAAGACAACAGGATTAACCCGGCGTCCGTGAATCGTCTCGTATGACGGACTCGAACGGACGCGCTCTCGTGACGGGCGGTGCCGGCTTCATCGGTTCGCACCTCACGGAACGCCTGCTCGCGGACGGTATCGACGTAACGGTCGTCGACGACTGCTCGAACGGCGATCCCGACCGCGTTCCCGACCGCGCGACGTTCGTCGAGGCGGACCTGACGAACCCCGACGCACTCGAGGGGCTCCTCGACGGTATCGACCGCGTCTTCCACCTCGCGGCGTCGAAACACGTCGATACGGACCGTCCCCACGGTCAGTTCGACGACAACACGCGGATGACCCGGAACATCCTCGAGGCGATGGCCGACGCGGACGTGACCGAGATTCTGTACACCTCGACCTCGACGGTCTACGGCGAGGCCCCGCGGCCGACGCCGGAGGACTACGCGCCCCTCGAGCCGATCAGCGCCTACGGGGCGAGCAAACTGGCCGACGAGGGACTGCTCTCCGCGCGGGCGCACAGCCACGACCTGACGGTCTGGAACGTCCGGTTCGCGAACGTCGTCGGGCCGCGCCTGCGCGGGGCCGTCATTCCCGATTTCATCGAGAAACTGCGAGACGACCCCGAGACGCTCACGATCCTCGGCGACGGCCGACAGGAGAAGTCCTACCTCCACATCGAGGACTGCCTCGACGCGATGCTCCACGTCGTCGAGCACGCCGACGACGCGATGAACACCTACAACCTCGGGACGCGAACGACGACCTCGGTCGATCGGATCGCCGCGATCGTCGCCGACGAACTGGAACTCGATCCAGACTTCGAGTACACCGGCGGCGAACGGGGCTGGACCGGCGACGTCCCGAAGATGCGCCTCTCCATCGAGAAGCTCTCGGCGCTGGGGTGGGAGCCGACGCTCTCGAGCGACGAAGCCGTTCGACGAGCGACCCGCGAGATCATCGCGGAGATGGATTGACCGTCGGACTGGGTGTGATCGGCTAACAGCGAAGGAATCGGACTCGAGAGCCGCCGTCGACCCCGCGCGACCGAGTTTTAGGTGGGCTTAAATATCTGGGTGCGGGAGAGACGTCCATGAACGGCGGCGGCGAAGAAACGGCTCGCGAAGGCGACGACGAATCAGCGTCGCCGAACGCCGACGAGGAATCCGGGGACCGCGGAGTCGTCGACGTCCTGACCCGCCGTCGAGTGACGATCGCCGGAACGGTGCTCGTCGTCCTGGGGCTGCTCGTCGCCGTCCGCGAGATCGACCTCCGGACCGTCGCCGCGGAGGTCTCGAGCGCCGACCCGCGGCTGCTCGCGGCCGCGGTCGCCGTCTACGCGCTCTCGTGGCCGCTCCGCGGGCGCCGGTACGCGGACGTGCTGGCGGCGATGGGTCACCGCTGCGGAACTGGCGTTCTCACGCTGGCGGTCTTCCTCAGCCAGACGGCCAACCTCGCGATTCCCGCGCGGGCGGGCGATACGGTGCGTGCGTACGTCGTCAATACGCAGCGGGACGTCCCCTACACCGCGGGGTTCGCGTCGCTGGCGGTCGAACGCGTCTTCGATCTGGCCGCGATCGCCGCGCTCGCCGGACTCGCGACCGCGTGGCTCGCGCTGGGCGGGCGGGCCGGCCCGCTCGAGATCGTCGCGGAAGCCGGCGGCGCGCGGACGGCCCTGCTGGCCGCGGCGGCGGTGAGCGCGGCGACGGTCGTCGTCGTTACGTCTGCCCGGGTAGACTACGGGCAGGGGCTGGCCGCGCGGCTCCGCACACGCGTTCGAGGCCGGTCGCGGATCGAAGGACCGCTCGAGACCGCGCTCCGGTTCGCGACCGACGTGCAGGTCGTCGCGCGACAGCCGCGGGCGCTGGCGGCGATCGGCGCGACGAGCCTGATCGTGTGGTCGCTGGACGTCCTCACCGCGGTGCTCGTCCTCGCGGCGCTGGGCAGCGGCCTCTCGACCGGAACGCTGCTGGCGGTCGGGACGCTGGCGGTCAGCGTGGGGAATCTCGCGAAGGTGCTCCCGCTCTCGCAGGGCGGCGTCGGGCTCTACGAGGCCGCGTTCACGGCGCTCGTGGTCGGGCTGACCCCCGTCGGTGCCAGCACGGCGCTGGCGGCCGCCATCGTCGACCACGCGCTGAAAAACGGCGTGACGCTGGTCGGCGGCGCCGGCGCGGTCGCCGGGCTTGGCATTTCCCTGTCGAAGGCGTCGACCGAACCCGACTCGAAGACGCGAGAAACCGGCAGTTTTTTAGGTGAGCCTAAAAGATAGCGGGGCAATGAGTCAGGATATCTGCGTGATCGTCCCGACGATCCGGGAGTACGAGTGTCTGCGCTCGTACTTCGGGAACGCCCGCGCCCACGGCTTCGACCTCTCGAGGCTCCACGTCGTGCTCGTCACCGAGGACTTCTGCGAGACCGACGCCATGGAACGGCTGCTCGAGGAGGAGGGCGTCTCCGGCGAGGTGTTCGACGGCAGCCGCCGCGAGGAGTGGTACGAGGCCTACGGCGTCGCCGACTACGACCACGTCGTGCCGGCGGCGAGCCACGCCGAGACGAGTTTCGGCCTGCTCTACATGTGGGCCCACGACGAGTTCGACTACGGCTTCTTCATCGACGACGACACCCTTCCCCACGAGGATCAGGACTTCTTCGGTACCCACATGGAGAACCTCGCGTTCGAGGGCGAAATCGAGGCGGTCTCCTCGGACGAGCAGTGGGTCAACGTGCTCTACCAGAACGCCGACGAACACGGACTCTACCCGCGCGGATATCCGTACTCCGCGATGGGAGAGACCGTCGAGACCGGGACGACCGAAATCGGCGCCGGCGAGGTCGTCGCCTCGCAGGGCCTCTGGACGAACGTGCCCGACCTCGACGCCGTCCGCATCCTCATGGACGGCGACCTCGAGGGCCAGGCCCAGACCCGAACGAGCAGCGACGACTTCGGCGACGACTTCGTCGCCGAGCGGGGCAACTACCTCACCGTCTGCTCGATGAACCTCGCCTTCCGTCGCGAGGTGATCCCCGCGTTCTACCAGCTCCCGATGGACGACAACGAGTGGGACGTCGGCCGCTTCGACGACATCTGGTCGGGCGTCTTCCTCAAGCGCGCCTGCGACGTTCTGGGCAAGCGCATCTACAACGGCGCGCCGCTCTGCGAGCACAACAAGGCCCCGCGCAGCACCTTCGACGACCTGAACAACGAGGTACCGGGGCTCGAGTTGAACGAACACCTCTGGCGGATGATCGACGACGTTGGAGAGGACGCCGACTCCTACGCCGCGGTCTTCGAGGCGATGGGCCGCGAACTCGCCGACGGCGACTGGGAGACGTACAACAACGGCGCCTTCTTCAACTACGTCGGCGAGCACATGCTCGACTGGCTCGAGTGTCTGTCCGAACTCCGACCGGCGCCGGGGCTCGAGACCGAACGTGATCGCGTCGTCGCCGACAGCTGACGACCGTCCGCGGCCCGCTCGGTTTCGGGCGAGGAATCGTCAGCTATAAGTTTTTAGGTTGGCCTAAACCGAGTATGAACGAAGGAAGTGAGGAACGTGGGGTTTCACGCAGGAACGCGCTGCGAGTCGGCGCCGGACTGGGTGTCACCTCGCTCGCGGGGTGTCTGGGCCTGTTCGGGGACGATCAGAACGTCGAGATTCCGGCGCTCTCGGAGTTCCGGGGGTCCGGTTCGCTGGTCGAGGGTCGCCCCGCGCCGGGCGGGACGTCCATCGAGGACCTCCCCGACCTCTCCGGGGACCTCGCGCTCTACATCGGCGGCGGCGAGGGCGGCATCTACTACGAATTCGTGGAGATGCTCCAGAACATCTACTCCGACTTCGAGGTCCATACCACCGACAACGCTTCGTCGTCGCTGGCCGAGACCATCGTCGAGGAGGTCGACGCCGGCGCGTCCCGGGCCGACGTCTTCTGGTCGATCGACGCCAGTTCGCTGGGGTTCGTCGCGGCAAACGACGCCTACGAACCGCTATCGGACGAGGTGGTCGACATGGTTGCAAACGGGCAGTTCGTCGGCGACGACAAGGCATGGGCCGGCGTCGCCGGACGGGCCCGCGCCGTGCCGTACAACACCGACGAACTGAGCGAGTCGGACATCCCGAACACCGTACAGGACTTCCCGTCGACCGACGCCCTTCAGGGGACGGTGGGCTGGGCGCCGACCTACGGCGCGTTCAAGTCGTTCGTCACCGCCATGCGGCTGATCAACGGCGAGGACGCGACCCGCGAGTGGCTGGTCGCCATGCGGGAGGCCGGCACCGAGCGACACGGTAACGAGTACGCCGTCTCGCAGTCGGTCGCCGAGGGGTCGCTGGCCGCCGGGTTCGCCAACCACTACTACGCGATGCGCGTCAAGAACCAGCAACCCGACGCCCCGATCGACCTCGCGTTCACCGAAGGCGACGCGGGCGCGTTGATCAACGTCGCCGGCGCGCTGAAGATCCAGGGAACGCAGCGGGGCGACCTGGTCGACGACTTCGTCCGCCACCTGCTGTCCGCGGAGGCCCAGGAGTACTTCGCGACGGTCAGTTTCGCCTACCCGATGATCGGCGGCGTCGAGCCGGTCGGCGGACTCCCCTCGATCGACGAACTGAGTCCGCCGGATATCGACCTCGCTGAGCTGGCGGACATCGAACCGACCCTCGATCTGATGGACGAGGCCGGCGTCTCGGGATGAGCGCACGCGAGCGCATCGCGAGTGCGGTCGGTCGAAGGGGCGACGGAGACGGCGCCGTCGACGTCGGCCTCACCCTGCTCGCCGCGGCCATCGCCGCTGCGCTCGTCCTTCCGCTGACTTGGCTGTTCGTGGACGCCGCCGCGCTCGGCGACCGGGCGTTCGAACTCGCCGTCGCACCCCGAACCCTCGAGGTGCTGGTCAGAAGCGTCGCCCTCGTCGCCGTCGTCACCGGCGCGAGCGTCCTCCTCGGCGTCCCGCTCGCGCTGTTGACGGTCCAGGGCGATATCCCGTTTCCCCGATTCTGGACGATACTCGCCGCCCTGCCGCTCGCGGTTCCGAGCTACCTCGGGGCGTTCGCCTTCGTTTCGGCGTTCGGGCCGCAGGGCGAACTCGCCGACCTCCTGGCGCCGCTGGGAATCGAGTCGATCCCGTCGATCTACGGCTTCGCCGGCGCCGCGTTCGTGCTGACGCTGTACACCTACCCGTACGTGTTTCTGACGACGCGCGCGTCGCTGCTCTCCTTCGACGGGTCGCTCGTCGAAGCGGCGCGGACGCTCAACGCCGGCCGCTGGGAGGCGTTTCGTCGGGTCACGCTACCCCAGATCCTGCCGGGAATAACCGCCGGCGCGTTACTCGTCGCGCTGTACGCGCTCGCCGACTTCGGCACGCCGAACATCATGCGGGTCGAGGTGTTCACGCAGGCCATCTACGCCCGGTTCCACGCCCACGCCCGCGACTACGCCGCGTTGCTGTCGCTGCAGTTGCTGACCGTGACGGCGGTCATCCTCGCGCTCGAGTCGCGCATCGGCGTCGACGAGTCGGGCGCCTACGAGAGCAGCGGCCACCGCGGAACCGCCGAACTCGACCTCGGCGCCTGGCGGTACCCGGCCCTGTTGCTGCCGGCCGCGATCGGCCTGCTGGCGATCGTCCTGCCGATCGCCATCTTCGGGATGTGGCTGTCGACGGGCGGCCCCGGCTACCAGGTCGGTCGGCTCTCGTTCGACTGGGAGTACGGCTTCAACTCGGCCTACGTCGCGGTGCTGGCCGCCGCCGTCTCCATCCTCGTGGCGCTGCCGATCGCGATCAGTGCGGCGACCTCCGACTCGCGGCTGGCGGCGCTGGCCGACCGCGCGCCCTACGTCGGGTACGCGACGCCGGGGATCGTACTGGCGATCGCGTTGCTCAGTTTCAGCCTCGACGTGCTGCCGTCGGTCTACAAGACGGTGCCGCTGCTGGTGTTCGCCTACGTCGTCCGGTTCATGCCCCAGGCGATCGGGTCGATCCGGACCTCGACGCTGCAGGTCGACCGGCAACTCGTCGAGGCGGCCCGGACGCTGGGCCGGTCGCGATTGAACGCCTTCCGGACGGTGACGCTCCCGCTGATCCTGCCGGGGGTGGCGGCCGGCGCCGCGCTGGTCTTCCTCACGACGATGAAGGAGTTGCCCGCGACGCTGATGTTGCGCCCGCTTGGGTTCGACACGCTGGTGACGTACATCTGGCGCGTCGAAGAGGCCGGCCTCTACGGGCAGGCGGCGGTCCCGGCGCTGGTCCTGATCGGTATCTCCGGCCTCTCGATGGCCGTCATGCTCGCCCAGGAGGGGCGGTGACGATCGACCGATGAAACGCCGAACGTGGCGGTCGGCGGTCGTCGTCGTCGCCCTCGTCGGCGCCGTCATCGTCTGGCTACTCTCGACGCGAACGTTTCCCTACCACTCGATCAACCACGACGAGGGCGTCTACCTCCAGCAGGCGGCGATGCTTCTCGAGGGCCAGCTCTTCGTCCGGCCGCCCGTCGAGGAGTCCCTCCGCCCCTGGTTCTTCGTCGAGGACGGCGGACGACTCTACCCGAAGTACGCGCCCGTCCCCGCGGTGATCTTCGCGCTCGGCGAACTGGTGGGGAGCTACCGGCTCGCCCTCCCCGGAATCGCCGCCGCCATCCTCGCGCTCGTCGCCCTCGTGGTCCGCGAGGTGTTCGACCGCCGAACCGGCGTCGCGGCCGCCGTGGCCGTGCTGTGTTCGCCGCTGTTCCTGATCGACGCGTCCCTCTTCCTGCCGTACGCGCCGACGGCGATGTTGAACCTGGCCTTCGCCTACTGCTACCTCCGGGCCGACCGGACGGACGACCGACGCTGGGCCGGCGCGGCCGGCGCGGCGATCGGGCTGGCCTTCTTCGCGCGGCCCTACACCGCCGTCCTGTTCGCCGCGCCGTTCCTCGCCCACGCCTGCTGGACCCTCTATCGGGACCCGCGAGCGGCGCTCCCCCGACAGAGCGCGACGGCGGCGTTCGGGCTGGCCGGCGTCGGTTTGGCGCTAACCTACAACACCGTCGTGACCGGGTCGCCGCTGCTGTTTCCCTACGAGGCGTTCGCCCCGCGGGACGGTCTCGGATTCGGCCACCGGCGGATGCTCCATCACGAGATCGAGTACACCGTCGGGCTGGCCCTGCGGGCGAACGCGCTGGTGATGCGAACGTTCGTCGCCGAGTGGATCGCGGGCGGGATCCTCGGCGCGGCGGTGGCCGTGGGCGGGTTCGGCGTCGCCGTCCGGCGCGGGCTCTCGCCCCGCGAGGCCATCCTCGCCGGACAGGCGGTCTCTATCGCCGTCGGCAACGTCTACTTCTGGGGGAACTTCAACGTCCTCGGCGACCTCGAGCGCGCCGGTGACGGGCTGATCGCCGTCCACGGTCCGTACTACCACTTCGATCTCCTGTTGCCGTTCGCGGCGTTCGCCGCCGTCGGCGCGCTGGCAGCGGTCGCCGCCGTCCGGCGGGCGGCCGACCGGAATTTGCGGCCCCAAACCGCCCGCGTGGCGTTCGTCGCGGTGGTGCTCGCGAGCGCGCTCGCGCTGGGTGGCGTGACGGCGGCGAATTTCGACGAGAAGATCGATCGAAACGCCGCGGCGACGGACACCTACGAGCGCGTCTACGCCCCGCTCGAGGAGGGGACGTCCGACCCCTCGGTCGTGTTCCTCCCGACGACGTACGGCGACTGGCTCGCCCACCCGTTCCAGCCGCTTCGCAACGAGCCGGGCTTCGACGGGCAGCGGGTGTACGCCCTCGACGAGCGGCCGTTCGCCGTCGCGGACGCGTATCCCGACCGGTCGCTGTACCGCTTCGCCTACCGCGGCCAGTGGGATCCCACCGCCGACTCGCCCCGAGCGGCCCGGCTCCAGCGGGTCGACCACGTCGCGGGGTCCGCGGTCGAGTTGAACGCGACCCTCGGCGTCCCGCCCGCGGCGGAGAGCCTCTCCGCCACCGTCACGGCGAACGGGACCAGCGCCACCTACGTCGCCGAGAACGTCTCCGAGCGGACGCGGGTTCGACTCACCGTCACCGACGGCGCCGTGCGCCTGCGCGGGGCGAACTGGGACGCCGACGAACCGCTCTCCGTCGACGACCGGGAGGACGTCACCCTGACGGTGTTCGTCGACCGCGGACCGGGGGGCAGCTTCAGCTACCGCCTCGAGCTCCCGATCCGCGCGGAGGGCGAGGCCGTCCGCGCGCTGACGCCCAGAATCGAACGGTGTAGCGCGGTCCGCGACTGCGGGGGCGACGCGGCGTACATTCCCGATCGGTCGCCGGACGGCATCTTCGTCCGCACGGAACTCGCGGCGCTGGACGGGAGCGAGTAGGGACCCGATCGACCGGCCCTCGTTCGGCGTGGTTCGAGCAGTTCGGGCAGGTTGGTGGGTTCGGTCGGGAGCCACCGACCGGCAGCGCTCGGGCGAACCTGCACCGAGGAATATCAGGCACCAGCGTTAGGATCCGGCTCGTGTCAGAGCGCCTATGACCGAGCAGCGGTGCGGTCACGTCACGAGCACCAGCGGAGTCGAGGACGCCGGCGCGGTCTGTTGTTGACGGCCCACGTGGGAGGACGCCGGCGCGGTCTGTTGTTGACGGCCCACGTGGGAGGACGCCGAGCGCTGTCACTGGCACGCCGAGGCCGCCGTTCCGACGACGGCCTACGAGCGAAACCCGCCGGAACCGGGCGAACGACTCGACGGGGCGAACTTCCGGGGAGCCACGCTGAGCGGAACGTCGTTTCTCGCCGGGCGGTCGCTCGTCGGGGCCGACTTCGCGGACGCGGTCCTCGACGATACCGACCTCTCGGGTGCGGATCTCCGCCGAGCCACGTTCCGGGACGTCGACGCCCACGCCGCGTCGTTCCGGGACGCGAACCTCCACGACGCGGCGTTCGTCTTCGCCGACCTCCGCGGCGCGGACTTTCGAGGCGCGCGACTCTACCGCGCGGGGCTGACCGACGTTCGGATCAACCTCGAGACGTCGTTCGGCGAGCGGTCGGTCTACGAGGAGGAGTTTGCCGGCGAGCCGTCGGACGAGAGGACTACGGCGTCCGCCGACTCCGCGCAGTGGGTCTACCGCGAGCTACAGCGCCTCTACGACGAGAACGCGTTTCCGGAACGGGTCAACGACTACTACCTGCGCGAGATGAACTTCCGACGGCGACACGCCTGGCGGGTCGGGAACTACCTGCAGGCGATCAAACTCGCCGGCTCGCGCTGGATCATGCACTACGGGACGAGTCCGTGGCGCGTCGTGGCGACGTCGCTCCTGTTGATCTTCGTCTGCGCGGCGCTGTACCCGCTGACCGGAGGCATTCAGGAGGTCGGAACCGAGACCGCGGTCACGTACGATATCGACGATCCGACAGAGACGCCCGGCCCCGTCCTCGTCCGGGCGTTCCTCAAGAGCCTCTACTTCAGCGTCATCACCTTCGCGACGCTCGGCTACGGCGACATCCAGCCGGTCGAGGGGTGGGCCCGCGCGATCGCCGGGATCGAAACCCTGCTCGGATCGCTGCTGATGGCGCTGCTGGTGTTCGTCCTGACCAGGAGCGTCCACTACTGAGCGTCGCCGGCTGCGGATCGATCGGAAGCGCCGTTCCTATCGCGTCGGTTCGTGTGGCAGTTCCCGCAACCGCTCCTCGAGACAGACCTTGACGATCGACTTCGCGATCTCGGCGCCACCCCGGAGCGGGTCGAGTTTCGTTTCGCCGGCGCGCTCGCGGTACTCGATGGGGTGCTCGCGGATATCGTACCCTCGCATCAGCGGTCGAATCAGGAGTTCCGCGGAGAGGCCGGTGTTCTCGGTCCACTCGATCGATTCGACAACGTCGCGTCGGTAGGCCCGCATGCCGGTCGTCGTGTCGTGAACGCGGGTGCCCATCAGCACGCTGGCGATGGCCGCGAAGGCGTGGTTCCCGAAGCGGTTGAACGCCGGCATCGCGTCGGCGCCGTGGTAGAGCCGGTCGCCGCTGACGACGTCGTACCCCTCGTTGATCAACTCGAGGAACTCGGGGAGTTGCTCCATCGGGTAGGTGTCGTCGCAGTCGGTCGTGACCACGATGGGGCGGTCGGGCTCGAGAACGGCCGCGCGGACCGCGACGCCGTACCCCTGTGGCTCCTGTTCGATCACCGTCGCGCCGTGCTCGCGGGCGATTTCGGGCGTGCGGTCCGAGGAGCCGTCGACGCAGACGACCTCGGCCTTCCCGTCGGTGATTTCCTCGACGTCCGAGAGCACTTTGCCGATCGCTTCCGCCTCGTTGTAGGTTCCCATGACGACGCTGACGTCTTCGAAGGTGTACTCGCCAGCCTCGTCGCCGCTCACGGTGTCGATACCGTCGTCCGTTCCGTCCGTCCCGCGTTCGTTTCCGTCGGGAGCCTCGGCGCTACTCATTATCAGCACTCCCTGCGGGCCGCACTTATATTTTTAGGTTCGCCTAAAATGTGGCGGTGGGGTTACAGCACTTCGAGCACGTGATCCGCCGCCTTCAGCGCCAGCGCCGCGATCGTCAGCGTCGGGTTCGTCGCGCCGCCGGTCGGGAAGACGCTGCTCGAGGCGATCCAGCAGTTCTCGAGGTCGTGGGTCCGCAGATCTGGGCCGACGACGCTCTCGGCCGGATCGTCGCTCATCCGGGTCGTCCCCATGTGGTGGAAGGCCGGGCCGGCGTTCTCCGGACCGACCTGCCAGGTGATCTCTGCGCCGAGTTCCCCCAGCACTCGCTCCTGGATCTCGTTCGCCCGATCGAGGGTTCGCAGCGCCCGATCGTCGATCGTCCAGTGGACGTCCGGAACGGGGTTGCCGCGGTCGTCCGTGCGGTCGGGATCGAGTCCGATGTAGCTGTCTTCGCGGGGGAGTTGCTCAACCAGCGCGCCCACGCCGATCTGGTTGCCGTACTCCGTTCGGAGGCGCTCGAGCAGGTCGTCGCCCCAGTCCTCGCCCTCGAGGGCCATCGCCGGCGGCGCCATCTCGAGCGCTGCCGGGCCGCCGTAGTTCAGGAACTCGAGTTTGAACGGCGCGTACTCAGCGTCGGCGTCGTCGTAGAACTGGTGGGACTCGCTGGTGAGGAAGCCGACGTGGTTCAGTCGGGTCCGCTCGTCGAGGATCCCGCCCGTCCCCGCGAACAGGTGCTCCATGAAGAACTTGCCGACCGTCCCGCTCGAGTTAGCGAGGCCGTCGGGATAGTGGCTCGATTCGGAGAGCAACAGCAAGCGGGGCGTCTCGACGCCGCCGCAGGCGACCACGAACGCGTCCGCGTGCTGGCGGTGCTCCTCGCCGTCGGGCGCGGCGTAGACGGCGGCGTCGATCGCGTCGGGGCCGTGTGCTAAGCGCTGGACGGGGACGCGGTCGATCACCGTCGCGCCCTTTGTCTCGGCGCGCTCGACGTGGACCGTCGCGTCGTACTTCGCGCCGGACGGACAGACCGGTTCGCAGGTGCCGTAGCCGACGCAGGCGCTCCGGCCGTCGTAGCGTTCCGAGTTGCGGGCGTTGGGCACGGAGTGCATCGCGATCTCGAGTTCCTCGCAGGCCTCGGCGAACAGCGAGTCGCTGTAGGAGGGCGGAAACGCCGGCATCGGATGGGGTTCCTCTCGGGGCGGCGCGAAGGGGTTGTCGTCGGCCCCGGCGATGCCGAGTTCCCGCTCGGCCTCGGCGTAGTAGGGCCGCAGGTCCTCGTAGTCGATCGGCCAGTCGGGCCCGACGCCGCGAGCGCTGGCGGAGTTGAAGTCGTCCTCGTGGAGCCGCATCACCATCCCCTGCCAGTGCAGCGTCGAGCCGCCGACGCCCTTGGCACGGGTGTAGTTCAGCGGGTAGTGGCGCGCGCCCGAACTCTCGTAGGCGTCCCGCTCGGGGTGGCCGTCCCAGACGGCCGGCCGGTCGTAGGCCGGTCTGATCGCCCGTTCCTGTCGCGCGTGGCGGTCCGACGGATCGAATCGGGGGCCGGCCTCGAGGACGACGACTTCGAGACCGGCGTCGGCGAGTCGATCCGCCACGATTCCGCCCGCGGGCCCGGCGCCGATCACGCAGACGTCGGCGTCCGCGACGGGCGTTCGATCGACGTCCGCATCAGCGCTGCGTTCGGCGTCCCCATCGGTCCTCGACCCCGCCGACTGCGCGGGCGGCCGATCCCAGCTCACGCTCCCGGCCCCCGCTGGTAGCTGTCGAGGCCGCCCGCGTGGCCCTGCGGGTTCTCGATGCCGACCAGTTCGCCGCCCGCCGGCGAGGCGTACAGCGCCAGCAGCAGGTCGTTCACCACGTAGTAGCGGACCCGTTCGGCGGTCGTCCCGTCGGGATTTTCGTCGGCGTCGGCCGCGCCGATACCCCGCAGGGCGCGATCCCGGTCCTCGATCGACAGCGCCGCGAACGACTCGTCGAACCACACCGCCGCGTGCTCGTCCAGATCCGCGACGGCCTCGTCCAGCCCAGCCGCGTGCGTCGGGTCCTCGAGTCGGCCCTCGAGAAACGACTCGACGAACGTCGCCGTGCCGGTGACCTCGCTCGGGTAGACGACTTCGGCGGCTGCGACCAACACCTCGCGGATCCGATCGACGTCGAGCGGTTCGGCCCCGGGCGGGGCCACACAGCCCGACAGCGTCCCGCCGACGCCGAGCGCCCCCAGCGCGGCGACCGCGTCCCGTCTGGTCAGCTCCATGTGAGCGAATTAGGTGAACCTAAAACAAATACCCGTTGGAACGTGACGGGCACCGATCGGCGATCGTCGACGAACGGAAGCCAAAGCGAGTCAGGACTGCTCCAGCGGCTCGACCAGCGCCGGCTCGTCGACCGACGGATCGTTGACCGCCCGGGAGACCGGATACGCGCGCATCTCGTCGGCGGGGTGGGGCTCGAGGAGGTCGCTCGGATCGTCGGCCGTCAGCCACTCCCCCTCGGTGCCGGGCTCGAGGACGACCGCCATGCGGTGGTGGAGGTCCGCGACGAGGTCGTTCGGCTCGGTCGTAACGATAGAGAAGGTCTCGAGCGGGCCGTCGTCGCCCTCGTCCTCGACACCGCCGCCGAAGGCGTCGAGACCGGCCTGGGTCGTCGCGTCGTCGGGCTCCCAGCGCTCCCACAGCCCCGCCATCGCGAACACCCGATCGTCCGCGAAGGTGACCCGGTAGGGCTGTGTACCGTTCTCGGTCTCGACCCACTCGTAGAAGCCGTCGGCCGGGACGAGACATCGGCGTCGCTCGTAGGCCGCCCGGAACGTCGGCTTCTCGGCGACCGTCTCCGCCCGCGCGTTGATGAGCCCGCCGCTCTCGTCGTCGGCCCACGACGGCACCAGCCCCCACTCGAGGCGTCGGATCGCGTCCGGTTCCTCGTTGGTGATCACCGGCAGGCGCTGTCCCGGTGCCGCGTTGTACCGCGGTTCGAAGCCGTTCTGGTCAGGAAATCGGGCGTCGAACCGCTCCTCGAGCGCCGCCTGCTCGACCAGCAGCGTGTAGCGACCGCACATACCGGACGGACGGGCGCTTGGGATAAATCGTTGTCCGGTTCGTCGTTCGCGCCGTTGTCCGGTTCGTCGTTCCCTCGCGGGCCTCGAGCGCGGGAGGCGCTCGACTGACGACTACCGCCGATAGGGCGCTCGAGGCGGCCCGACAAATCGACGATCGTTCGCCGTCGGACGGTCCCCGATCGGGGCGGTATGGAGTCCATACTGCCGCCGAATCGGTCGGTAAGTGCCACGTTACGATATCCGATCCCCCTGCAGGTCACGACGGGGTCGCGATGACGGATCGATACGAAATGGTGGTGTGTCAAAGTGGCAAACTCGAACTTCGCGATCCGGAGGACCCCGGCTGCTGGCTGACGACCGACTCGCCAGCCGAAGTGACGCGGTAACCCGTCTCGCCTCCACGATTTCGCGGTACCGCTCATCATTTTTCGCGGCGGAAACTGGTTGCTCTCGAGCGCGCAGTGTCCCCACGTACACCCAACGTATATCCAATACATTCGTCTAAAAGTGTTGTTTTTCGAAGAAAACGCCAGGACAGGGATTTGAACCACGGTCGGACGTGCTCGCTCGCTCCGCTCGCTGTGCGCGACCTCTCTGATTCAAATCCTGTGATACCGTTTCATGATTTTGGATTACTCGCGCCGCTACGCGTCGCTCGTAGCAAGCAAAATCATGAAAACGCCAGGACAGGGATTTGAACCCTGAATCCCAAAGGGAACACGCTTTCCAGGCGTGCGCCTTACCGTTCGGCCATCCTGGCTCGGGTCAACCTAACGGGGACCGTCGTTTAACTCTTACTTTTACCGTCGCCGCCGTGTGACTCGGTTTCAGGCCCCGCGCGGCGCGCCGCCCAGACGGCGACGCGGTGCTCGAGGGCGTAGGCCGACCCCGCCGTAACCGATCCCACGAGCAGGGCGACGACGACCGCTCGCCCGATCGACAGCAGCGGGTCCCGGAGCAGGGCGTAGCCCTGGACGAGCGCCAGGAAGGCCAGACAGCCGACGGCGCCCCACAGCAGGGCCGAGACGACGCGCGGGTGGGCGTCGACCGCCGACGGCATCGGCGGCGCCATCACTCGAGGGAGGCGACGGCCTCGATTTCGACGCCGACGCCCTTCGGCAGCGCGGCGACCTCGACGGCGCTGCGGGCCGGCGGTTCGTGGTCGAAGTAGTCGGCGTAGGTCTCGTTCATCTCGTCGAAGTCGTCGATGTCCTCGAGGTAGACGGTCACCTTGAGCACGTCCGCGGAGGTCGCGCCGGCCTCGTCGAGGACCGCGTCGAGGTTGTAGAGGGCCTGTTCGGTCTGGGCCGCGATGGACTCGTCGTCGAGCGGGTCGCCGTCGGCCGTCAGGGGGATCTGTCCCGCAGTGAACAGCAGCGAGCCGTTGCTGGTCGCCTGACTGTACGCGCCGACCGCGGCCGGCGCGTCGTCGGTTTCGATGATCCGTTTCATAGTGGTCGACTCGAGGCCCGTGGGCATAAAACGGGCGAAGCGGTCGCTCGAGTTGCGCCAGCATCCGACTTGGCGGCTGGCATACGGTGGCGCGCGCTGGGCCGCGATGAGGGACGCGAGGCCTGAACGGAGCGAGGGCCTCGGAAGAGCGAACGGGGAGCGCAGCGACCGAGTGAGTCGGCTGGGGAGGGCGTGGCGATCCCTGTCTCCAGTGGAAGCAACATACTCCCTCTCTCCGTCCGAATCGAACCCACGTCCCCCTCTGGCAGAGAGCTACTCGTAACCGACATCTACCACTAGTCGAACGGAACGTACACTACTCGCGCTGGCAACACTGATTTCCACACCCTCCCCAACCGATTCGCTCGTTCCCTTCGGTCACTCGCTCATCCCTCGCACGGCTTCGTGCCGTGGTTCACTAGCCGTTCACCACGGCTCAGCGCGCGCCACTGTGGAGGATCGTCCGTCGGATAGATTCCCGTCCGAGGTTGCGTCCTGCTCGGTGGGAGGCGCGACTCAGACGAACGCCAGCGGAACCATCACGGCGACGCCGACGACGAGGCCGGCGACCAGTTCCGGTTTCCCGCCCCGCGGGAGGTCGCGGCCGACGTCGAGCGCCTCCGGGATGAACTCCGTGAGGACGAGGTAGATCATCGCGCCGGCCGCGAAGCCGAAACCGTAGGGGAGGAACTCGCGGGCGTAGCGGACGAAGCCGAACGCGAGGACGGCCCCGATCGGCTGGGGGAGACTCGAGAAGACCGCCCACCAGACGAGTTTCCAGTTGGCGACGCCCATCGAGGTCAGGGGGATCGAGATGGCGGTCCCCTCGGGGACGTTGTGAATCGAGATGGCGATCGTCATGAAGATCGCGAGCACCGGCACCGTGAAGCCGAGGACGGCGATGCCGCCCTCGAGGCCGAGGTCGGCGAAGGAGACCCCGATCGCCACGCCCTCGGGAAAGCTGTGGACGGTCAACACGCCGAGAATGAGCACGAGTTTCTTGAAGTCGGCCTCCTCGTACGCGCGGGGATCGATCTCGGCGTCCATCAGCACGTCGTGGGCGACGACCACGAGCGCGACGCCGGCGGCCATCCCCACGGCGATTTCGAACGGCGTCCCCTCGGCCAGCCCCTCCTCGACGAGGCCGAACGTCGACGCGGAGATCATGATCCCCGAGGCCAGTCCCCAGAGGACGACGTTCCGTCGGTCGCTGATCGTCTCGAAGAAGAAGAAGGGGACGGCGCCGAGGCCCGTCGCCAGCGCCGTCACGAGGCCGGCGACGAACACCAGCACGAGGTTCTCGAGGAGCGCCATCGTCGTCCCGATATTAGCCCGTGCACGTAAATCGCCACCGGAGCCCGTGCCGTCGCTCGAATACGATACGGGCACCGCCTGGCGGCGTCTCCGCTCGAGGCGCCGTCACTCCAGCAACGACCGGTACTGGCCGACGACGTCGTCGCCGGGCGCCCCGTCGAACCGGAGGCGGCCGTCGACGACGACGGAGAGGCGGTCCAGCGAGTCGGCGAAGGCCGCGACGTTGTGCGTCGAGACGACGACCGTCCGATCGTTCTCCCGGTAGTCGTCGAGGAAGCGCCCGATTCGCCGCCGCGAGTAGTCATCGACGTCGGCCAGCGGTTCGTCGAGCAGGAGGTACTGGGGGCGCTTGATCAGCGCGATCCCCAGGTCGAGTTTCTTGCGGAACCCGCCCGAGAGTTGGTCCGCGCGCCGGTCCGCGGCGGGCGCGAGGCGCAGTTCCTCGAGCAACGTCTCGAGCCACGACGCCGGCGGCGGGTCGTCGACGAACCCCCGGAAGACTTCGAGGTTCTCGCGGACGGTCAGCGACGGGTAGAAGCGCGGTTCCTGAAAGCTGTAGCCGACGGTCGCCGTCGAGCGCTCGATCCGGCCGCTCGAGGGCCGGACGAGTCCGGCCAGCAGCGCGAACAGCGTCGTCTTCCCCGACCCGTTCGGGCCGATCAGTCCGTGGAACTCCCCCGGACGGAACGCGAGGGAGATGTCCTCGAGGGCGGTCGTCTCACCGTAGCGTTTCGTCACGTCGACGAGCGCGAGTTCGGCAGTGGCGTCGTGGGTTTCGGAATCGGTCGCGGCGCGCGTTTCGCCGTGAGTCGGATCGGTACCAGTCTTCGTTGTCGGATCGGTATCAGTCATCGTTATCGCCTCCGTCGGTAGACGACCAGCGCCAGTTGCAGGGCGACGAGCGACGCCAGCGCCGTCGCGGCGAGCCACAGCAGGTAGTCGGCGTACAGCGCGGCCGGAGCGTCGCGCAACATCGTGCTCCGGAGCGTGATCGCCGAGTAGTGGGTCGGCAGCGCCCGGGCGATCGTCTGCTGGGTCGTCGAGAAGAAGCCGACCGGGTAGACGATACTCGAGAGGCCGAGGACGGCCAGCGACAGCCCGAGATTGACGAACAGCGCCGTCTGCCGGAGACCGAGCGCGAAGCAGACGGCCAGCCCGATCGCCGCCAGATAGCAGAAGGTGAGCCCCAGTACGAGCAGCGTCGCGGGAGCGAGGACGGCCACGTCGTAGCCGAGCCACGCCGCCGTCGCGGCGATGACTACCGCCGGAACGGCGAGGACGGCCCCGTAGAAACAGAGTTTGCTCGCGACGACCGTCTCGAGGCTCGACTCCGTCTGCAGCCGATCGAGCACGAGCCGTTCGGAGCGCACCTGATAGGGCAGGTAGACCAGCCCGTAGAGCGTCACGAACGCGAAGACGCCGGTCGGCACGAGGAACTCGGAGAGGGTTCGCGGCTCGCCGACGCGGTCGTGGGCGACGCTCACGTCCGCCGCGACGCTCGCGTCGAGTTGGGATTCGGCGACGCCGATGCTCTGCTCGACCGGTTCCTCGAAGGGGACGAAGGCGTGATCGGAGACGACGGTCAGGTTCGCGTCGGTCTCCGGGTTCATCACGTCGGTCGGTACCCGTACGATCAGATAGATCTCCTCGCGCTGGAGGGCCTCGCGGGCCTCGGCCGACGACTCGTACTCGATCGGCGTCGCGAACCCGGCCAGTCCGGCCTCGGCGACGGCGACGTCGGTGTCGGTCGCGTTCGCCTCGGGGACGATGCCGACCGGCACGTCGCGCGGAATCGTCTGCTCGAAGACCGCGGTGCCGACGACCAGCCCGCCGGGCAACAAGAGTAGCAGGACGACGATCAGGCCCAGGTTCCGTCGGACGGTGATCGTCTCCTTTCGCAGCAGTGCGAGCAGATCCACGTCCCCTCACACCTCGTCGAGGAGGGCGAACACGTCGACGCTGCCCTCGTACTGCAACCTGACGACCGCGCCGTCCCGCCCGAGGTCGATGTCGCCGGGCTCGAGTCCGTCGAGATCGCTCGCCTCGAGATCGACGCCCTCGAGGTTCGTGACGATTTCCGGATCGGTGAGCAGCGGGAGCAGCCCCTCGAGGACCGACTCCAGTTCCGCGGCGGCGTCCTCGTCGCTGACGTGCAGCGCGGCGTCGAGCGCGGTCCCCTGGTCGGTCGCGGCGTAGCTCCGTCCGACCGCTTCGATCGCCTCGAAGGGGTCGCCGTTCACCAGCGGGTGCGACTGCACCGACTCCGGGAGGAACGATCCGGACGGCAGCGACGCGACGGTCAACTGCGCGCCGCGGGCGTCGTCGTGGGCGTCGCGAAGTCGGCCGTCGACGGGGCCGGCGCCCCCGTGCCGGACGGCGAGCGCGGCCTCGACCGCCGCCCCGTCGCCGGCGACGAACCGACCGTCGGTGAGGGAGCCGAGAACGACGGGGGCGGTCGTCGAGCCGGCCGGCTCGCTGGTCCGTTCATCCGACTCGTTCGGGTCCGGTGTGGTCGATTCGGTCGAATCCGCCGCGTCCGCGGCCGGCGCGTCGGTCGGGCGATACAGGACCGACTCGTCCTCGAACGACTCCGCCTCGTATTCGAGGCCGGTCGCCTCCTCGAGCGAGGCGACGGCCGCGTCGGTCGTCCAATCGCCCTCGGCGACGACGGCGGTGGCGGCCCCGTCGCTCCCGGGAACTGCGAACGAGAGCGTCTCGATCGCGTCGAGCGGGTCCAGTCCGGTTCGGGCTGCGAGCGTCGCGGCGGCCGCAGCGATCGGTTCGACGGCCGCGAGACCCTCGAGCACCCGGTCCGGGTCGTCCGCGGCCGCGATCGATTCCGTCTCGAGGTGTGCGAGCACGGTCGCGTCGGCCGGCGCGTCGGCCGCGAGTACGCGGCCGTCGTCGCTGTGGCCGTTGCCGTGGCCGGTACAGCCGGCCATCGCGGAAACGAGGGCGGCGCCGCCGGCGAGCGCAGTCCGCCTCGAGAGGCGCGGGCCGTCGACGGTGTGATCTGGCGGGGGAGTCGACATACGGCACCTCTCGGAAGCGAGTAACATTAACAGTTCGGCTCGAATGAACGACGACGGCGCGGACGAACGCTACAGCAGGTCGTCGAAACCGAGGCGTTGTTTCGCGAACTCGGCGAGCATCGGCAGGTCGTCGAGTTCGAACAGTCGCAGAATGGAGCGGACGTCGCCGCGGTTGGCCTTCGCCAGCGTGTCGTCGTCGAGGCGCTGAAGGTCGCGCATGAACTGGTCGTAGCGATCGTTCGGCGCGAGGTAGAGCAGCTGGGTCATCAGCAGTCGCTTGCGCTGGTTGGGCGCGACGTCGCGGTGCCAGAGGGTGTCGTACACCTCGAGGTTCTCCGCGGTCGGCTCGATGTCGTGTTTGAGACAGCTATCGACCGCGGCGGCGGCCATGCGACCGGACTGCATGCACTTGTTGATCCCTTCGCCCCAGAGCGGGTCGACCGTCGGGACGGTGTCGCCGATGGCCATGAACCGGTCGGTGTGCATCCGCTCGGGCAACTGGATGTGCGCCGAGCCCCGGTGTTGTTTCCCCTCGAGGGCCGTCGCGTCGGCGAATCGCGGGTCCGTCTCGAGCCAGTGCTCGAGGTAGTCGTCGATCCCGAAATCGTCGCGCGCGTACTGCTTGTGGCTGCCGTTCTGGATGTAACAGAGACCGACCTTGGCGGTGTCCTCGCCCGTGTGGAAGATCCACGAGTAGCCGCCGGGGGCGATATCGTGGTCGAGTCGGAGCATCATCGCGTCGCGGAGGTCGGCGAACCCGGGGCGGTCGATGTCGATCCCCTCGAACTCGTACTCGATCCCGATCGCGTGGTTCTCGCGTTTGAGATCGACGACGTCGAGTTTCTTCGCCAGCGGCGCGGACGGTCCCGTCGCGTCGATGACAATGTCGCCGTAGACCTCCTCGTCGCCGTTGTACCTGACGCCGGCGATCTGTCCGTTCTCCATGATCGGGGCGGTGACGCGCGCGTCGAAGCGGTACTCCGCGCCCTCCTCGCGGCTGTCGGCGACGAGGAACCGCTTGAAATCGGCGAACTCGAGGACCGCCCCGGCCTGCTCGCGGACGTAGTGGTCGTGTGGCGACTCGAGGACGACCTTGTCGGTGTACTGCATGACGACGTCGTCCGGAATCCCGAACGAGGCCATCATCGACGGGAACGTCCCCGCGGTGGACTTGTTACTCTGGCGCGGGAACTCGTCTTCCGACTCGGTCTCGAGGACCACGACGTCGTAGCCCCGCGCGGCGAGATCGCGTGTACACTGGCCGCCGGCCGGGCCGGCGCCGGCGATGACCACATCGTAGCGGTTGTTCATACTGGCGTGACTATTTCGGAGCCTCATTAGTTTATTCAGTCGCGGTTGAGTTTCCGTTCTCGAGCGAACGACAGTGAAGAGATACTGTCGGCGTTGACGCATCGATTCGATCGGGCGGGCGATTCGACTCGAGGCGGCCTCGTCCGTCGGCGAGTGGCCTCAGCGGACGATCGTTACGGGAACCGGCGAGCGGCGGGCGATCCGCTCCGCGACGCTCCCGAGCAGGACCCGCGAGACGCCCGTCCGGCCGTGACTGCCGACGACGATCCGGTCGATCACGCGGTCGGCGGCGTGGTCGACGACGGCATTCGCCGGTTCCCCGACCAGCAACGCCGTCTCGACCTCGCAGTCGTGCTCGGCCGCGCGCTCGCGGGCCGTCTCGAACAGGTCGGCCGCCTGCTCCCGGTGGCGTTCCTGAACCCCGTCCGCGCCGAGGTGAGCGACCTCGCCGTACCCGCTTCGGTTGGGATCCACGACGTGGGCGACGACGATCCCCGACTCGGGCCGCTCCGCGAGCGCGAACTCGAGGGCGGCCCAGCCCGGATCCGAGTCGTCGAGGGCGACGAGCAGCGTCATGTGAATCTGTTGGAACGGGGACCACTTGAGTGATTCCGTCGCACCCGTCGCTCGCGCGGGCGCCGCCGACTCGATGTGCGATCGATCCGTCGAAACCCGATTCGTCCGAGCGGCCCCCCGCGAGCGTGCAGGCGAGCGTCCCCGTCATCTCGAGCGGCGACGGCGTGACGGTCGCCGCTGGTGGAGTGTTCGAAACGCGATAGCGTCCGTACCCGCTCGGCCCCGTTCGTTATCCGGGGAGTACGGACGATCAGTCCGGCGTTTCCCGCCCGACGTCGGGGACTCGTTGGCGGACAAGCCGGGATTGGACCCCGAGCGGTCGGGGAGACGGAGCGAGTCGATGAGCACCGGATCGGGACTCGAGGCGAGCGACGGCGAACCCGACGCGGTTCGTTCGCGTCGAGGGACGGCGATCCGCGGTTCGTTCGCCTCGAGAGGCGGCGCTCGTTTCCGCGACGGTCGTGCTTGCACAGCCAACGGATGCTATAACGGGGGTGGGGAGAATACGGTTGTGAAACTCTAGCACGATGAGCACAAAGAGACCACGAAAGGCCGACATCCTGCGGCCGATACAGAACACGTCGTCGAAGTACTTCGTGCTGAGCGCCGTCGCGGGGTTGGCGTTCCTTATCTTCCTCATCGGGTGGGGGTACCAGCTGTACGAGGGGATGGTCGTGACCGGGCTGTCGGACTGGGGGAGCGGCGGCGGGGTCACCTGGGGCGTCTACATCGGCGCGTTCATCTGGTGGGTCGGCATCGCCCACGGCGGGATCATCCTCTCGGCCGCCGTCCGGTTGCTCGGAATGGATCGGTACATGCCGGTCGCTCGCCTCGCGGAACTGCTGACGATCGCCGGCCTCTCGGCGGCCGGCTTCTACATCATCGTCCACCTCGGACGGCCCGACCGCATGGTCACCAGCATCATCACCCACTATCACATCACGATCCACGGATCGCCGCTGGTGTGGGACGTGACCGTCATCACGGCCTACTTCGTGCTGACCGCGACCTATCTCGCCCTGACGCTTCGCTACGACGTGAGCCGACTCCGGGACGACCTGCCGGATACGTTCGATCCGCTCTACCGGTTCATGACGATCGGGTACAGCGAACGGGAGGACGCCATCGTCCAGCGGATGGTCTGGTGGCTCGCGCTGGCCATCATCATCATGGCGCCGCTCCTGCTCCACGGCGGCGTCATTCCGTGGCTGTTCGCCCTGATCCCCTCGATGCCGACGTGGTTCGGCGCGGTCCAGGGGCCGCAGTTCCTCACCATCGCGCTCACTTCGGCGATCAGCGGCGTGATCCTCCTCTCCTACGCCTTCCGCTGGGCCTACGACTGGGATCACATCATCACCGACGACGTCTTTCGGGGCCTGTTACTGTGGCTCGGCTTCTTCTGCCTGCTCTTCCTCTGGCTGCAGCTGCAACAGCTCACCACCGGACTGTTCGTGGCGCCCGTCGACGTGACCCACGCGGCCGAGGCCCGAATTCACCACCCCGTCTACATCCTCTCGATGGGGCTGGTCTTCTCCACGCTCGCGTTCATCTTCGCGCAGACGATCCGTCCGACGCTGTTCACCAAGAAGCGGGCCGTCGTCGCCGGACTCGCGGTGCTCTCCGGGACGCTGATGGAGAAGATCCTCTTCGTCGCCGAGGGGCTGCTCCACCCCACATTCGACATCTACGCGGCGACCCCCGGCGAGTACTTCCCGAGCCTCATCGAACTCTCGTCGATCACCGGAACGATCGGGATGGTGACGCTGTTCTTCCTCACGGTCACCAAGGTCTTCCCGGTCGTCGAACTCCACGCCATCGAACACCTCCAGGAGGAGCAGAGCCACGACGATACGGTGACTCACGACGACTGACGACAGGTATCGACGATTCTCACTCGAGCGAGCCCGGCCGGAACGGCCCGGGCCCCGGCGGTCGACCGGCCGCAGCACGTCGGCGAACCGCGTCCCGGTTTCTGCCCCGACGCGCTCGACGGTCCGCGCGTCTCGAGAGGGCGTGCTCACTGGCCGTTCCGTCGTCCGTTTCAAAATTGGCGAGGACGGAGGGGGACTCGAGTGCCATGCGGCCGCGGTCACTCGGAGTAGCCTTCCTGCAGAAACGCGCCCTCCGTCTCGTAGATCGTGAGCAGTTCCTCGAGGAACTCCTCGTAGGATTCGCCCTCCTCGCAGTGGTTGTCGAGTCGATCCTTCATGTCGTCGCTGATCTCGATGGTGTGGGTCATTGGTGCAAGAACGGACCGTCGGTCGTACTCTCGTCGTCCGTGGTCAAATAGTCCGGGGCCGCGCTTGCAGCCATCGTGTCCGGGACTCGCCCGCGGTCGGGCGGCGACCGAAGCCCCGTCCCCGGCAGGCACGGGACGGGCCGACAGTTAACCGGCTCGTCGTGCTATCGGGCGATATGACAGCGACACTGACCGACGACGAGGTCGGCAAGACGGTGGTCGACGCGGAAGGGAAGGAACTCGGCATCGTCGCGAAAGTCGACGGCGGGCGCGCCCACGTCGATCCGAACCCGTCGATCGCGGAGAGCGTGCTCGCCTCGATCGGCGTCGAGGGCGAGGACGAGGAGGACTACGTCGTCACGGAGGACATGCTCGACTGGGTCGGCGACGAGATCCGACTCCGCGGCGAACTCTAGCGCTCGAGAGCCGACCCTCTCCTCCGAGAGCCGATACTCGCCGCCGAGAGCCGACCCTCCTCGAGACGCATCGAATTCGTCCGAGCGGACGCGGCACAATTACTATGTGTTCGCCGCCGGTTATCGTGGCCATGGTTACCACCGAGCACGACGAGTTCCCGGAGGGAGTTCCGCCGGAGCCCGCGTTCCCGCTGGGGCAACGGCCGCTCCACGAGTACGTCGCCCACTACGCCCGCGAGGCGCCGGATCGGGTCGCGATCGACTACTACGGGGCCGAACTCACCTACGGCGACCTCGAGCGCGCGATCGAGTCGTTCGCGACCTGGCTCGACGAGCGGGGATACGGCCACGGAGACACCCTCCTGCTCGCTCTCCAGAACTGCCCGCAGTACGTGATCGCTTACTACGGCGCCCAGCGGCTGAGAATGCGGGTGAGTCCGTGCAGTCCGATGGCGAAGGAACACCGTCTGTCGTACCAGCTCGAGGACGGCGACGCGCGAATCGCCGTCGCGCACGACACCCACGCCGGCCTGCTCGAGAGCGTCCGCGAGGAGACGCCCCTCGAGGAGGTCGTCTACGCCCGATTCGACACCTATCTGCCCGACGAACCGGTGCCCGCGATCCATCCCGACATGGAGGCCGCCCTCGAGACGGAGCGCCGGGCCGAGACGGAGACGGAGCGCTACCTCGACACGATTCTCGCCGAGACGGCCGCGGATCCGCCGGACGTCGAGGTCGCGATGGACGATATCTGCCTGCTGCAGTACACCTCGGGAACCACGGGGCTGCCGAAGGGCTGCAAACACAGCTACGCGAACGTGCTGTTCGCCGCGTCGACCTCGTCGACGCTGATCGAGCAGGACGCGGAGACGCGCCACCTCGCGGTGATGCCGGTCTTCCACGTCGCCGGCAAGCTCAACGCCGTCGACTCGCCGATGATCCAGGGGAGCACGACGATCCTCCTGACGCGCTACGAGGCCGAGGCCTACCTCGAGGCGCTCGAGGCCCACGACCCCACCAACGGCTGGATCACCACCCCGATGGTCCGGGAGGTCCTCCCGCTGCTCGAGGAGGGCGACCGCGAGGTCGACTCGCTCGAGTCGATGCCGGTGACGAGTTTCGGGCAGGCGCTGACCGAGGAACTCTGCGAGCGCTGGGAGGCGGCGACCGGCGCGGAGATGTCCGAGGCGTCCTACGGGCTGACCGAGACCCACACTCGAGACACG
Organism: Haloterrigena alkaliphila; assembly: GCF_017352155.2. Taxonomy (NCBI): domain Archaea; kingdom Methanobacteriati; phylum Methanobacteriota; class Halobacteria; order Halobacteriales; family Natrialbaceae; genus Haloterrigena; species Haloterrigena alkaliphila. Next base: position 586,567 of record NZ_CP071462.1, read on the forward strand.
TTCACCGACGAACTCGGGATCGTCGAGGAGGGGTTCGTCGGGAAACCGGTCTACGAGACCGACATCGTGATCAGAGACTGGGAGAGCCACGAGGAGGTACCCCGCGGCGAGACGGGCGAGATCAGCGTGAAAACCCCCTCGCTGTTCGAGGGCTACCTGAACAAACCCGAGGAGACGGAAGAAGCGATGTACGACGGCTACGTGCTCACGGGCGACATCGGGCGAATGACCGAGGACGGCTGCCTCTACTTCCTCGGCCGGCGCAAGTACATGATCAAGTCCAGCGGCTTCTCCATCGCTCCCGCGGAAGTCGAAACGGTGCTGAAGTCCCATCCCGGCATCGCGAACGCCGCCGTCGGCGGCCGCGACCACGACCGGAAGGGCGAGGAGGTCGTCGCCGCCGTCACCCTCGCAGACGAGTCGCTGACGCCGGACGACGTGCTCGAGTGGGCCGAAGACCAGCTCGCAGCCTACAAGCGGCCGCGGGCGGTCGTCGTGCTTGAGGAACTGCCCGTTACGGACCTCGGGAAACTCGATCGGGAGCGACTCGGCGAGGTCGTCGCGAGCGAGTGACGAGCGGGTCCGCCGCGACCCGGACTCGATGACGGGTTTTATTTTCCGATCCTCTGTACTGGCGTGACATGACACGGCAAGGCGAGACGCTCCGGTTCCATCACGAGCCTCGAGAGGGGTCCCGATGACCGATAGGCACGACGCCGCCGTCGAGGACCTGATCGAGTACGTCGAGTCCGAGAAGGCGGCCGTCTCGGACGCGGGCCGCGAGGACGACATCGCGAGCCAACACGAGCACGGGAAGCTGACCGCCCGCGAACGAGTCGACTACCTCTGTGACTCCGACAGCTTCGACGAGATCGGGACGCTCGCGGCGCCGGCGCCGACCACGCCCGAGACGGCCGACTGGGGGCGCGAGGACGCTCCCGCAGACGGCATTATCTCGGGGATCGGCGAGATCGACGGTCGCCCGATCGCCGTCGCGGCCACAGACTTCACCGTCAAGGGCGGCTCGATCGGCCACACCGGTGGCTCGAAGCTCCGGCGGGTGATGCGACTGGGCTTAGAGCAGGGCTACCCCGTCATCCTGCTCCACGACGGCGGCGGCCACCGCATTCAGGAGGGACTCGATGCTCGCCCGACCGCGCAGGGCGACGGCGGCCTGACGACGCTGCAGACGAAACTCTCGGGCTGGGTGCCGACCGTCTCGGCGATGATGGGCCCCGGCTTCGCCGCGTCGACCAACTGGGCGGCGATGTCGGACTTCGTCCCGATCGTTCGGGGAACGGGAACGATGGGGGTCGCCGGCCCCTCGCTCGTGAACGCGGCGCTCGGGACCGACCTCTCGAAGCAGGAACTCGGCGGCGCCGACTTCCAGACCGCCGAGACGGGAGTGGCCTCGCTCGCCTGCGCGGACGACGAGGCCTGCCTCGACGCGATCCGGCGGTACCTCTCTTACCTCCCGCGGAACGCGCAGGCAGACCCGCCCGTCGAGGACGACCCGACGCCGCCGACCGACGAGATGCGAGAGCGACTGCTCGAGGAGATGCCGGCTGACCCGAAGAAAGGGTACGATATCTATACGATCGTCGACGGCGTCGTCGATCGCGAGTCGTTCTTCGAGATACGGCCGACCTACGCACAGAACATCGTCACCGGCCTCGCGCGGATCGACGGTCGACCCGTCAGCGTCGTCGCGAACAATCCGCGAGTCAAGGCCGGAACGATCGATACTGCGGCCTCGGACAAGGCCTCGCACTTCGCGAGCGTCTGCGACGCGTTCGGCCTGCCGATCGTCCTGCTGGCCGACGTCCCCGGCATCCTGCCGGGCCCCGACTCCGAGCGCGACGGCGTCGCCCGCCACTCGGCGAAGCTTCCGTACGAACTCAACCGGGCGACGGTGCCCACCTGCAGCGTCGTCCTCCGCCGGGGGTACGGCTACGGCTACGTCGCCATGGGCGGCGGCCGTTCGCTCGAGAACGATCTCGCCGTCGCGTGGCCGACCGCCGAGATCGCCGCCATGGGGATCGAGGGCGCCGTCGACGTCGCCTACAGCCGCGTCTACGAGAACGCCGAGGACCCCGAGGCCAAGCGGCAGGAACTGATCGACGAGTTCATCGATCGCACGGGCCCCGTCCGGGCCGCCGAGGCGGTCGGAATCGACGGCGTGATCGACCCGCGGGAGACGCGCGATCGGATTCGACGGGCGCTCGAGCGCAGCGGCCCCGAGCACGAGGAGTCGTGGCCGCCGAAGAAGCACTCGATCAACCCGATGTGAGTCGACTCGAACGGGATGCGGGCCGGGTCGGTCGATGGACCGCGAGCGGCGGTCGCCCGCCGCGGGTCAGGCCAGCACCTCGACCGCGTACCCCGCATCCCGGAGGTCCGCGAGGAAGGCGTCGACGTGGTCGGGGCCGCGCATCTCGAGTTCGATCTCGACCTCGGTGTCGCTCATCTCGACCTCGCGGGAGGTCCGATCGTGGTGGATGGCGTAGATGTTCGCGCGGTGGGCGGTGAAGATGTCGAGGAGGTCTTCGAGCGCACCCGGACGATCCTTCAACACGGTCCTGATCTTCAGGTAGCGCCCGGTCTCGACGAGGCCGCGGACGATGACGTTGGTGAGGGTGTTGAGGTCGATGTTGCCCCCGCAGAGCGCGGGGACGATGACCTCGCCGTCGTCGTAGTCGAACGTCTCGAAGAGCACGGCCGCGAGGGGGACGGCGCCGGCGCCCTCCACGAGGGTCTTCGAGCGCTCGAGCAGGTAAACCAGCGCGACGGCGATCTCGGGGTCGGAGACGGTGACGATCTCGTCGACGTACTCTTTGATATACGGAAAGGTCTCTTCGCCGATGCTGCGGGTGGCGATGCCGTCCGCGATGGTGTCGACCTCGTCGATCGAGACGCGTTCGCCCTTCTCGAGCGAGGCGGCGGCGCTCGAGGCGCCCGCGGCCTGGACGCCGATGACGCGGACGTCGGGTTTCTGCTCCTTGATCGCGGTCGCGATGCCGCTGATGAGGCCCCCGCCACCGATCGGGACGACGACGGTCTCGACCTCGGGGCAGTCCTCGAGGATCTCGAGGCCGATCGTTCCCTGGCCGGCCATGACGTACTCGTCGTCGAAGGCGTGGACGTAGGTCCGGCCCTCCTCGCGTTCGATCTCGTGGGCGCGCTCGGCGGCCGCGTCGTAGTCCCGGCCCGAGAGGACGACCTCGGCGCCGTAGTTCTTCGTGGCCTTGACCTTCGAGATCGGCGCGTGCTCGGGCATGACGATCTTCGAGTCGACGCCCGACCGGGTAGCCGCGAGCGCGACGCCCTGCGCGTGGTTGCCCGCACTAGCGGTGACGACGCCCGCGTCCTTCTGCTCCTCGGAGAGCGTCGCGATCCGGTTCGTCGCGCCGCGGATCTTGAACGCGCCCGTGCGCTGGAAGTTCTCCAGTTTCAGGCGGACGTCCGCGCCGGTCATCGACGAGTAGGTGTGCGAGTGCTCGAGCGGCGTGTGTCGGGAAGTCTCCCGGACACGCTCGCGCGCCTCGCGAATAGCTTCGAGTTCGAGCATACGCCCGACTACTCGGCGGTTGTTGTAAGAGTGTCGGGGGCCGGGCGGGCCGGTCGTTCCAGCCCTCGCGGCGACCCCGACCGGAACGTGCTGCCCGGTGGGCAACACGACAGGGAATACAGGGAATGCACGGCGTGTGACGTGCGAGTGGAGAAGGGAACGCGTTGCATATAAATCTCATGGGTGGGAAGCGAAAGTGAAACCGCAAGACGTGACGCCGATAGTGGGGTGTCTGACGGTCGTCTGCCGACCGTCATTCGAGAGTTCGTACCGTGACAGAGTGACCCACAATATAGTCGCGGACGGCGTTGCGAAACGACCCCGCATCCGGCCACCCCCGACTGACCTCCGCCCCGAGTCGGGCCGGGTCACCGACGTAGGTCTGAACCGACGCGCCGTCGACCCGCGGGACGGCCACCCGGACGTACAGGCCGCGATCGACCCCCTCGTACCGATCGAGTCGCTCGAGCGCGGCGTCGTCGACCGCGAGCAGTCGACCCTCGACGCTGCCGCCGGGCGCGAGCGTCGGGTACTCACCCTCGACGCGGTGGAGTCCCTCGAGCGTCGCCGGGCCGGCGAACGCGTACTCGCCGGGACCGCTCTCGAGCAGCGCGGCGACCTGGTCCGGGTCGGTCAGCGTCCCGTAGACGAAAACCAGCACGCGTCATCGTTCGAGCCCCTCCGTCTTGCCAGTGCCGTTCCGACTCTCGACGCGGGAGCCCATACACGATCGCGGTAACGTCTCAGCACACAAAGCACTTATACAACTGATCAAATCGAATTGATATGAATCGAGAGTACGTCCTGGCCATCGCCGCGCTGGTGGTCGTGGTCGGGGCGCTGTCGACCCTCGCGCTCACCGGCGCGGTGTCCAGTCCCGACGAGCCGGAGACGGACGCCGCCGTCGAATCCGGTGGCGAGGTGTCGCTGACCGAGATCACGATCAGCGCGGACGAGATCACCGGCGGCACCGCCTCGCTGGCCGTCGACACCCACCTCGAGCACCGGGGCGCCCCCGTCGAGAACGTGACCGTCGTCCACCGGGTGACGGACACGAAGACCGGTCTCGTCGAGGACACCACCGAGCGACCGGTCGAGACCCTCGAGGACGAGTCCGAACGCGTCGTCTCGAGTACGGTCGCGGTCCCTCGAGAGAGCAGCTACGAGATCGAGACGTTCGTCTACCGGGACGGGAGCCGAATCGAGTCGGCCAGGCAGACTATCGACGGCGTCGACGCGCTGACGCCCGCCTACGCCGATACCGACGTCGAGTTCCACCGGTTCGGGAGCGGCCCCCTCGCGGACGTCCCCGCGATCGAGTACTCGGTCGCGTCGACGACCGACGACCGGGCGACCCTCGACGTCTCGACCTACCTTACGAACACCGGCGACGAACCGGAATCCGGGCTCGAACTCGAGGTGAAGGCCCGCCAATCCGAGTCGAACATCGTCGCCGACACTGCGACCGCCGACCTGTCGACGCTCGAACCCGGGACGACCGCCTCGCCGTCCGTCGACCTCGAGGTCCCTCAGGAGTACGACTACTACCTCGACGCGGTCCTCTGGCGCGACGGGACGATCGTCGCGACCGACCGCGCGGTCGCCAACCTCGGCCCGGGCGCGCTGTCGCTCGAGGAGACGAGCGACGAGGGCGGCCTCGAGGTGGGCGACTTCTCCGGCGCTGACGGCGCCGACCGCGAGTCCGCGGCGGACGATGGCGCTCGCACCGACGACGGAGCCGATGAGGACTCGTCCGAGGACGGGACTCCGGGCTTCGGCGTCGCCGCGGCCGCCGTCGCACTGCTCGCAACCATCGCACTCGCACGGAGGAACACATGACTGAGACACCGACCACGGCGCAGACCGACGCGGAGACCGAACGACCGATCGACGACCCGGAGACGACGGACGCGGTGTCCGATCCGGCGACCGACGAATCCGAGTCAGCGGCTGCCGACCCCGATTCGGCGACCGACGGTACGGATCCGTCGGCTACGGCCGGCACGACGACCGATTCCGGCGGCGGCCTCGACCCGCAGTCGGAGACGGTGCGACGGTACCTCGCGTGGGCCGCGCTCGGGATCTGCTCGATACTGGCCGTCTTCGCCCTGATCCAGTTCTACGGGAGCGTGACCGCCGCGATCGACCTCTGGGTCGCTCCCAAGTACCAGCCGCTGATGGGCGCCGCGTTCAACCTCGCGGTCCTGCTGGCGTCGCTGATCGGCGTCTCGCTGGTGGTTCGAGAACTGAACTGACGGTCGAGTAGTCGAGTAGCGTCGCAGCGCGATTCTCGAGTCGATCGTTTTTCTCACGCGCCGTCCACTCGAGGCGAGACCCGCGTCGCGGCGCCGCTGTCGGCTGTGACGCCAGTAAAAATCGAAGCGATCGAACCGCGCGTTACCGCTCTTCGAGCGGGACGAACTCCTGATCCTCGGGGCCGGTGTACCGCGAGAGCGGCCGGATGAGTCGGTTGTCCTCCTGGTACTCGAGGACGTGGGCGATCCAGCCGCCGGCGCGGCTCATCGCGAAGATGGGCGTGTACATGTCGATCGGGATGCCGAGCTGATAGTAGACCGAGCCGGAGTAGAAGTCGACGTTCGGGGCGATCCCCTTCTCGCCGAGCCCCTGCTCCTCGGTGAGGTACTGCTCGATCGTCGTGGTGTAGTTGTACCACTTGTCGTCGCCCTCCTCGGCGAGTTCCTTGCTGCGTTCCTGCAGGATCTTCGCCCGCGGGTCCTTGACGTTGTAGACGCGGTGGCCGAAGCCGGGGATGCGCCGCCCCTCCTCGTTGGCCTGCTTGACCCACTCGCGGTGGTCGAGGTCGCTCTCGTCGATCTCGAAGAGGACCTCCATGACGTCCTGGTTCGCGCCGCCGTGGAGCGGCCCCGAGAGGGCGCTGACGCCGCCGGTGACGGCGCTGTAGATGTCGGCCATCGTCGAGCCGATCACCATCGACGTGAAGGTCGAGGCGTTCAGGCCGTGATCCGCGTGCAGGATGAGCGCCTGATCGAACGTCTCGGCGTGGACGTCGCTGGGCTCCTCGTCGGTCATCATGTAGAGGAAATTGGCCGCGAGCCCCAGGTCAGGGTGGGGGTCGACCGGCTCCTCGCCGAGTCGGTAGCGCTCGAAGGCCGCCAGCGCGGTCGGGATCTTGGCGGTGATCCGGCGTCCCTTCCGCAGCGTCGCCTCGAGGTCCTCGGGTTCGGCCTCGTCCTCGGGTTCGGTCGCCGAGAACATCGAGACCGCAGTCCGGAGTGCGGCCATCGGCTGCTCGTCGGCTGCGGCGAGCCGTTCCATGGTGTCGAGGACGTCCTCGGAGACCTCGCGCTCCTCGTTGATCGAGGCGATAAACGCCTCGAGTTCGTCCGCGGTCGGTAGCTCCCCGTGCCAGAGCAGGTAGACGACCTCCTCGTAGCTCGCGCCGCGAGCGAGATCCTCGATCGGGTACCCTCGATAGATCAGCCGACCTTCGTCACCGTCGATCGTACTGAGTCCGGACTCTGCGACAAGGACTCCCTCCAGCCCTTTCTTGAGATCGTCAGCCATAGTGGGAGTTTCGCATCCCACTGGAAAAGTATTGTCGTTTGTTCGCCGTCACGGCCGAACGCGTGCGAAGTCGCCGTTTCGTTCCGGGCACACGAACAACTGAACGCGGAAGACGGGTTTCGAAGTAGACGAACGTGTACCGAATTATCTATTACCGAATTAGTTTCCACTATTTTTCGAGTAACGCGTTCAGGAGCTTCGTCTGCGCCGCGGCGAGATGCTCGGTAAACGTCGACCGGGCGATGTCGAGTTCCTCGGCGACGTCGGTCGCGTTCGCCCCCTTGGGATACTCGAAGTAGCCCATCTCGTGGGCCGTCTCGAGGATCTCCCGCTGTCGCGCCGTCAACACGTCCCGATCGACGAGGATCGGATCCGTCGTCTCCTCGTCGTGGTCCTGGGTCAGTTCCTCGACGAGGACGCCGTCGAACCACTCCCGGAGATCGTCGACGATCTCGGCGATCTCGCTCAGCTCGAGCGTCCGGAAGGTCAGTTGCAGGGCGCCGTCCTCCGCGCTGACGGAGGAGACCGGCGTCCCGGTCAGTTCGACGACCTCGCACGCGCAGTCGGCGTCGGCCTCGCGCTCGAACCGGTAGACGGCCTCCCGCTCGTTGGCCTGGACGGGCGTTAGCTCGGTCGCCGTGCCGGCGTCGGCCGCCTCGGCGGATCCGGCGGCGACGCCGAACTCCTCGACGACCGTCCCGTCGCTCGAGGCGCGCGAACGCGTGACGGAGGTGATCGGCTCGTCCGTCGCCGTCGACGCGTCGGCGATCGGGCAGTTCGCGGGATCCTGAACGACGACTGTTGCTCGAAACCCGGTCATGCAAGTGCGTTACATCCCGATCGTAATAACCCGCCACCGGAATTCCCGGCGAGTGGAAACACCGAACGCCTCCGGACTGCTCGACACGAATCGTCGCTGGCGCTGGATTCTACGAGGAACGCCGGCGCGTGCGCCGAATGCGTTCGCGTTCGGAGGAGACGAGAACCGCCGACCCCGACGGTCGGCGAATCGAAGAAGAACGGTCGCAGTTCGGTCAGGCCCGCTGCCCGAGTTTTTCGCGGCTGATGTGGACGCCGGTCGGCGTGATGATCATCTGGTCGTCGCCCTTCCGGACGATGTCGCCGTCGACCTCCTGGGCGACCTGGCGGAGTTCGTCGACGATGTGCTCGACGGTGCTGTCCGCGGTTCGCAGGCGGGTGATGTCCGCGATGACGATGTCGCCGTCGTAGACGGCGTCTTTGATGTCGATCGCGTCGGTCTGGTCGCTGATCTCGGCGATGTGCACCTGCATGGCCGCCTCGGCCGAGTCCGCGGAGGTATCGTCGAGATCCAGTTCGACGTAGTCCTCGGCCGTGCGGGATTGCCCCCCACCGAGGATTTTGCTCATGAGTCCCATTGGCGTAACCCACCGGGGCCGCCAGTATAGTTCTTACGTCAGACGCACTGTCAGGACGCAGTGATCGTCCGTCCCGATTCGTACCAGTGCCGACACGGGCGACGGTCGCGGTGACGCGCCCGCGCACTGATCGGTATGTTCCCGTTGTACCGATCACCGTCCCCGTATTTTTGGTCTCGAAGCACGACGGAGAACCCGTGACCTTCAGCATCTGCGTTCGCGAAGCCTACGAGACGACTGAGGGCGACTCTCACCACCGCTTCGGGGTCGCCGTCACGACCCGCCTGCCCGGCGTCGGTACCCTCTGCCCGTTCGTCGGCGAGGACGGCGCCGTCGCGACCCAGAGCCTCGTCAACGTCGACCTCGGCGAGCGCGGCCTCGCGTACCTCGAGGACGGCCTCGCGGTCGACGACGCGCTCGAGGCGCTGCTCAACGCCGACGACGCCGCGCCGCAGCGACAGCTCCACGGCGTCGGCCGCGAGGGAACCTTCGCCTTCTCCGGCGCGGAGTGCGTCGACTGGTTCGGCCACGAGGAGCGCGAGCACTTCACCGTCGCCGGCAACATGCTGACCGGCGAGGCCGTCCTCGAGGCGACCGCCGCGAACTACGCGGAAAACGCCGTCCACGAGACGACCGACCCGTGGACGGGCCCGGAGAGCGTCACCGACGAGGCCGAAACCGACCCGCTCGCGAAGCGCCTGATCGACGCCCTCGCCGCGGGTTACCTCGAGGGCGGCGACAAGCGCGAGGAGCTCCCGATCCAGAGCGCTGCGGTCGCGGTCGCGACGACCGAACACCGCGACGTCGTGCCGCCGTACAACGACCTCCGCGTCGACGCGACCGAGACCCCCGTCGACGACCTGCGGGAGACGTACGCCCTCGCGAGGCGAGGGTACGTCGACACGCTCGCGCGCTACGGAGATGCCTTCGAGGACGACTCGCTCGAGGACCTCGACGAGTAGCCGCTCGAGCGAGACGGGTTCCGGACGCGCGAACTCGAATCGCAGTGCGCCAGCGCCGCGGCGTCGGTTGTGCTGTGGCGCGCGCTATCGATCGACCCGAGCGAAGCGAGGGTCGATCGTATGACACTGCGCGAGGTCGTCGCGAGGAACACGAGCGACTGCGTGGAAGACGCGAAGCGTCTTTCGAACGACAGTGAGTGAGCGAATCGGTTGGGGAGGTCGTGGAAATCCCCGCTGCCACGACAGCAAGTGGTGCGGGAGCGGTATCGGGCAGATCGGTAAACGATCGGGAAATCGACACTTCACGAGAGACGCTGACTTCACAGAGAATTCGGAGCCGGATTGAACGCCGTCCTCGAGCGAGATCGTAATGGAAAGGAGAACCCTGCACACCGTGGCAGCACGGAATTGCCACACCCTCCCCAACCGATTCGTTCGCTCCCAACGGTCGCTCACTCATCCCTCGCACGAGATCGTCGACCGCCCTCGAATCCTCTCGGCCGGTCGACAGCGCGCGCCACCGTTCGGAAGCCTGACGGCTCGAGCGGCGAGACACGGAGTACCGATCTGTCGTTCGATCGCGGCGATACCGTCTGTAAAACGAGGCCGGTCGCGACGACTTATCCAGAGAACTCGTAGAGATCGTCGCCGACGTGGTGCAGCGAGTCGACGACTTTCCCCTCGCTTCCGGTCATGTCGTCGCCGTCGACGCGGGCGCGGCCGACGGCCAGCACCTTCCCGTGGGACTCCTCGGCGATGACCACCAGGTCGTCCGGCGAGATGTCCGCGGTCGCCTCGGTGATCCCGGGCCGCATCACGTCCGCGCCGTCGCTGACGAACGAGACCGCGCCGGCGTCGACGGTCACCAGCCGCTTCTCGGGTTCGTAGGCGTTGGCCCCTCTGACCGTCACGAACGGCTCGTCGTCGAAGTACGCGACCTGCGGTTCGCCGTCGATGAGGACGACCTCCCAGTCGGTCTCCTCGAACTCCACGCGTTCGTAGGCGTCGCCCGCCGGCGACACGCCGAGCTGGTCCTCGAGCGCGGCTTCGACGTCCGAGACGGCGTCGCTCCGGAGGTGGTGTCGAGACTTGACCTGCATACCCGGGCCAACGGGTGGTCCGGAGATAAAAGGCCCGTTCCGGCGACCGATCGGACGGCCTGAGAGTCGGCCGGAACGACGAGTGTGGTAATCGCTAAGTGCTAGCACGGCGTCGTCGTACGCATGTGGCCCTCCCGGAACCGCGCTGAGACGGTGACGTGTCTCGCGTGTGGCGATCGGATCACCCGATCGACGGCCCGCGAGTACGACAAACACGGCGATCGCTGGAACCGCGAGGACAAGGCCTTCGAGTACCTCTGCAAATCCTGCCACGGCGACCTCTGTCACCACCCGCGGGACGAACTCGAGGCCCTCCTCGTCGAACTCGAGGCCGGCGACGTCGACCGGGAGGCCTTCCTCGCGGGCTATCTACAGACCGTCGAGGAGCGATACGGGACGCTCGAGGAGGAGTCCTGATTCCCGGTCCCGTCCCGACACGACTTTCACTCTTTCGTCCGTACCCCTCCCTATGAGTAACGACGCACAGGCCGACGCCGGGACGGCCGAAGGCCAGGGCCCCGTCGAGATCTCGGAAGACCTCGCACGCCACCTCGAGAACAAGCGCGAGGACCTCTTCGAGAAGTTCGAGATCCGCGACGAGTTTCCGACCGCCGTCCTCGAGGAGGCCGAGGCCCGAACCGAGGGCGTGATGGCCGAGATCGAGGAGGAGATCGACGAGCGAACGGACCTGCGCGATCTGACGACGTGGACGACGGACCCGATCGACGCCCAGGACTTCGACGACGCGCTCTCGATCGAGGAGCGCGAGGACGAGTACGTCCTCTGGGTCCACATCGCCGACGTCACCCACTACGTCAATCCCGACACGGCGATGTGGGACGAGGCCGTCGAGCGCGGGAACACGGTCTACCTGCCGGGCTACACCATCCACATGCTCCCGCCGGTGCTGGCCGAGACGGTCTGTTCACTGGTTCCCAACGAGGATCGACTGGCCCACACCGTCGAGATGCACCTCGACAAGGAGAACCTGGGCTACGAGACCATCGACATCTACAAGTCGGTCATCGAGTCCGACGAACGGCTGACCTACTCGCAGGCGGAGAACCGCCTCGAGGACCCCGATGCTGACCTCCACGAGGAGAACAAACTGGTCTACGAGGTCGCGAACCGCATGCACGAGCAGCGCAAGGAGGACGGGTCGCTGGTCCTCAACCCCGCCCGCGACCGCGCCCACACCATCATCGAGGAGTGCATGCTGAAGGCCAACAAGGCCGTCACGCACGAACTCATGTGGAATCGCGGCGTCGAGGCGATGTACCGCGTCCACCCCCAGCCCAGCCCCGACGAGTGGTCCGAGGCCCTCCGGGAGATCCAGGATCTGGACGGCGTCTCGATCCCCGGTGACACCTGGGACGACCCCCGGAAGGCCGTCAACGCGACGCTCGAGGACGCGCCCGGCCGGCAACTCGACAAGATCCAGTGGGCCGTGATGAAGGTGATGCCCCGCGCGAAGTACATGAACGACCCGTTCGGCGGCCACCACGCGCTGAACTTCGAGATCTACGGCCACTTCACCAGCCCCATCCGCCGGCTCTCGGACCTGATCAACCACTGGATCGTCTACCAGAACGACGTCCCCGAGAACCTGATCGAACTCTGCGACCGCGCCAGCGACAAGCAGAAGGACGCCGAGCAGTGCGAGCGCGAGTACAAGAACTTCCTCCAGGAGGTCGGTCTCGATCCGATGGCGGTCAACAACCGTGGAATCGAAATCGTAGACGAGGACGAAGCGGAGAAGACGCTGTAGCAGTCGGTATTCGACCTATTTTCCCGCTACTCGATCGAACCACGTGCGGTGGCGCGCGCTTTCGTCCGTCCGAACGAGAGTGAGGGCGGACGAGAACTCCGTGCGAGGGATGAGTGAGCGACTGAAAGGAGCGAGCGAATCGGTTGGGGAGGGCGTGGCGATTCCCCGTTGCCACGAGAGCAGCGTACTCGAGTCGTCAACCCCCGCTGTACAGACGGGCCCGTACAGCCGTTACGTGAGTGTGCAAACGGTACCGAGTTCGATCTACACTCCCTCTCGTTCGAGAAACTCGAGCACGACGTCCGTAAACTGCTCGTCGGGAACCGTCGTCAGGTGGTCGGCGTCGTCGACGACGACGGCCTCGCCGTCGGGGAAGCCGTCCGCGAGTTCCCGCGGATCGCCGGTGATGTCGTCGTGTTCGCCGGCCACGATCAACACCGGGTGCTCGACCTGCGCGATCTCTTCCCAACCGGCGGGCGCCGTTCGCGTTCGAGCGCAGGCCGCCAGCGCCTCGAGGTCGTTGTCGTTCAGTTCGGCGAAGGTTCGAAACCGCTCGCCGAGGGGATCCGTCACGTCCGCCGGATCGTCGGCCAGGAGTCCGTCGGCGATCCGGTCGCCGGCGTCGCTCGGCTCGAGCGTCGCCGCGCCGATACCGGCCAACACGGCGGCGTTGAACCGCTCCGGGTGGCGGTACAGCGCCTCCGTGCCGATTCGACCGCCCATCGAGTAGCCCAGGAAGTCGGCCCGCTCGATCTCGAGGTGATCCAGCAGGCGGACCACGTCCGCCGCCATCACGTCGGTCTCGTAGGCCGCCGGGTCGTGGGGTTTCCCGCTCTCGCCGTGGCCCCGACAATCGAAGGCGATCACGCGCCGCCCCGCCTCGAGCAGCGTCTCGTCCCAGCCGAGGTCGCGCCAGTTATTTGCGCGACTCGAGGCGAACCCGTGAACGAGGACGATCGACGGCGCGTCGGGGGCCTCCTCGGGGTCGATATCGTCGTACGCGATCCGAACGCCGTCGGCGTCGAACGTCTGTCCGGTCGGCATGCTACCACAGACCGTCCGAACCCCCGTAACGGTTCGGTTAGTGAACCGATCGGATCGCGGTCCCGACGCGAATCGGTCAGAGTCCCTTCTCGTAGACGCGTTCCTCGAGCCCGTCACCCAGATCTGACGCTCGCGTCTCGAGGCGCTCGAACCCGGCGGATTCGTAGAACGAGACGCCGACCGCGTTGGCCGCGAAGGCGGTCAGCCGCAGCCGGTCGCAGACCGGCCGGAGGTCGGTTTCGACGCGCTCGAGCAGGGCGGTGCCGGCTCCCTCGCCCCACAGGTCCGTCCGAACGTAGAGCCGGAACAGCGTGGCGGCGTCGGCGTCTTTCGGCACGCCCGCGTGAGCGAACCCGGCGACGTCCGTTGCGCTCGCCGCGTCGTCCGCACCCATCGCACTCGCTCCGTCGTCCCCGCCCGTCGCACTGGATTCGTCGGCGTCCATCGCGTTCGTTTCGCCGGCCGCGTTCGGAACGGCGAGGAGGAACGTTCGATCGCTCCGCTCGAGCGCCGCCGCGATCGAGTCCTCGAGGGCGTCGATCGCGTACCACTCGTCGGTGACCTCGTCGACCGTCTCCGGGCTCAGGAACTCGTCGTAGGCGGCGTGCCAGCTCTCGCGGGCGATCTCGCGAACGGTCGGTGCCGCGTCCGGCGCGGCCGGACGAACGCTCCACTCCATAGGACGACGTGTGAACTATCGAACGAAAATCCACCGGAGCCGCGTCGCGCTCAGAGCCCCTTCTCGTAGACGCGCTCCTCGAGACCTTCGGCCAGACCCGTCTCTCGCGTCCCGATCCGTTCGAAGCCGGCCGACTCGGCGAACGAGACTCCGACGTCGTTGGCCGCAAGTACGGCCGAGCGGACGCGGCCGAAGGGGCCGTCGAGTGACGCCTCGAGGGACTCGAGCAGGGCGGTTCCGGTTCCCTCGCCCCATCGACCGGGCCTGACGTAGAGGCCGGCCAGGTACGCGACGGACGTGTTCTCCGGCCACGGAACGGCGTGTGCGAACCCGACGGGTACCGCCGCGGTCGGGTCCCGGCCGCCGTCAGTTCGGTCCCGACCGTCGCCGCCGGCGGTCGGCTCGGCGACGAGAAACGCGACGTCGTCGCGGCCGCGAGCGTCACCGATCGTCGACTCGAGGTCGCCCAGCGCGTACCAGTCGTCGACGACGTCGTCGACCGTCGCCGGTCCCAGCACGTCGTCGTAGACGGCGTGCCAGCTCTCGCGGGCCGTCTGCTGGATCGCCCAGACGTCGTCGGTCGTCGCCCGGCGGACGTCTCGAGTCACGTGACATCGTACCACTGCCGCGGCTAAAAGGGCGTGGCAGGCCCTTGATCGGTTAAATTGTTTCGAACAGGTTTCCGGACGATAACTCGAACTCATCCCGACAGCCGACAGTCCGCGGACGAGTACCGATCGCTCGAGCGATCATTCGACGGCGAACGTCTCCGCGTCGATCAGGGCGCCGCCGAGCCAGCACTCGCGGGCGAACCACGCGAAGTAGCCGACCATGGCGACGGTGAGGACGGCCTCGAGCGGGCCGAGACCCGTGATGCCGTCGCCCGCACGGAGGCTCGCGGCGCTGATACCGCCCCAGCCGACCGCCAGCGTCGCGATCGCGATCGCGGCGACGCGGGGCCACTCGAGGGTCGTCGAGCCGACCGAAACGCGCTCTCGGCGGCCGGCGGCGAGCATGCCGCCGCCGACGGCGACCAGCCACGCGACGATCGCGAGCCTCGAGGGCGTCGTCGGGACGCCGAGCGCGGCGACGAAGGCGACGGCCAGCAGGAGCGTCGCGACACCGCCGCCCGCGAGTCCGCGGCGGACGACGGCCTTTCGGGTGTTCATCGGGCGTCGATTCAGCCGCGGCCATCGTTAACCGTTCGGATCGGCGGCGAAACGCGAGCCGTCGATACCCGTTCGGCCCGCCGGCCGCGTACTCGAGTCGCGTCGCTGCCGATCGCGAGTACTGGAAACGCGGCGATCGGGATCGGAACCGAGAGCGG
Organism: Haloterrigena alkaliphila; assembly: GCF_017352155.2. NCBI lineage: Archaea > Methanobacteriati > Methanobacteriota > Halobacteria > Halobacteriales > Natrialbaceae > Haloterrigena > Haloterrigena alkaliphila. The sequence goes on from NZ_CP071462.1 coordinate 601,958, forward strand.
AATCGGAACCGGAAGCGGGAGAGAACGGAACCCGAAGCGGCAGCGGCGGTATCAGTCGTCGTCCAGCGGCGCCGACACGGGTTCGACGCGCTCGCCGCGGGGTCCCTCGAGGTCCACCTTCGGAAGCAGGTCACGCAGGTAGCGACCGGTGTGGGAGTCCTCGAGGCGAGCTACGTCCTCGGGCGTCCCGGTGGCGACGACTTCGCCGCCGTTCTCGCCGCCCTCGGGGCCGAGATCGATGACGTGGTCGGCGTTCTTCACGAGATCGAGTTCGTGTTCGATGACGACGATGGTGTTGCCGTTGTCGGTCAGCCGGTGGAGCACGTCGATGAGTTTGCGCTCGTCCTCGCTGTGCAACCCGGTGGTGGGCTCGTCGAGCAGGTAGAGCGTCTCGCCCGTGTCCTTCTTGCCGAGTTCCTCGGCGAGTTTGATCCGCTGGGCCTCCCCGCCGGAGAGCGTCGTCGAGGGCTGGCCGAGCGTCATGTAGCCCAACCCGACGTCCTTCAGCAACTGGAGCCGCCGCCGGAGCTGACTCGAGGACTCGAAGAACTCGTAGGCCTCTTCGACCTCCATGTCGAGGACGTCGGCGATGGTCTTGCCCTTGTAGGTGACGTCCAGCGTGGCGTCGTTGTAGCGAGCGCCGTCGCACTCCTCGCAGGGGACGTAGACGTCGCTCAGGAAGTTCATCTCGATCTTGACGGTGCCCTGCCCGCCACACTCCTCGCAGCGGCCGCCCTTGACGTTGAACGAGAAGCGCCCCTTCTCGTAGCCGCGCTGTTTCGCCAGCTTCGTCGAGGCGAACAGTTCGCGGATGTAGTCGAAGACGTTGGTGTACGTCGCCGGATTGGATCGGGGAGTCCGACCGATCGGCGACTGGTCGATCAGGCGCACGGTCTCGATCTCCTCGAGGCCCTCGAGAGCGTCGTGGTCGCCCGGAATCACGCTCGTGTTGTCGTTCATCTCGCGCGCGAGGCCCTTGTAGAGCACCTCGTGCATCAGCGTCGACTTGCCCGAGCCCGAGACGCCCGTGATCGCCGTGAAGTTGCCCAGCGGGATGTCGACGTCGACGTCGTCGAGGTTGTGCTGGCGGGCGCCGCGGATCGTCAGCGCCCCGTCGGGGTCGCGTCGCTCGTCGGGCACCGGAATCTGCTTTCGACCGGAGAGGTAATCGCCGGTCACGGAGCCTTCGGTCGCCTTGACCTCCTCGACGGGCCCGTTGGCGACGACCTCGCCGCCGCGCTTGCCGGGGCCGGGCCCCATATCGATGACCTGGTCCGCCCGGCGCATCGTCTCCTCGTCGTGCTCGACGACGATGAGGGTGTTCCCGAGGTCGCGCAGTTCCTCGAGGGTGTCGAGCAGGCGATCGTTGTCGCGCTGGTGGAGCCCGATCGATGGCTCGTCGAGGACGTAGAGGACGCCGACGAGGCCGGAACCGATTTGCGTGGCGAGGCGAATGCGCTGGCTCTCCCCGCCCGACAGCGTCGCGGCCTCCCGGTCGAGCGTGAGGTACTCGAGGCCGACCTCGCACATGAAGCCCAGTCGCGCGCGGATCTCCTTTAAGATCTCCTCGGCGATCACCTTCTCGCGCTCGGTGAAGTTCGCCTCGAGCGACTCGAAGTGCTCGAGCGCGTCGCCGATGCTCATCGCGTTGATCTCGGTGATCGCGGTGCCGTCGACGAGGACGGCCCGACTCGCGGCCTTCAGTCGGGTGCCGTCGCAGGCCGGACACTCCGTCGCCGACATGTAGTCCTCGATGTGCTCTCGGGTCGAGTCCGAGTCGGTCTCGAGGTACCGGCGCTCTAAGTTCGGGATGACGCCCTCGAAGCGCTTGCGTTTGCGGCGGGTGCCGTTCTTCGTGCGTCGCTTGAACAGCACCTCCTCGTCGGTTCCGTACAGGAACTGCCGTTGAACGTCGTCGTCGAGTTCCTCGAAGGGCGTCGTCAGCGAGACGTCGAAGTCCTCCGCGACGGCGTCGAGGCGGGTCTGGTAGTACGAGCGGTTGTAGCTCCAGGCCTCGAAGACGTGTTTGAGCGGCTTTGACTCGTCCTGCACGACGAGGTCCTCGTCGACCTCCTTGGTCTCGCCCAGCCCCTCGCACTCGGGACAGGCGCCGTGGGGCGAGTTGAAGGAGAACGAGCGGGTCTCGATCTCGGGGACGTCGATCCCGCAGTGGGTGCAGGCGAGGTCCTTCGAGAACTCGACGACGAAGCGGTCGTCCTCCTCGGTCTCGTCGCCCAGGGCCCCCGTCCGGCGGGCCGCCTCGCCCAGGTCGCTCGCGACGTCCTGCGGCGCGTCCGGCAGGATGACCTTCAGGACGCCCTCCGCTTCGTCGAGCGCCGTCTCGACGCTGTCGATGATCCGCGGGCGCGCCTCGGTGTCGACCTTCACGCGGTCGACGACCACGTCGATCGTGTGGTCGAAGTTCTCGTCCAGGTCGGGCCTGTCGAGCGTGAGGTCGTGTTCCTCGCCGTCGACCTCGACGCGGGCGTACCCCTCCGAGACGAGTTCGTCGAAGAGGTCCTCGAATGCCCCCTTCTGGTCGCGGACGACCGGCGCCGCCAGCTTGACCTTCGTCCCCTCGGGGAGCTCGAGGATGCGCTCGACCATGTTCTGTGCCGACTGCTCGCCGACCTCCCGACCGCACTCGGGACAGTGGGGCGTGCCGACGCGGGCGTAGAGGAGACGCAGATAGTCGTGGAGCTCCGTGACGGTCCCCACCGTCGATCGGGGGTTGTTCGCGGCGTTCTTCTGGTCGATCGAGATCGCCGGGGAGAGGCCCTCGACGGTCTCGACCTGCGGCTTGTCCATCTGCCCGAGGAAGTTCCGGGCGTACGCCGAGAGGCTCTCGATGTACCGCCGTTGCCCTTCGGCGTAGATCGTTTCGAACGCCAGCGAGGACTTGCCCGACCCCGAGAGCCCGGTGACGACGGTGAACTCCTCGCGGGGAATCGTGACGTCGAGGTCCTTGAGGTTGTGTTCCTCCGCACCCCGCACCTCGATGTAGTCCTTACTCATGGCTCGGTGGTGACTGGTGTCTGCATATGTTCGCGACTCACTGCTCGATTCACTGTGATAGAGTCAGTGGCCGGAAGGACTTAACGGGTCTGAAAGCGGGGTAGCGTGGTGTCTGCTAGCATTTCAGATCCGCGCGGCCGTCGCGCGTGCCAGTCCAAAGTGACTTCGCCTCCAAGCCCCAACGGACTGGCATGAGCGACGACACCGACCCCGAACTGGTGGTCGAGGACTTCGTCGACTACTGCCACACGCAGGCGGGGCTGCTCTCGGGGCGCGTCGAGACGATGCGCGCGGAAGCCGACGACCTGCTCTCCGAGATCGACGAGGACATGGCCGAACTCCGCAGCCAGCTCGAGGATCACGCGGCGGCGACGGAGGGGACCGAAGCGCCCTCGACGCCCGGCGGCCCCGCCGGCGCCGATATCGACATCGAGGCCTTCGAGGACGTAGAGCGCGACGTCAAGGAGAAACAACAGCTCCTCGAGGCCAAACAGACCCGAATGGAGATCTTTCAGAAGCTGGCCGGGGCCTACACGGATCTCGCCGAGGAACTGGACGCCGACGTCGACGACGGCGAGGCGGCCCTGTCCCGCGTGGTCGAGTTCGAAGCCGAGCGCGACGCCCCCCTGTACTTCGAGGAGCGGGGAACGATGCTCGAGGCGGCCACGGATTCGGAGTCGGAAGAGAGCGAGTGACCAGCGGGACAGCCGATACCAAGTGACCCCGGAGTCTCCCGGGTCCGCTCAGTCGTCGGTCGACGCGCGAACCGTCAGCACGGGGGTCGTCGCCGTCCGCAACACTCGTTCCGTCGCGCTGCCCAGCAGCAGCCGCTCGAGTCCGCTGCGCCCGTGGGTCCCCATCACGACCAGATCGGCGCCGACGTCGTCCACGTAGGCCCGGATCCGCTGGTCCGTCGACCCGTACTGGACCGCGCTCACCGCGTCGACCCCCGACTCCTCGGCCGCCGCGACGGCCTCGTCGACGACCCGATGCGCGGAGTCCTCGAGTCGCTCGAGTCGGAGATCGGTTCGGTCGTCGATCCCCGCCGGCGTCACGTCGACGACCGAGAGGACGTGAACGGTCGCGTCGAGGTCTCGGGCGATCGCCAGCGCGCGCTCGAGGGCGACCTCGGCGTGGTCGCTGCCGTCGCTCGGCACCAGAATGGTCTCGAACGGATAGCGGCGCCTGACCTCGGACGCGCCCCGCACGACGAGAACTGGGACGTCGGCGTCGCGGACGACCGATTCGGTCACGCTGCCCAGCAGGAGTCGCCCGACGCCGCGTCGCCCGCGGGTCCCCATCACGATCGCGTCGACCCCGTACTCCGCGGCGTACTCGAGGATCGCGTCCCGGGGCTCGCCGGTCTGTATCTCGTCGATTACGGGCGCGTCGGTGTCGCCGGCCCACTCGCGGCCGTCGGCGAGCAGGTCGCCGGCCTCGTCCGGATCCGCGTCCGGATCGATCACGTGCAGGACGTGAACGGTGAGCCGCTCCCTGGCCGCGATTTCGCCGGCGAACTCGAGGGCCGCGTTCGCCGGGCCGCTCCCGTCGGTCGGCACGAGGATCCGTTCGAACATACGCTATCGACGTCCCGCAAGAACTTACACCCACAGCGCCGTTCCCGGCGGCCGGGAGCGACCGAAGTCACGGGGCCGCGGTCTCGAGGGCCTCGAGCAACCGATCGACGTCCTCGCGGGTGTTGAACGCGTGGACGGACGCCCGGATCGCCTCGGGTTCGGGGAGCGACCTGACGACGATCCCCTCCTCGGAGAGGCGTTCGACGGTTCCCTCCGGATCGTCGACGTCGATCGTGACTAACCCGGACTCGAAGGCCCGCGGACTCAGTAGGCGCTCGTCCGCGATGCCGTCTTTGAGCCGATTCGTGAGCGTCTCGATCCGCGCTTCGATCGCCTCGATGCCGATTTCCTCGAGACACGCGATGGCCTCGGTCAGCCCCGCGTGGGGTGCGGGACTGGCGGTCGCGACCTCGAACCGCCGCGCGCCCGGCGCGTACCGGTACTCGTCGGCGTTCTCGTCGACGACGCTCCGATAGCCGATCGCGGCGGGGACGAGGTCCCGCTCGCGCTCGAGACCCTCGCGAGCGTAGAGGAACCCGGAGCCGAAGGGGCCGAGCAGCCACTTGTGGCCCGCGGCGACCACGAAGTCGGCCCCCCACTCGCGGACGTCGACCGGGACCTGACCCGGAGCCTGCACCGCGTCGACGAGGACGAGCGCGCCGGCCTCGTGAGCGATGTCGACGATCTCGGCGATCGGGAGCCGAGTGCCGTGGGTCCACGTGAGCGAACTCACGCAGAAGAGCGTCGCGTCGCTCGCCGCCGCCTTCACGGCCTCCAGATCCAGCCGGCCGTCCTCCGTCTCGAGGACGCGCACGTCGATCCCGCGCTCGCGCTCGAGGCGTTGCCAGGGGAGGATCCCCGCGGAGTGCTCGAGATCCGTCCTGACGACGACGTCGTCGTCGTCCCACTCGAGTGCGCCCGCGACCCGGTTGATCCCGTCGGTCGTGCTCTCGGTCAGTGCGATCTCCTCGGGTGTGGCGCCGAGCAGGCCGGCGACGGCCGCTCGCGCCTCGTCGTAGGCCTCGAACGCCGCGGGGTACTGGCCCTCGGCGGTCGGCGCCTCGTACTCGTGGTACTCGAGGCTCGATTCGGCCGCCTCGACGACGCGGCGGGGGCTGGGACCGCCTGCACCCCAGTTCAGGTAGGTACTGGACTCGAGGGCGGGCATCGTTTCGCGGAGGTCGCGCGGGTCCATGGCGTACTCCTTCGGTCGTCGTCGTGTTCGTTCTGGCGGTCGACCGCGAACCGCAGCGAGCGGCCGCGAGCCGTGGATTTGAAGCCGATCATTGTTCGGGAGTATTTAAACACCCACGATATCGGGGGACGTGTCGCTCAGATTACTACTGGTCAGGAATCGTCGAGGGGGTTGACCGTTTGTCCACCCGTACACTCAGATGGAGAAGGACAATGACCCTAACTACAGCCAACCGACGGCGGTTCATGCAGACGATCGGTGCGGCCGGCGCCGTTGCGGTCGCCGGCTGTCTCGGCGGCGACGCGCCCCAGGCGGACAGTGCGGCGAACGAAACGGACGCCGCCGAGCAGGGACTGCCGGCGGCGAAGGCTGTCGACGTCGACCGGATCGCCCGCGATCCGACCGACATCCCCGCGCCGGTCGACTGGACCGAGCCCCGCGAACACGATATCACGATCCGGGCCCAGGACGTGACCGCCGAGATCGAACCCGGCGTCACGTTCACCTACATGACCTTCGAGGGGCAGGTTCCCGGTCCGATGGTCCGCGTGCGCCGCGGCGACCGCGTCAACCTCACCTTCGAGGTCCCCGAAGCGGAGAACTTCGCGAGCCACAACATGGACTTCCACGCGGTCTACGGCCCCGGCGGCGGCGCCGAAGCGACGACGATCGGGCCCGGCGACGACGCCGCCCGAATCAGCTTCACCGCCGACTACGCCGGCGCGTTCGTCTACCACTGCGCGATCCCGGACATGGACTACCACATCAGCGCCGGCATGTTCGGCACGATCCTCGTCGAACCCGAAGAGGGCCTCCCCGAGGTCGACAACGAGTACTACCTCGGCCAACACGAGATCTACACCGACGGCCAAGTCGGCGCGGAAGGCCACCACACCTTCGACTTCGACGCGATGCTGGCCGAACGGCCCACCTACGTCGTCTTCAACGGCCAGGCCTACGGCTTCACCGAAGACGGCGCCATGCAGGCCAAAACCGGCGAGACCGCCCGCGTGTACTTCGCCAACGGCGGCCCCAACCTGCTGAGCTCGCTCCACCCCATCGGTAACGTCTTCAGCCGCTACTACCGCGACGGCGACCTCGTCAGCGACCCCGATCGCAACGTCGAGACCGCCCCCGTCGCCCCCGGGACGACGACCGTCGGCGAGATGGAGTTCCCCGTCCCCGGCCCCGTCAAAATCGTCGACCACGCGCTCACCCGCGCCGCGCGACGCGGCGCCCTCGCCGTGATCGACGTCCAGGGCGAACCCACCCGCGACCTCTACGACGAGGACGCGTGAATCGGAACGGGACCACCCCGACCGCCCTCGAGCCCTCCGCTTCTTCCCTGACGACTCCCGTTCCCGCGAGTGACCACGACCGCCCGATCAGTCCCGACTCGAGGGCGCCATCGACCGTCGCGTTCGCGACCCGCTCGCGTTCCCGTCCGGCGGTAACGGAGGGTGGGCTTTTACGAGTCGGCCGATCAACACGCAGCCGATGATGTTCGTTCCGGTACCGTCGATCACGTTCGACGCCAGCGATCCCGAAACGACGGTCGCGATCGGCCGGCTGTTCGCGTCCCTCGCGATCGGCGTCGCGGCCGTGGTCCTGCTGTACTACACCTCGATCTACGTCCGCGACGTCCTCGTGGCCGACGTCAGCGCAGCCCAGTGGTACCTGTTCGTCGGCCTCGGCGCCGCGGTCGTCTACGCCGTCGCCGGCACCGGCGCGCTGGTGCTCGAGTCCGACCCGCTCTCGCTGTTCGCCGAGGGGGCGGTGCTGTTCTTTATCCTCTTTCTGGCCCTGGGGATCCGGGCGATGTACCACGCCGAGGGGCCGGGCGACGGCCGGTCGCAACTGCTGCCCGCGTGGGCCGACGTCGCCGTCATCGCGATCTTCGTCGGCGCCTGGTGGGGCACCTTCCTCCTCGAGAGCGACTGGACCCGGCCGGTGATCGCCGTCGGCTGGATCCTCACCTCCGCGTGGGCCGTGCTCTACGGCGTCCAGACCGTCCGCGTCCACGAGGGAACGACGCTGGCCGCGCTGACGCGACACCTGCTGCCGGCGATCGTCTGCGTCGTCGCCGTCGTCTTCGTCGATCTGGTGACGGGCTATCTCGCCGGCTACGGCGCGCTCGCCGACGCGGCCTGGATCGTCGGCACGACGCTGGTCGCCGCCTTCCTCTTCGACACCGCCGTCGCCATCCGCCAGCAGGGCGGCGAACTCGAGCGCCTCTACGACTGGACGACCTGGCGCGAGCAGTCGCTCGAGGAATCGGGACCGTGACGCGGGACGGGTGAGCCAGACTGAGCGCAAGACGGGTAAGTCAGACTGGGACGGAGGACCGGCGAGTCGGAACCGTGGCGCGGACTGGGGCCGATCGCGCGGGGCGTCCGGCTTACTCGAGGACGGTCCCGCGGTCGTCGATCTCCCCCTTCACGATCCGGGTCGAGGAGATGCGCTCGCCGTCGTCGGCGAGGACGTAGGGGGCGACGATCCCCGAGATGGGCTCGAGATCGCGGTCGCGCCGGCGGTCGTTGATCGCCTCGAGTTCGGGCGCGGTCTCGGGCGAGACGACCAGCGCGTCGATCGAGGGGTCGTCCTCGGCGATGTCGTACTCGCCCGCGAGCTCCCGGATCTCGACCTCGCGGTCCCACCGATCGATCTCGGCGACGGCGTCGGTCACCGCCGCGACGCGATCGTCGAACGACGGGATCTCGCGGGGCTCGTGGCGCGTCTCGACCGCCAACTCGTCGCTGGTCAGGGCGACGACGACGCCGTCCTCGCCGAACCGGAGGGCGTGCTCGAACAGGTTCCGATGACCGTCGTGTAGCGGGCCGAACGTGCCGGCGACTGCGACTCGCATGTGTCGCCCGAGTACGGGCACGCCCATAATTGTACTCGCGATTCCCGTGGGATCTCCGTCTCGTGACCGCTCGAGACCGTCGCTCGGTTCGAAACGGCGGTGCGAACCGAGCGGACCGAGTACAGCATCGGGGTCGAAATCAGTCCTCCGGATCGGGTGGCGACGACCGGTCGTCCGTGGGGTCGGGCTGTAACTGGCGGACGAGATTCAAGTGCATCAGATGCAGGTGCATTCCGATCCCGTACAGGATGGTTCCCAGTCCGACGAACGTGAGCGGCATGAGTATCGACTCGATCGCCTGCGACGGACTGTCGAGGTTCGCGGGAAGGACGACACCGACGGCTAACAGAAATGCGCTCAGAATGATCACCAATCCCGCGCGGACTGCGCGTGAGTACCGGCCGACCCGTTGAATTCGGTTTTCGATCTCCGCTCTGGAGGGTGGACCGCGTTCGTCTGGTTCGCGAGTCATAGCGTTCGACGCATCGTATCACACCGCGCGTTTTAAAAACACCTCGCCAACACGCCGTTCGCGAACGTTATCACGGCAATTCAAACCGTCTCGGGCAACCAGCCGCCGTCGACCTCCACGTTCTCGCCGCTGACGTACTCCGTTTCGGGGTCGAGGAAGAAGTACAGCGGCTGGATGAGGTCCTCGAAGCTCGCGGCCCGGCCGCGGGGGAGTTCCTCGGGGAACTCGTCGGAGTTCTCGACGACGTACGGCGAGATCGCGTTGACGGTGACGGGATCGTCCTGCGTGTCGTTCGCGAGCATTCTGGTAAACATCAGGACGCCGGCCTTCGCCACGAAGTAGGGGAAGTTCTTCGGGCTGACGAGCCCCTTCTCGCTCGAGGCGTAGCCGATATTCACGATCCGGCCGTACTCGCCCTCGCACATCGCGGGCAGTGCGCGCTTCGAACAGAGGTAGGTGCCGTTCAGGTTGGTCTCGAGGACGCGATTCCAGGCGTCGAACTCGAGGTCGGCCCAGTGGGCGGGCGCGAAGTCGCCGACGTTGTTCACGAGGACGTCGACGCTCCCGAGTTCCGACTCGACGGCCGAAAAGAGCCCGTCGACGCTCTCGGGGTCGGTGACGTCGGCCTGCACCGTCATCGCGTCCGCGGCGCCGCGCGACTCGGCCTGGTCAGCCACCTCGCGGGCCGCGTCGGCGCTCGTGTGGTAGTGGACGGCCGTCCGCGCGCCGCAGTCGGCCGTCGCGAGCAGGAGTTCGCGACCGACGCCGCGCGCGCTGCCCGTCACGAGTACCGTCCGGTCCGAGAGATCCGGTCCCTCCATCGGTGCCGTCCTCATCGACGACAGTGTGGAAAAAACGCCCGGAACCGGAGCCAGACGAGGGTAAGCACTGGAGCCAGACGAGGGTTTCAGGGATCGAAGCCGGACGAGACGTCCAGGGCCCGAATCCAAACGAGGATTTACGGTGCTCGAGGGGGTTAGTCGCCAGTATGGAGCTCAAAACCGTCTTGCTCGCGGTCGGACCCGGCGACGCCGATCGGAGCGCGAAACTCGCCGAAACTGTTCTCGAGGTGGCGACACCCGCCGACGCGACCGTCGTGCTCGCACACGTCTTCACCAGGAGCGAGTACGACGACGTACTCACCCGACTCGAGTTCGATCGGGACCTCGACGAAGTCGACCCCGACGACGTCGCGGGACGCCACTCGACGATCCGCGACGTGCAGGCGAAACTCGACGAGTACGACGTCGACTACGAGATCAGGGGCGCGGTCGGCGAACACGGCCCGGCGATCGTCGACCTCGCGACCAGCGTCGACGCCGACCGCGTCGTCGTCGGCGGCCGCCGGCGCTCGCCGACCGGGAAGGCGGTGTTCGGCTCGACGGCCCAGGAGGTCATGCTCTCGGCCCCGTGTCCGGTGACGTTCGTCCGGAGCGACGACTTCGACGACTGATCGCCCGCGGGACGTCGGCGACCGATCGCCAGCAGTTGGGCTCTCGAGCGGGAGCCGTGGCGACCAGTTGCGGCCGACGCGGCCGGCGGTTGCCGTAATACTGCGATGACGCGAATACTTAAGCGGGTGGCACTATCACTGGCTGGTATGGCGATCGATACGATACTGCTTGCTGTCGGGCCGATGGATACCGTCCGCGCCGAGGAGTTGGCCGAGACCGTCCTCGAAATCGCCGACCCCCTCGACGCGACCGTCGTGATCGGACACGCCTTCACGGCCGAGGAGTACGAGGAGTTCCGCGAGGACCTCGGCTTCGACGCCCGCGTCGAGGACGTCGATCCCGACGAGGTCGCCCGTCGCCGCCCGCCAGTCAGCGACTTGGAGGAGATGTTCTCCGAGGCCGGCGTCGAGACCGAGATCCGCGGCGAACTCGGCGAGGTCGCCACCAAGGTCGTCGACATGGCCATCGACGTCGACGCCGACCGGATGGTCGTCGGCGGCCGCCGGCGCTCGCCCGCCGAGAAGGCCGTGCTGGGCTCGGTCTCCCAGGAGATCATCCTGCAGGCGCCCTGTCCGGTCACCTACTTCCGCGATCTGGACGTCATGGAATAATAGGCGGCCGTCCGCAGCCCCGTTCGTCACCCTCCTCGCCGCCGTTCCGACCTATCGGAATCACTACTCGTTGCCGAGTACGATCTGTGTAGTTAAGTACGGGCGCGGCCGTCCATTAGGACAGCATGGACTACTATGCGGGCGTCGATCTCGGCGCGACGAACGTCCGTGCCGTCGTCGCCGAGGACGACGGGACGACGATCGGTGCGAGCCGTCGATCCACGCCGCGTGGCCCGACGGGGATCGACGTCACGGAAGGCGTGTTGCGGACGCTTCGCGAGGCGTGTGGCGACGCCGGCATCGCTCCCGAGGAGATCGTCGCGGCCGGGATCGGTTCCATCGGCCCGTTCGACCTCGCGGAGGGGGCCGTGATCGACCCGGCGAACCTGCCGGACTCGATCGATCGGATCCCCCTGACGGGACCGATCGAGGTACTGATCGACAGCGACGACGTCTACCTCCACAACGACACCAACGCCGGGGTGATCGGCGAACGGTTCCACGCCGACCGCAACCCCGACGACATGGTCTACATCACCATCTCCTCGGGGATCGGCGCCGGGGTCTGCTGCGACGGCGAGATCATGGACGGCTGGGACGGCAACGCCGGCGAGGTCGGCCACTGCGTCGTCGACCCGCAGGGGCGGCTGACCTGTGGCTGCGGCCACGACGGCCACTGGGAGGCCTACTGCTCGGGCAACGCGATCCCCGACTTCGCCCGCCTGCTCGCCGAGGACGATCCGACGATTTCGACCGACCTGCCCCTCGAGGGACCCGAGTTCACGGCGCCAGACGTCTTCGAACTGGCCGGCGAGGACGAACTGGCCGACTACGTGATCGACCAACTCGCCCACTGGAACGCCATCGGCGTGGCGAACGTGGTCCACTCGTTCGCACCGATCGTCGTCTCCATCGGCGGCGCCGTCGCCCTCCACAACGAGGAGTTGGTCGTCGACCCCGTCCGCGAGCGCGTCGCCGAGATGGTGATGTCCAACGTCCCCGAGATCCGCGTCACCGAGTTCGGCGACGACGTCGTCGTCGAGGGCGCGCTCGCCAGCGCCCTGACCGGCGGGACGGGCGACCGGCAGCGACTCTGAGCGCCCCGCCGGACCGCTGACGGTCGATAGCGGCCGTAACTGCCCGTCGAACCGAATATCACCGATACTGAACTACCGCCGGCGGTGAAACTCCGCGAATTATTTCACGCCGCGGGCGCTGGTGTCGGTATGAACCGGAGACCCGGTATGCACCGGAGAGCGTTCCTTCGCGCGGGCGGAGCCGCCGGCGTCACTCTGACCCTTCCCCAGACGACCGCGGCGACAGCAGTCGACGCCGACCCCGAGGCGTTCGAACCGCTCGGCTCCGTCGAGGTCACCGGCGCCGCCGAAGCCGTCGTCGGCGACGACGGTGAGACGGCGTATCTCGCCACCACCGCCGGCTTCGCGACCGTCGACATCCGCGATCCGTCCGCGCCGGAACTCCTCGAGCACCGGTATCCGCTCTCGGTCGACGGCGTCTCGTTCTCCGACATCTACGACGTGAAAGTCGACGGCGACCGACTGGCGGTCGTCGGCCCGGCGAATCCGACGTCCGCGGAGGTCTTCCACGGGTTCGCGATCTACGACGTCAGCGACCCGGCCGATCCCGTCCTCGTCGGCCACCCCTACGAGACGGGGTTTAGCATCCATAACTGCGCTTTCGAGAACGGGATCCTCTACGTCACCCACTACGAGTTCGACGGGGACTCCCTCGTCGTCTACGACGTCGGCGACGGCGTCTCGGAGATCGGCCGCTGGTCGCTGCTCGAGCACGACCCCGACTGGGAGGCGGTCGATCCGCTCGCTCGCACGCCCCACGACGTCACCGTCCGCGACGGGATCGCGTCCCTGGCCCACTGGGACGCCGGCACCTACCTGCTCGACGTCAGCGACCCGGCGGCGCCGACGTACGTCTCGCACGTCCGCAGCGCCGACCTCGAGGAGACGCGGGACCGCGGCGGGCGGGCGGGAGCGTACGGACTGCCCGGTAACGATCACTACGCGGCGGTCGACGACACCGGCGACCTCCTCGCGGTCGGCCGGGAGGCCTGGTCGATCGACGGCGAGTCGTGGGCGCCCGACGACCCCGAGCCCGACGGGCCGGGCGGGATCGACCTCTACGACATCAGCGACCCCGAGAACCCCGCGGAACTGGCCTCGATCGAGGCTCCCGAGACCGACGACGCGTCCATGACGGGGACCTGGACGACCTCCCACAACTTCGAGTTGCGCGACGGACGCCTCTACTCCTCGTGGTACCAGGGCGGCCTCGCGGTTCACGACGTCACCGAGCCCGCCGAACCGGTGGAACTGGCCCGCTGGCGCGAGACCGACACGGCGGCCTTCTGGACGGCGCGAGTCGCCGTCCCCGGCGAGACGCTCGTCGCGAGTTCGACGGGACAGACCGCCAACCTCGAGACCGACGGCGGACTGTACACCTTCCCGATCGGGTTCGCCGACGCGGACAGGGACGCGGACGGCGACGGCGACGCCGGCCGCCGCGACTCGATCCCCGGCTTCACCGGTGCGGCCGGTCTCGCGGGCGGCGCCGTCGCCCTCGAGTGGCTGCGCCGCCGCGCTCGCGACGCGTAGCCCGCAACCGTCAGGAACGATCCTGATGGATGGTAGCGGGTGTCAAAACCTTATTCAGCGCTCGAGCCGTAGCTCGAGCCATGACCGATTCCGACGCGGTATCCGACGCCGATACCGACGCCGACGGGGAGCCCTCGCTTCGCGAGCGCGTCGAGAACTGGCTCAGCCGGGAGATGCCGATCATCCAGATGCACGGGGGGACCAGCGCCGTTCGCGAGGTCAACTCCGAGACCGGCGAGGTGATCATCGAACTCGGCGGCGGCTGCAAGGGGTGTTCGGTCAGCGACGTCACGACGGGCAACATCCAGGCCGAACTGCTCAAATGGCCCGAGATCGACGACGTCACCGTCCGCGTCCCGGACGCCCGCGAGCAACTCGGCGGTCCCGACCAGGCCGAGTCGATCATGGGTATCGACCGGACCGAGGGCGGCCGCGGCGACTGGGGCTCCTCGAATCCGGGGAAAGACCACCTCTAGGCGCGTTCTCCAGGAAGAACCGTAACCGACTCGAGTATCGTGATCCGCTCACGAACGATGCCGGCGACCGCCCGGTGTGGGGTGTGCTCGCAGGACCGGAGAGTTTTGGGAAGTCCTATATCCTTTTACGCGCCCATTACGGATTCGTACACCATGACGACGTGGAGACGCCCGCAAGCGGGAGGTGACGGCAGTGAGTGACGAGTCCGCCGGCGAGGACGCCGAGACCGACGGCGGCGTCCGCGCCTACACGGTTCGCCTCGAACTCGTGGACGAACCCGGAGAGCTCCTGCGCGCGCTCGAGCCGATCGCCAACAGCGGCGGTAATCTCCTGAGCATCCACCACGAACGCGGCAACATCACGCCTCGCGGGCACATCCCCGTCGAGGTCGACCTCGAGTGTCCGCCCGACCGGTTCGACGGCATCGTCGACGCGCTCCGGGACGCCGGCGTCAACGTCATTCAGGCCGGCGCGGAGCAGTACGGCGAGGAGATCAACGTCGTGCTGGTCGGCGACCTCGTCGACACCGACCTCTCGAACACGCTCTCGCGGATCGAGGACGAGGCCGACGCCGTCGTCCGCGACCTCTCGCTGGCCGCGCCCGACGGCACCGCGGCCGTCTCGAGCGCCCGCGCGCGCCTCGCGATCGACTCCGGGCGGACCGAGGCGGTGCTGGCGGCGATCCGCTCGATCGGCTCGGACAAGGAGCTCACCGTCGTCGAACCCCTGCTCGGAGGTGAGGCCTGATGCGACTCGCCATCCTCGGCGCCGGCGACGTCGGTCGCTCGGTCGCCGACCTCGCCGACGAGTACGGCCACGAGGTCGTCGCGCTCGCCGACTCGACGTCCGCCGGGATCGACCCCGACGGGATCGACGTCGACGGCGCGCTCGAGCGGAAGGTCGGCGGCGACGCGCTGGGCTCGAGCGACCCCGAGGACGTCTTCGAGACGGCGTACGACGTCCTCGTCGAGGCGACGCCGACGACGCTGGGCGACGCCGAACCCGGCTTCTCGCACGTCGAACGCGCGCTCGAGGCCGACCGCCACGTCGTGCTGGCCAACAAGGGCCCCGTGGCCGAACGGTACGAGGAACTGCAGGCCCTCGAGGCCGACAGCGCGGGCTCGATCCGGTTCGAAGCGACGGTCGGCGGGGCGATTCCCGTCCTCTCGACCATCGAGGACGAGACGCCACAGGCCGTCACGGCGGTCCGGGGCGTGCTCAACGGCACCGCGAACTTCATCCTCACCCGGATGGCCGCGGAGGGCCTGGACTACGAGCACGTCCTCGCGGAGGCCCAGGATCTGGGCGTGGCCGAGGCGGATCCGACCTTCGACGTCGACGGCACCGACGCCGCCCTGAAGTTCGTCATCCTCGCGAACGTGCTCGCCGGCGGCGGCTTCGCGCTCGAGGACGCCACCGTCGAGGGCATCCAGTCGATCCCCGGCAGCGCCCTGGATCTGGCGTCCGAGGACGGCCGGACGATCCGGCTCATCGGCGAGGCGACCCGCGAGGACGTCCGCGTCGGCCCGCGACTCGTCCCCGAAAACGGCGCGCTCGCGGTGACCGGCACGCGAAACATCGTCCAGATCGAGACGCGCCACGCCGGCTCCCTGCACTCGAGCGGGCGGGGTGCGGGCGGCCCCGAAACGGCGACGGCGGTCCTCTCCGACGTCGGCCGCCTTCCGCCCCTGTAGGCGGCCGTTCCGACCGTTCCGGCCGGAACCCGTCTGGCACGTAATCGGCACCACGTCAGCCCCTCTTTTCGAGCGCGACGGGGTCCGCGACATCGCTTCTGGCCGTCGCCACCCGCTGCTGAGGGCCGGTGGCGCTCGCGCTCGTGCCGTCGATCCGCTCCTTCTCGTGGCCGTCGCGTACACCGGGCTACTCGAGGAGACGCTACCGGCGTCCTCGCGGTGTGACGCTGAAACGGTTCGAGAGTGCCGATGCACACGCGTCAAACGCGTCACGTCGATCACGTTGGGAATTCGATCGGGTTCGAACGACGCGCGCGTAATGCGGAGACGAGGGGATACACCCGCCAGTGATTTCGGGTCGCTCGAGTCGGCGTGGCGGTCGGCGTCGCGGTCGCCGATCGAACCTCCCGAGTCGTGTGAATGCTCAGCAAACCGCAAGACGGCGACGGGATCGACTGAATACGCTTTCGAAATGGTTTTAACCGCAACGAGCCAAAGAGACCGATATAAGCGCCTCTGCGCGTGAGCTACAACAATGAGCGAACAACACCAGAACCTGGCCATCATCGGCCACGTCGACCACGGGAAGAGTACGCTCGTGGGACGACTCCTCTACGAGACGGGGAGCGTACCCGAGCACGTCATCGAACAGCACCGAGAAGAGGCCGAGGAGAAGGGCAAGGGCGGCTTCGAGTTCGCCTACGTCATGGACAACCTCGCCGAAGAGCGAGAGCGCGGTGTCACCATCGACATCGCCCACCAGGAGTTCTCGACGGACACCTACGACTTCACCATCGTCGACTGTCCCGGCCACCGTGACTTCGTGAAGAACATGATCACGGGTGCCTCGCAGGCCGACAACGCCGTCCTCGTCGTCGCCGCCGACGACGGTGTCGCGCCCCAGACACAGGAGCACGTCTTCCTGGCCCGCACGCTGGGTATCGACGAGCTCATCATCGGCGTCAACAAGATGGACATCGTCGACTACGAGGAGTCGACGTTCGACGAGGTCGTCGAGGAGGTCAACCAGCTCCTCAACCAGGTCCAGTTCCAGACCGACGACGCCTCGTTCATCCCGATCTCGGCCTTCGAGGGCGACAACATCGCCGAGGCCTCCGACAACACGCCGTGGTACGACGGCGTCACCCTGCTCGAGGCCCTGAACAACCTGCCGGAGCCGGAGCCGCCGACGGACGCGCCGCTCCGACTCCCGATCCAGGACGTCTACACCATCTCCGGTATCGGTACCGTCCCCGTCGGACGTATCGAGACCGGCGTCATGAACACCGGCGACGACGTCTCCTTCCAGCCCAGCGACGTGGGCGGCGAAGTGAAGACGATCGAGATGCACCACGAAGAGGTGCCCAAGGCCGAGCCCGGTGACAACGTCGGATTCAACGTCCGCGGCATCGGCAAGGACGACATCCGCCGCGGTGACGTCTGTGGCCCAGCCGACGACCCGCCGAGCGTCGCCGAGACGTTCCAGGCTCAGGTCGTCGTCATGCAGCACCCGTCCGTGATCACGGCCGGCTACACCCCGGTCTTCCACGCACACACCGCACAGGTCGCGTGTACGATCGAATCCATCGACAAGAAGATGGACCCCGCGAGCGGCGAGGTCGCCGAGGAGAACCCCGACTTCATCCAGTCGGGCGACGCCGCTGTGGTCACCATCCGACCGCAGAAGCCCCTCAGCATCGAGCCGTCCAGCGAGATTCCCGAACTCGGGAGCTTCGCCATCCGCGACATGGGTCAGACCATCGCCGCCGGCAAGGTCCTGAGCGTCAACGAGAAATAAATGCAGCAGGCACGCGTTCGACTCGCGGGCACGAGTCCAGACGACCTCGACGACATCTGCGACGACGTCCGCGAGATCGCGAACAACACCGGCGTCAACCTGAGCGGTCCGATCCCGCTGCCGACGAAGACCCTCGAGGTCCCGACCCGGAAGTCGCCTGACGGCGAGGGCACTGCCACGTGGGAGCACTGGGAGATGCGCGTCCACAAGCGCCTGATCGATCTGGACGCCGACGAACGCGCACTCCGCCAGCTCATGCGCATTCAGGTGCCGAACGACGTCTCGATCGAGATCGTCCTCGAGGACTGAGGCGATCGCGGTTGCGGTGCGTTTTTCACCATTTTAGTGGCCGTGCGTAGCTGTAGGACTATTCGCTAGGATGGGTGACTGAGACTGTACAACTTGGGACCCGCTCGAGAACACCACGAAAGCCCCTTCCGCGCTCGACTCCCAGGACTCGCTGCGCGCCTCGCTCCCTTCGGTCGCATCGGTGCTTACGTCGTCCGGGTTCGCCGAGCGCGGAAGCCCCTTTCATTCCCACCCACGGTGGCCCGATCGGTCAGCCGGAACGGGTGGGAATGAAAGGGGCTGCCAGTTCCGGGAAGACGGGCGACGGTGAGCCGAACGAAGGGAGGCGAACGTCGGAAAACGAGCGAAGCGAGTCTTCCGGTACAAGCACCGCAGGC
This sequence comes from Haloterrigena alkaliphila, assembly GCF_017352155.2. Taxonomy (NCBI): domain Archaea; kingdom Methanobacteriati; phylum Methanobacteriota; class Halobacteria; order Halobacteriales; family Natrialbaceae; genus Haloterrigena; species Haloterrigena alkaliphila. The sequence goes on from NZ_CP071462.1 coordinate 620,433, forward strand.
CGAAGGTCGAGGAGCACAGCGAGCCCCTCAACCGGAACTGGCAGGGGCTTTCGTGGTATTTGCAGTGATCACGTGGTCATCCCAGTAGTTTGTAGTGACCACGCGGATATCCCAGTAGCTCCCACCTAGCCATCAGTGGCGACGCGGGGACTTTTGGGGCATGCCGTCTGACTACCCCCATGGCGGATGGTTCGCGGTTACGCTCGAGCGTCGGCAGGCGGGGGACCGGGTCGGGGACCGACGACTCGAGTAGCCCCATCTTCGAACTGCTGGTTCTGTTCGTCCTCGTCTTCGCAGTCCAGCAGGTCGCGGCGCTGCTCAGCATCGGGCTGATGGCCGGCCTGTTCGTGCTCGCGCCGCCGCTGACGAGCAACCCGTGGACGATCGTGACGAGCGTCTACGCCCACGGCGGGGTCGGTCACCTCGTATCGAACAGCCTCGCGCTGATCGTCTTCGGCTGGCCCGTCGCGCGGGCGACGACCCGACTGCGGTTTCACCTGTTCTTCCTGGTGACGGGCGCCATCGCGGGGGTGTCCCAGATCGTGCTCACCAACGCCGCCGCGTTAGTGCTCCCGGTGCCCGGGACCGGCGGCGTGCTCGGGGCCAGCGGCGCGGTCTTCGCCCTGCTTGGGTACCTGATCGCCTCGAATCGGCTGTCGGCCGGCCTGGCCTCGTTCGTCGACGTCCCCGGCTGGCTGGCGGCGCTGGTCTTCCTCGGGCTCGCGATCGCGGTCACGATGGCCACCGCCGCGCCGGGCGTCGCGCTGATCGCGCACTTCGCCGGCTTCCTGGTCGGACTAGTGGCCGGGCGCGCTCGCGTGTTGAACGCGGGGTCGCGCTCGAGTCGGCGACGGTCGACCGTGTGAATTGGTGGGTGGCTCGAGGATCAGTTGATGAGGGGCACGGAGGTCCGTTGGTCAGTGACTCGAGGGTCAGTCGGTGGTCGCTCGAAGGAGAGTTGGTGAATCGCTCGAGAATCGAGTATCCGCCGACCGAGTTCACCAGCCGTCGACGATATCCGCGGGCGCGAACAGCGAGACGTCGTCCCGTTCTTCCGCGACCGCTTCCAGGCCGTCCGAGAATCCGGACCGGCAGAAACAGCAGTAGTGGTGTGTCACGTCGCCGCCGCCCGGTGGCGTCCACCGGACCTGATCGGCGCTTCGCTCGAGGTCGGCGAGGTCGGCCTCGTCCATCGCTCGGGTGGTGTACTTGCACTCCCCGGTGACGAGCGTGCCGTCGCTCGCGAGTCCCACGACGTCGAGTTCGTGACGGTCGTGCCACCAGTAGCCGATCCCGTGGTACGTCTTGGGTACGAGCGACGGGAGCGCGTTCTGGCAAACGCGTTCGAACATCGTCCCCATGTACTCCGAAACGGTCGGTTCGACCAGCTGTTCGTAGGCGTCGTCGCCGAGCTGGGCGAGTTTTCCCTGCTGCCCGTAGACGTACTGGAACCAGAACCGGAACAGCGGCTCCGTCAGTCGGTAGCGACTCTTTCGGGTCGAGTTCGGATCGGCCGTCACCGGAATGTCCCGCTCGACCAGCCGAAGCCGGCGCAGTTTCGAGAGGTACGAGCCGAGCGCGTTCGAGTCGACGCCGGCGAAGCCGGCGATCTCGTTGGCCTCGCGCCTCCCCATCGCGATCGCCCGGAGGATCGTGAAGTAGGTCTGGGGTTCCCGAATGCCGAACTCTGTCCGCAGCAAGAACTCGGGTTCGTTGTGGAGGACGCCGTGCTCCGAGAGGACGTGCGACTGAACGTTCTCCGCGAGCGTCGCAGCGGGGGTGAGCGCCCGGAGGTAGTACGGCGTCCCGCCGAAGACGCCCCACGTCCGGATGATGGCGTCCGGGTCGTCGGCCGGGTAGAATTGTCGGGCGTCCCCCAGTTCGAGCGGCGGGAGGTCGATCGTCCCCGTCCGCCGACCGTACAGCGGACTGCCGCCGCTGAGGACCTTCTCCTCCATGACGCTGATCGACGACCCGACGAGGACGAGCGTCGCGGCCGTCTCCTCGAGGTGCATATCCCAGACGCGCTGAAACTTCGAGGGGAGCGCGTCGTCCGATTCGACGAGGTACGGGAACTCGTCGAGCACGACGATGGCGTCCTGCCGCCCGAGCGCCCGGAGCAGCGCCTCCCAGTCGCGCTTGATGTCCTCGAGCATCGGGAACGTCTCGCTGGCGGTTTCGACGAAGTTCTCGAGTTGGGCGGCCGGCGTTTCCTCGGTGGCCTGCCAGTAGACGGCGTCCTCGCGGTCCCGGATCGCCTCGCGGACGAGGGCGCTCTTGCCGAGTCGCCGCCGCCCGTAGACGACCAGCAGTTCGGCCGCGTCGCGCTCGAACCGCGATCGCAGGAGCTCGAGTTCGTCCTCGCGGTCGATGAACCGTGGGTGAGCCATACCTGCGTCTCGAGGCGCGCCAGGATAATAGTGACGATTATCTAAATCGAGATTTTACTAATTACGATTTTACTACTGGCAGGCTCGAGTGCCGCGTGGTGGTCACTGCCGCGCTGTCCCCGAAACACAAGCTACAAATAGAAACCACGGTTAGGAACGTGCGAGGGCTCGTAGATCAGTGGTAGATCGCTTCCTTCGCAAGGAAGAGGCCTCGGGTTCAAATCCCGACGAGTCCATAATTCTGCGCCGCGAGCAAATTCGCGAGCGGCGCAAATTATCGCCGAGGAGGGATTTGAAGCCCTGTGAGTCGCAGCCCGCGAGTGAGCGGCGCGAACGAGCAGGACCGTCTCACAATGGGTTCAAATCCCAACGAGTCAATTAGAATTTTGTAACGTTCCAATTATCCCGATAGTCGCTGGCTTAGCGACTAACTCCAGATTATGCAGTAGCAATTCGTGAGTAGAAACCACCCCAGAATAGACTGGAATGTTTTCCTTTCATATCCACAAGACAATTTAGACAATCGCGAACACATCGGTGATTGGACTTCGGTACCTGATTTCCGTGGAGAATATGGGAAATGACTGAGAAAAATACATCAGTTTCTATTGTGTACTGAAAAGGGTTTAATTAGAATGCACACTTTAGTTACCGACAATGCCCGACTACAATCCATTCGGAAAACCACTTTCAGAAGTGGGTCCAGAAGATCTCTATTCTATGAAAATACCCGAGGGTTATTACTTTGAATATAAGCGTGATTTTATAGATCAAAAGGCAGTAGCAAAAGCAATATCCTCATTTGCTAACACATATGGCGGGTTATTTTTCATCGGTATTGAGGAAAATGAGGAAACTAATAAACCAGGTGATTGGTTTACACTCACAAGCGGGGATCCTCAAAGTTACAATGAGAAAATCCGGAGCTCTGTGAAAGAGAATATAAGCCCGTCCCCTATGTATGAGACACATTCATTCAAAGGAACGAACAGTAGTGGAGATGAAGGGTACGTGATATTGGTAGATGTGCCTGAAAGCACACAAACACCCCACATAAACAATGATGGCCGTGTCTATCGGAGAACTGGTGAGGGTAGTGACCCCTATAAGGTTACTTCTAGTCCAGAAGTTCTAGACGATCTTTACAGACGAAGAGATGAATGGCAAACTCGAATTGATGATTTCTGTAATTTAGATGTGGGTCTAACTGTGGGGCAATCGGGTGAAGGCCAAAATCAAGGATGGCCGTTTTTAGAACTTTATGCTATTCCGTCAACTCTAGATGATCCAGTATGTGCTAATGTAATAAGTGAATTAGACCGTTTCCAAGAAATATTCGAATCATCAGAAATACATCTCTTACCGGATGATTCTGAGATAGTTCAGGAAGGAGGGAGGGTCAGATTTGGTTTCACAGCCGATTCTTACCGTGCTACCAGCGAAGGTGTTGTTGCTCAACTATGGACGGCAGAGGATCATCAGGGCAATATTGACACCGCTCACACACCGCTGACATTTACTTTCCTTGTAGATGGAGGTTTGAAGATTTTCCTTCCAATTCCCACACTATCCCCTCCAGAGAATCCGACCCTTGTATGGAGGAGTATAGATCAAGCAATTCACTCTCAGTTTGATCACATTGAGTTTTTAGATGGGTTACGCCTATTGGGATACATACATACTTTGTTAAATTCTTACTTGAATCTTCTCTCTGAGTACGAGTGGCCGACCGAATCCGGCACGATCAACTTAAGAGCTAGATTCAGGAACACATATCGGACATTATTAGTATTTGAAACAGATTGGTATATTGATTTGATAGAAAGATATGGTGCACCGGTTTGTTATGATGAGATTTTAGATCTCCCCCGCTTAGAATCGATGAACTATGAGCTAGATATTGATGAGTCGAATAAATTCGGAAGCATAACAGTCGGTACAATGAATCTCTTCCAAGCGTTTGGGCTTCCAATAGATCAATCTAATAATGTTTTCGGCGAGTTCTCTAGTTACGTTATTGATCAAATGTTTCAAGAGACCGAGTTTGAGGATTGACTATAGTGGATTAGACATTTCCGCTGATCTCGAAATCTGGTGCATTGTCCCCTCTTTAAGATATGGACGGTCTTTATATTCGGAACCTCTGCTACGGATATAACCACCGAATACGAGAAGTCAGTAAACAGGACGAATTATGACTGATCAGTTACTCGCCAGCCCGAGCCTCGAGCCAGTTATCAATCTTACACATCACAGCCGCGGCCACGGCGTCGGCGATCCGATCGGGCGAGTCGGTCAGGTCCCAGACGTACTCGCCGTCGCGGGTGACGGTCACCCACTCGACGTAGTCGCCGCGGTCCAATTCGAGCAGGAGCGACTCGAGGGCATCCGCGTTCAGTTCGAGGCCGAGCGAGTCCTCGACCTGTGCGGAGAGTTGGGTTGTCGTCGCGACGACGCGGTCGTCGCCGGCGGTCGCCGGGCCGCCGGTCGCGGGGGTCGGGGGGGATGGGGGGTGGTTAGACATCGTCGGCCGATCGGTTGGGACTCGAGTATTATTAATTGCAGTGGTGGTCACGGTGTCGTGACTATCGGGGAGCTGACGACTCTCGTGACGGCCGATCGGACACGCGTGAGCGAGGCAGTCTGCCAGGACCTGGAGTACACTTACACCCTCGCCGTGACCGAAAAATCGCCCGGCGTGCGCAGGTGCTTCCACTACTAATAGCTGTTCCTTCCGAACCGATTCACCATAGTTTTATGTTAGATACTTTATTCACTTACTGAATAACCATAATTATTATTTATCGGAACGATGTATGTGAGTTGCATGCGGTATGTGACATATACTATCACGCCACAGCAGGGGAACTTCGATCCGGCGGAGGAGCTGTTGCGTGAGCACGGGGTGGCGTTGCAAACGATTCAGGCGATCGACTACCTCGCCGACGAGACGATCGTCACTCGTCGCGAGATTCAGGGGGACCGCGAGGACATCGTCGGTGCGCTCGAGGATCCCGCCGCGAACATCCTCGAGTACTCGCTGTTCGACGTCGAGGGGAGTACGGTCCTGCAGATGCAGTACGAACCCGGCGAGTTGACCCGGCGGATCCTCGAGATCCACCAGCGGCACGCGGTGTTGCCGGACTACCCGATGGAGTACACCGGGGCGAAGAACAGCACGCTTCGCATCTCCCAGATCGGAAGCGAGGCGGAGCTCCAGTCGCTGATCGCCGAGACGCGGGCGATCGTCGACGTCGAAATCGAACGCCTCGGGACCTACGATCCCTCGGACGGCGAGCACCTCATCGAACTGACCGACCGCCAGCGGGAGGTCCTGTCCGTCGCGATCGAGGAGGGCTACTACCAGGAGCCCCGGGCGGTGACCTATCAGGACATCGCGGATCGCCTCGACTGTTCGGCGGGGACCGTCGGCCAGCATCTCCGCCGCATCGAATCGCGGCTCATGTCGACGGTTATCACCGGGGGCTCGAGGGCCAACCGAGCGTCGGGACCGAGCGACGATACCGACGCGGAGACGACACCGCCCTCGAGGTAGGCCGCGACGAGCGCGTCACAGCGACGGGGAGAGTGGGGGCTCTACCTCGACGGCGCGCTCGGCGGGAAACGAGAGCGTCACGACCGTTCCACCGCCCGAGCGGTCCGCGAAGCGCAGATCGCCGCCGGCGTTCTGGACGATCCAGTTGACCAGCCACAGCCCCAGTCCGGAGCCGTGATCGAGCTGGGTCTCTTGACCGTCGAGCACCGCCCGTCGCTCGGTTTCGGGAATCCCCTCGCCGTCGTCGGCGACCGTGAACTCGAGGCGGGGATCGGCGTCGTAGTCGACGGTCTGGACGACGATTTCGACGGACGGCACGTCCGGGGCGTCGTCCCCGCTCGCCGGGTTGTGCCTGACCGCGTTATCGACGAGTTCGTTGAGCGCGTCGACGACGCTGGCGTCGATCATCGGTGGGTTCGTGCCCGCTCCCGGCGCTTCGGTCTGGGTGACGATCCGGGCGTCGGGATAGGCCGCTCGCGCGCGGTCGGCGACCGACCGGATCGCCTCCGTGGCCTCGATGCGGTCGGTGGTGCCGTTCCGTTCGAGGGTCCGTTCGACGCCGCGGGCCTTGTCGGCCGTCGCGATCAGGTCGTCGATCTCCGCGAGGATCGGTCGCACGTGGCGCCGCTCGAGGCGCTCGTTTCGATCGGCGATGAGGTTGGCGTGGCCCTGGATGACGGTCACGGCGTTTCGGAGGTTGTGCCGGAGGACGCGGTTGAGCACCTGAATGCGTTGCTCCCGGTCGCGCTGGTCCGTGACGTCGCGGGCGATGACGACGGAGCCGTGCTGGAGCGCGCTGACGGTCACGTCCAGGGGAAACGTCGTGCCGTCGGTTCGCTCGCCGGTCAGCGTCCCCCGCCAGTAGTTGCGCTCGGCGACCGCCGACTCGACCTCGCCCTCGATCGAGGCCTGTGCGGCGTTCGTAAAGAGCGTCGTCCAACGCGTCCCCTCGAGGGTGTCGGCGTTTCTGACCCCGTAGAGCGAGGCGTAGGCGTCGTTGACGTAGACGTGCCGATCGTCCACGACGACGGCGATCCCGTCCATCGAGGCCTCGACGGCGTGGGAGAGGCGCTCGTTCTCGCGGTAGTGGTAAGAGAATTCGATGTAAACGTGTCCGAGCAGCGCCCCGAGGGCGATACCGGCGCTCAGCGCGCTGAGTACCGGCTGTGAGAGCCCGCCGGTGAACCCGATCCGGACCGAGAGGAGGTAGATGCTCCAGGCGCAAAACAGCGCCATCATCGCACCGGCGGCGAGCGAACACGCGGTGACGATATCGGCTCGAGTCGGCTCCGACTCGTCGGCGTGCGTTCGAACGCCGTACCAGACCAGTGCGACCCCGATGAGCGTCGGAACGCCCATCTCGAGGACCAGCAACGTCGGGGCGCCGCCGAACGTCAGCACGTACGCACCGACGACGGCGAGCAATCCGAGGCCGACGATCGAAACCGAGTACTCCCGAACGTACGTCGACGCGCGGCGAGCACTGGAGACCATCGGCGGAACAGTACGTGATGGGAAGACGACGATTATAAATCAATTGGCAATTTTCTCGACACCTCGTCAGACGTTCGCAAACCCGTCGACAACGGCGCCGGTGCCGACCCCGAACCGTTTGGTACTGGGCGCCGTCGATACTGACATGGTAACAGTCACCCTGGCCCAGCGGGACCGACTGCTCGTGTGCGCGAACGAGGGCGCCGACGGTGCAGACGCGACCTGGACGACCGCGACCAGCCTCGAGGGCCACTCTCTCGAGTGCGTCACCGCTACCCCTGAACGATCGGCACGGGTGTTCGTCGGCACGTTCGAGGACGGCCTCTTCCGTGGCACCGCGGACGAGGCAGGGGAGACCGACGAGTGGGCGTTCGAGCGCCTGGAGACCGAGTTCGTCAGCGAGGCGGTCACGTCGCTGGCGGTCAGCCCCCACGACCCGGACGTGGTCTACGCCGGCACCGAACCGAGTCGCGTCTACCGCTCGAGCGACGGCGGCGGCTCCTGGACGCGGCTCTCGGGGCTGACCGCCCTCCCCTCCGCCGAGGAGTGGTCCTTCCCGCCGCGACCGCACACCCACCACGTCCGCTGGCTCGAGGTGGACCCGTTCGATCCCGACCGCCTCTACGTCGGGATCGAAGCCGGCGCGTTCGTCCTGAGCCCCGACGGCGGCGAGACGTGGCGGGAGCGACCCGAGGGCTCCCGCCGGGACAATCACGCGCTCGCCACCCACGCCGACCGCGAGGGCCGCGTCTACACCGCCGCCGGCGACGGCTACGCCGAAAGCGACGACGGCGGCGACTCGTGGCGCCGCCCGCAGGCGGGTCTCGAGCACACCTACTGCTGGAGCGTCGTCGCCGATCCGGCCGACCCCGACTCGGTCATCGTCTCGAGCGCAAGCGGCGCCCGGACGGCCCACACGGCCGAGCGGGCCGAGTCGTACGTCTACCGACGGACCGGCGACGAACCGTGGGAGCGCCTCGAGGACTGCGGACTCCCGACCGGCGAGGGCGTCGTCCGTGCCGTCTTCGATACCACGGGCGAACGGGGCGTCGTCTACGGAGCGAACAACCGGGGGCTGTTCGTCACGGAGGATTTCGGCGGCCGCTGGGAGCCCGTCCCGATCGACTGGGACGAGGGACTCGAGGCGCAGGCACCGCGCGGACTGATCGCCTTGCCGGACTGACCGGTCGGCGCCGTCGACCGCCAGAACGCCCCCTGTCGCGTCTGCGCTCGAACCACTCGCCGTTCCGGTGACTCGAGTCGTCGACGTCGGTGACTCAGAGCAGCGCCGCGAGAGCGCCTTGCCCGAGCGTGATGGCGACCCAGAGCACGATCGCGACCACGGCGAGGACGAACAGGATTGCGGTCTGCTTCACGCCGGACAGTTCCGCCCACTCCCCCGCGCCGAACGCGTTCGTGAGCGGCGGTTCGAACGCCGCACCGAGAAATCCGACGCCGAAGAGGGTCGCGAACGCCGAGAGGCGCGTCAGCAGTCCGAGGTTCGGTTGGGCGATCGCGGACCCGACGACGACGAGTGTGATTCCGATCGCGAGCCGTTGCGTGGTGGAAACGTCTGATACGTCCATACAGAGAAGTAGTTCATATAATTATTAATGTTTTGATTTAACTCGATACTGGCGCGAAATCGAGTCCGAGACGCGTCTTTCGGACCTCGACCGACGACGGTGTGTGAGACGGCAGCCCCTCTCGAGAACCGCGGGGACGCTCACGCCGGCGCCCGTCGAAATTCGGAACCGGACTCGAGACGCCGGTGACGGGTTCGAAATCCTTTTAGGCGCTACACGGGGATAGTAGGGTAACTGAGTGATATCATGGACGTCGACATCATCTCCGAAACGGAGAACCCCATGTTGCATCGAACCGACGTGACCTTCGAACTGTCCCACGAGGACGCGACGCCCGAGCGCCTGCAGGTTCGGGACAGTCTCGCGGCCAAACTGAACAAGGACGCCGACGAGGTCGTCGTCCGTAAACTCGACACCAAGTTCGGGATGCGAAAGACCGTCGGCGAGGCCAAGGTCTACGAGACGGCCGACGACGCCCGCGACGTCGAACAGGACCACATGCTCGAGCGAAACAAGATCGGTGCCGCCGACGAGGCCGAGACCGATGCCGAAGCCGAAGCGGAGGAAGCGTAAATGGCTCGCCACGAACTCTACGAAGACGACGGCAGCACGGAACGCGAACAGTGCCCCCGCTGCGGGGACGCCTTCCTCGCCGACCACGGCGACCGCCAGCACTGCGGGAAGTGCGGTTACACCGAGTGGGAGTAGCGATGCGCCGAGCGCAGCGAGGAGCATCGGAACGAGCGAACGGGCGCGAAGCGCCCGTGAACGAGTAACGCCGTTCTCCGGCCCTCGCGGCGCATCCGTGCTTCTACGATAACAACCAGACGTGAGTACTCACACCCGAATTCTCGGCATCGAAGGCACCGCCTGGGCTGCCAGCGCGGCCGTCTACGATGCGGCGACCGACGACGTGTTCATCGAGAGCGACGCCTACCAGCCCGAGAGCGGCGGTATCCACCCCCGCGAGGCCGCCGAGCACATGCACGACGCGATCCCCCGCGTCGTCGAGACCGCACTCGAGCACGCCCGCGACACCCACGACGGCCCCGAAGACGAGGCCCCGGTGGACGCGGTTGCCTTTTCGAAAGGGCCGGGTCTCGGCCCCTGCCTGCGCATCGTCGGGACGGCCGCCCGCGCGCTCTCCCAGGCGCTCGAGGTCCCCCTCGTCGGCGTCAACCACATGGTCGCCCACCTCGAGATCGGTCGCCACACCGCCGACTTCGACTCGCCGGTCTGTCTGAACGCCAGCGGCGCGAACGCCCACCTGCTGGCCTACCGCAACGGCCGCTACCGCGTGCTCGGCGAGACGATGGACACCGGCGTCGGCAACGCCATCGACAAGTTCACGCGCCACGTCGGCTGGTCCCATCCCGGCGGGCCGAAAGTCGAGGCGGCCGCCGAGGACGGCGAGTACGTCGACCTCCCCTACGTGGTCAAGGGAATGGACTTCTCGTTTTCGGGCATCATGAGCGCCGCCAAGCAGCGATACGACGACGAGGTTCCGATCGAGGACATCTGCTTCTCGCTGCAGGAGAACGTCTTCGGGATGCTGACCGAAGTGGCCGAACGCGCGCTCTCGCTGACCGGCAGCGACGAACTCGTGCTGGGCGGCGGCGTCGGACAGAACGCCCGCTTGCGCGAGATGCTCGCGGAAATGTGCGATCAGCGCGGCGCCGACTTTCACGCGCCCGAGCCCCGATTCCTGCGCGACAACGCCGGCATGATCGCCGTGCTGGGCGCGAAGATGTACGACGCCGGCGACACCGTCGCGCTCGAGGACTCCCGAGTCGACCCGAACTATCGGCCCGATCAGGTCCCCGTGACCTGGAGAACGGACGAGCCCGAACTGGCGGCCGGCCGCAACGCCGGCGAGGACCGCCGGCAGGTTCGCGGCGCCGAAGCGACCGTCGACCTCGAGCCGGCGGCGGGCCGGGTCACGAAACGCCGGGAGTCCAAGAGCTACCGCCATCCCGAACTCGACGACCGACTCCGGCGCGAGCGGACGACCCTCGAGGTCCGCCTGACCAGCCTCGCGCGCCGCGAGGGCGTCCCCACGCCGGTGCTCTCGGACGTCGATTTGCGGGAGGCGCGCCTCGAACTCGAGTACGTCGGCGAGGCGGACCTCCGCGACGACCTGGCCGCCGAGCGCGTTCGCGAGGTCGGCCGGCACCTCGCGCGACTACATCTGGCCGGGTTCGTCCACGGCGATCCGACGACGCGAAATGTGCGTGTCGGGCGTGCGGGACGCGACGCGTCCCGGGACGAGCGAACGGCTGACGGCCGCGAGCAGCGCGACGCGCCGCCGAACGAGCGAACGGAGGGTGACCGTGAGCAGGACGCCGAGCGGTCGTACCTCATCGACTTCGGCCTCGGCTACCACACCGACCACGTCGAGGACTACGCGATGGACGTCCACGTTTTCGACCAGAGCCTCGTCGGCACCGCGGACGACCCCGAGCCGCTGCGCGAGGCGCTCCGCGAGGGCTACCGCGAGGTCGGCGAGGAGCGCGTGCTCGAGCGCCTGCGAGACGTGGAGGGGCGGGGCCGGTACGTCAGCGACGACGTGTGACGCTCCGATCGATCGACGACCTCACTCCGCGGATCGGGAGTCCCCGGTCGTGTCGACCCCGAGCAGGAAGTTGCCGCCACAGAAACGCATCCACGCGTTCTGGAGGAGCCCGATTCCGGCGATGCCCGCGATGGCCGCGCGCTCTCGCTTTCCGTCCTGATAGGCCGCCGCGGACATCACGACCAGCCAGATGCCGAGCACGCCGCGAACGATACGATCGGTTCCGCCGACGTTTCGCTGCATACGCGGTCGTACGGGGTGGCGAGTGGAAACCGCGTGGCCGAATATTTCGGCCTCGTTTATGACGGTGGCTGTCGAACGGCCAACAGGATTTCGACCGATGAAACGCGTTCGCATCACGCTGGACCCCGCAGGCGACTACGCGCCGCCGCTGTATCGACGACTCGCGGGCGAGGCGTCGTATTTGGACCGGGTTCGGATCGTCAACTGGAACGTCGCGGCGCCGCCGACGGCGTTCCTGCTGTGGCTCCGCGGCGACTACCGGCGGTTCGAAGCCGAACTGGCGGCCAGCGAGAACGCCGACGAGTACGAGCTCCTCCCGCTCACCGACCGGGAGTGTCACTGCTTCCTCGAGGGGGAGGTCGCCGACGCAGCCCGGCTCCTGTTCGAGAACTTCACGCAGGGGAGCCTGATCACCGTCCCGCCGATCGAGTGCCACGACGACGGGACGAACACGTTCTCCATCGTCGGCACGGACGCCGACATCCAGAACGCGGTCGAGGGCGTCCCCGACGGCGTCGGCGTCACCATCGAGGCGGTCGGCGGGGAGACCGTGGCACCGACGAGCGCCGTCGGCCGACTGTCCCGACGACAGCGCGAGGCCGCCGAAGTCGCCCTCGAGATCGGCTACTACGAGGTTCCCCGTCGGGCGACGACGGCCGATGTCGCCCGCGAACTCGACTGTGCGACCGCGACAGCGGCGGAACACCTGCAGAAGGCCGAGTCGAAGCTGATCGGCGCCCTGCTGGAGCAGTGAGCAACGAGGGGTCGATCCCCTCGAGGCCGGCGCAAGCGCTCGACCCCGTTGGGAGAGATGATGACCCAATACTCTTATCAGGTGAGGACGTACGTTTGCGCATGGCAGACAAACCGACGTCCGGAGAGATTCTCGGCGTACCGTACAACTTCGATCGACCCAGCATCGGACGGATGATCTCCTCGTACTGGCAGCCCGGCGAGGGGATGCTCGTCGAGAAGCCGTTCGGCGTCGGCTACACGCTGAACCTCGCCAACTGGCGGTCGTGGATCGTCGTCCTCGTCGCCGGCGGCCTCCTCTGGCACCAGGAGCAGGGCGCCTCGGAGGGCGGCGCGGACCGGCAGGACGAACCCGTCGAGGTCATCGTCGACGACAGCGAAACGGACGACTGACCGGCGCTCGATCCGATTTCTCGCGGCTTCGGTACCCCGGTCAGCGATCGACTTCGCCCATGATGCAGTCCAGACTGCCGATCGCGGCGACGAGGTCCGGTATGTACTCCCCCTCGGCGATCTCGGGGAGCACGGAGAGGTTCGAGAAACACGGGCTCCGGATCTTGAACCGCGCCGGCGTGGCGGAGCCGTCCGCGCGGACGTAGATCCCGAGTTCACCCTTCGCGCCCTCGACGGCGCGGTACGTCTCGGTGTCGGGCGCCGGCTTGAGCGTCCGCGGAACGTTGCTCTGGACGGTCCGTTCGTCCTCGGGCCACTCCTCGAGCAAGTCGAGACACTGCGCGACGATCTTGGCCGACTCCTCGACCTCGCGCAGTCGAACGAGGACGCGACTGTAGTTGTCGCCGTCGGGTTCCGTGACGACGTCCCACTCGAGTTCGTCGTAGTAGCCGTAGGGGTCGTCCCGGCGGAGGTCGTACTCGATCCCGGAGGCGCGGGCGACCGGGCCGGTACAGCCGTACCGTTTGGCGACCTCGGACTCGAGGACGCCGGTATCGAGACAGCGGTGCTGGAAGATTTCGTTGGTGACCAGCAGATCGTGGTACTCGTCGATCTTGGCAGGGAGCCCGTCGAGAAAGTCGCGCGTTTCGTCGATGAATTCCTCGCGGGGCTCGGGGAGGTCCCAGGCGACCCCGCCCAGCCGGAAGTAGTTGTACATCATCCGCTGGCCGGTCAGGTCCTCGAGGCGGTCGAGAACGAGTTCGCGGTCGCGGATGGCGTACTGGAAGGCGGCGGTGAACTCGCCGAAGACGTCCAGCGCGTAGGTGCCGAGCGAGATGAAGTGGGAGGCGAGTCGCGAGAGTTCGGCACCCATCGTCCGGAGCACCTGCGCGTACTCCGGAACCTCGAGGTCCGCCAGGTCCTCGGCGGCGCGGGCGTAGGCCCACTCGTTGCACAACCCGGACATCCAGTCCCAGCGATCGGGGTAGGGCATGATCTGATGGCGGTAGGTCCCTTGCTGGCACAACTGCTCCTCGCAGCGGTGGATGTAGCCGATGTCGGGGTCGACGTCGACGACCGTCTCGCCGTCTAACACCGCTTTCACGTGCATGACGCCGTGGGTCGAGGGGTGGTGCGGGCCGACGTTGAGAAACATCGTGTCCGAGACGGCGTCGTGCTCGTCGTCCGCGATCGGATTCGCGTGCTCGGAGAGGGTCACGACCTGCGATTTCTCCTGATCGTAGGACCGCGAGAGCGGATGGCCCTGCCAGGTTTCCGGGAGTAGAATCCGGCGGGGATCGGGGTGGCCCTCGTACTCGATCCCGACGAGGTCGTAGGCCTCGCGCTCGTGCCAGTCGGCGGTTCGAAAGACGGGTTCGGCCGATTCGCTGACCGGGTCGTCGACCGGCGTCGGGACGACGACCGACGCCTCTCGCGTCGGATCGTCGTACGACCGCAGGTGGTAGATCGTCTCGAATCGGTCCGCGTACTGCTGGGCGGTGACGCAGGCACAGTGGTCGAACCCCGCCTCGTCGCGCAAGGTCGCGAGGACGTCCTGTACCTCGTCCGGCCGGATCACGACCCCCGGCGCGTTCAGGTGGTCGTCTCGAGCGAGGACCGACTCGCCGAGCAGCGCCTCGAGGTCCGGTGTCGGCCCGGACTCGGCCGACCGAGACTCGAGCGTCGACTCCGATGACATGGGCGACGGTACGGACGGTCGGCGAGAGTCGGTTCTGCGCCACTGGCTAGGCTATTTATGTACTCGAGCCCGGCCTTCCGCTCGTGAAGACCGTTCGGCTCACGCTCCGGTACGACGCCGAGACGATCCATCCGATGCACCGGTTCGTCGCCGACAGCGACGACTTCGACGCCTATCGGATGGTCCACGGCAACCTCGCCGGAGACGACGACCACGCCTTCATTTTCCACGTCGTCGGCGATCCGGACGCCTACGCGGCCGCGATGGAGCGGACCGAACAGGTCGGCGACTACGACCTCAACAGGACCGGCGAGCGGACGTTCACCGTCTACGTCCGCGACGTCCCCGAGGACGTCGACGAGCGCCTGCTCGACTCCTTCACGCGAGGGAGCCTCGTCGTCCTGCCGCCGATCGAGTACCGCTCCGACTGGACGGTCCGCTTCTCGGTCGTCGGCGAGTCCGACGACCTCCGGCGCGCCCTCGAGGGGATCCCCGACGGGATCGAGGCGACCGTCGGCCGCGTCGGCGAGTACGACGGCGGCGACGCCGCGGTCGGCTCCCTGACCGACCGCCAGCGCGAGGCGCTGCGGACGGCGCGAGAGTTAGGGTACTTCGACGTTCCGCGGACCGCGAGCGTCGACGACGTCGCCGCGGCGCTGAACTGCGCGCCCGGAACCGCGGCGGAACACCTGCGGAAGGCCGAAGCCAGCGTGATCGACGCGCTCGAGTTGTAGGTGAGTGCCGCGGTCGTCGCGGACCGCGGCCGGCGTCGGCGCGACGCAACCGACGACGCTTTGCCGTCGCCGCCACGTCGCTCGCACATGGCCATTCGATTCGTCACCGGCAACGAGGGGAAGGTCCGCGAGGCCCGAGACTACCTCGCCGACCTCGAGCCCGTCGAACAGGTCGAGTACGACTACACCGAGGTCCAGAGCGACTCGCTGACCGAGATCGCGGCTCACGGCGCCCGCGAGGCGTTCGAAGAACTGGGAAGCGACGACCCGGTGCTCGTCGACGACGCGGGGCTGTTCGTCGACGCGCTCGAGGGGTTCCCGGGGCCGTACTCGGCCTACGTCGAGGACACCGTCGGCGTCGAGCGACTCTGGCGGCTCGCGAGCGAGGAAGAGAACCGGCGGGCACGCTTTCGGACCGTGCTCGCCTACGCAGATGAAACTGGAACCGAGACGTTCGCGGGCTCGGTCGCCGGCACGCTCGTCGCCCCGCGCGGCGAGGGCGGCTTCGGCTACGACCCGATCTTCGAGTACAACGGGCAGACGATGGCCGAGATGAGCACCGAGGAGAAGAACGCGATCTCCCATCGCGGCCGCGCACTCGCCGAGTTCGCGGAGTGGTACGCCGGCCGCGACGAGTAAGCGGACGGCGACGAGGGGTTTCAGTCGTCGCCTTCGGCGGTGGCGTTCGCGGCGCCGTCCGACTCCGATTCGTCGGCGGCCGCCCCTTTACTGTCGACGCTGACGCCCTCCCAGTCGTGGTCCGCGTGGTAGCCCTCGCGCTCCTTTGCGCTGGCTTCGACGCGAATGAACTCCGCCTTCTCGCGCGCCTCGGGGATCGTGTGGCCGCCGCAGTAGGAGAGCCCCGACTGGATGCCCGCGCAGAACTCCGCGACGACGTCGGCGATCGGCCCCTTGTAGGGGGTCAGCGCCTCGACGCCCTCGTCGGCGCGGACGTTCTCTTCCTTGTCGTCCCGTTTCTCGGCGGCGGTCGTCGTCGCCATCCCCCGCGAGCGCTTGTACCGGGTCCCGTCGACCTCGACGACTGCGCCGGGTGCCTCCTCGGTGCCGGCGAAGAGGCTGCCCATCATCACGGTGTCGGCGCCCGCCATCAGCGCCTTCACCGCGTCGCCGGAGGTCCGGATGCCACCGTCGGCGCAGATGGTTACGTCGAGGTCCTCGGCCGCGTCCGCGCAGTCGTCGACGGCCGTTAGCTGCGGGACCCCCGCGCCGGCGACCTTTCGGGTGGTGCAGTGCGAACCCGGACCGATGCCGACCTTCACGCAGTCGGCGCCCGCAGCCGCCAGATCCTCGACGCCCGCGGGCGTGGCGACGTTGCCGGCGACCAGATCGGTCTCCGGGAACTCCTCGCCGAGGATCTCGACGGCCTCGAGCGTCC